>CABUWG010000011.1 GCA_902495305.1 uncultured Pseudomonadota bacterium | reverse complement strand
GCTCGGCGCTTGTCAAACCCCGTTCCGTCATTATCCGGTCTAATTCCTGATTACAATAAGCCCGAAAATTCTTATACCATTTTTTTCTATATTCTCTTGATAACATTTTTTTTAGCTCCACTATTTTGTTAAAACAAAACCGCCGGAAGGGTCACTTCAGGCGGGGAGCCGAAAAACTGTATAGCAACAGTTATCCTTATTCGCCGTGCAAGCACGCTTATCTCGGATACTCCCCATAACGAGGAACTGCTATAAGATGTTTTCGACACCACAGTCCGTCTCCGGACTGCGAGAGTTATATTAAACGAATCTATGGTTTTTGCAAGTGAAATTTCGGACAAACAAAAAGCCGGAAAAATCCGGCTTTTGCATTTTTAACAAAGACTATTTTTTATCTTTTGCTGCTTTTGCTTTGGCAATGGCCACGGCATTTTCCAGATCTCTTTCAGAGCACAGCCCTACGGTCACCGGATTTTTCGGGCGCAGGTTCAGCATATCGCGGTGTGTGCCTTCACGAATGGATTCAATTGTCGGCTTGGTTGTGCCGATTAATTTGCAAATCTGGGTATCTTTGAGTTCCGGACAGTTTTTGACAATCCACAGAATGGCGTTCGGTTTATCGCCTCTTTGAGTCGGCGACAGAATCTTTTTGGCCTTTGCATTTTTCAATTTGACATTGCGTTCAATATAGCAGGCTTCCAGACGGGCTTTGCTGTCTGCCTCGCAACGTTGGATTTCATCCAAAGTCAACTGGCCGTTGTCAATCGGATTGATTCCCATAATGTTTCCGGAAACATCGCCATCAGCAATTGCCTGAATTTCCAACTCATGCAATTCACAAAAGTCAGCAATCTGGCGAAATGTCAGAGTTGTATTTTCTACCAACCATACAGCGGTTGCTCTCGGCATCAATGGAGCTGTCATTTTTTTATATCCTTTCTTAACTTCCTTTAAAATTTTGCCTTAAAAAATAATTACTGCTAAAATAGAAGATATTTTATATTTATACAAGACTTTTATTAAAAATGCCTCAGAATTTGTTTCTGAGGCATTTGTTGCAAGTTCCAAGCAATTTTATTTGCGGCTGTTATAAATGTTAGCCACGTTCAAATATCCGATTTGCAGCATCTGCGCCGTTGCCTGATAGCGCGAAGCCTGTATTTGCAGGGCATTGACGCTTGACAAAGTTCCGCTTGCCGACGTAGTGGACGGAATACGGGTATATTCTTTGTTTTTGGTATCGGAAGAAACGGTTTCGGTAAAGCTATATTCATGTTTGTGCGACGAACCGACTCTCATTTGCAGAGCATAAGGAAGTTCGGCGTCTTTATCAACCGTATCATCACGGCTGACTTTTACGTAATAGGTGCCTTTTTTGGCTTTATATTCGCCGGAGAGCATATTGTCCAGATTGGTTCTCAGGTCATCGCCTTTTTCAGCCGTACTGTCGGCAACCAAAACTTCTTTGCCGTTTTTCACCATATAAACCTGCACCTGCATGCCGGGGGCCATGGTTGCCAGCAAATCTTCTTCGGCTTTTTTCTTTTCTTCCTGCTCTTTGGCGTAGCCTTCCGGATCAAACTGTTTTTTCAGCTCATCCAGCGCCTCGTCATATTTTGAAAGGTCCAGCACTTTGTCGTCTGTTCCCTCTGTATTGCGCAGGGCAAGCGAAAGTTTACCATTAGACTGCACCTGAATTTTATAATTATCTTCTTTGTCATATTCGGAAAGCTGGGCGATTGAGGTTACGCGCGCATAATTCAAACGCAGGTAGCCCAAATCACGGGCGTTGGAAAACTTCTCGTCTACGTCGTTAACATCCGCGGCGGTTTTCTCCCAATAAGCAATGCCATCCTTGACATTTGATGAACTCGACGGTATCTGCATTTTTAATACTCCTCAATAAACAGTTTATATTGTAGCATAAAAATTATAATATCTCAACCTTTTTTGAAAATTTTCCTCATCAATACAATATTTTATAAATGGCTTCTGTTTTTTTTGTGCGCGGAAGCGTTTTTTCACCCAAAAAGTCAAAATTATAGCGGGTAGCGTCAAGCTCGTCCCGAAATTTGTTAATGGCTTCGGTTGTGACGATTTCATAGTCATACGTCTGATCAGACAAGTCGGCAATGTAGTCCTGCATATTGCCGCCCTGACGGCGAATATCCTCGATAATCGTACAACTGCAGTGAAACAGCAGGTTCTCGTCCGCAATATCGTCGGCATAGATCGCGGCGTCATTCAGAAAATCGACGGCGAATTTGACCGCGCGGTTCAGTTTGCTGAAGGTCAGCGTTGTTATCTCGCCTTCTTCCGAAATACTCATGGATTTATATTTTTCAAGCAGATTCTGGATGATATTGCGAACGCCGGCTTTGACGTCGCTTTTTTGCTGATCCAGTCCGGGGATGGCCGTATCAACAAATTCAATTGAATTTTTAATATTGACCAAGCAGGAAAAAGACACTTCTTTTTCAACAGTTTCGGCCGGACTTCTTACTTTGTCAAGCTGGCTGTTTTGCTCCTCCCATTTGTCAAAAGACAGTTTTAACATATTGATATCAAGCGGCTTTTCCAAAATAACCTGCCCCATCAGATAGGCGCCGACACCGGTCAAAAATACGGCAAAGCGGTTGTCTTTATAGGTCTTTTTGGCCTCATAGAAATCTTCCAAGTCGGTCTTATCGCCGTCCAATATCTTAAAAGCCTCATACAGCAGCGAGTTGGCCTCCGTCAGAGAAAGGCCGCTATAGCGGGCCAGTTCGAAACAACCGCCAAAAACCACCAGTTTAACGCCAAGGCGAGAGAAGCTGTCTTGCAAGGCTGAGGCAGAGTTGATGTTAGAAACCACATCACTCAGAAAATTGAGGATATAGCGTTTGAACTCCAGCGGGGCCTCAGGATAGACCGGTGCGAGCTGGGGATCAAACTCATCATTCATATTATAACGTCTGGCAATGACATCTGCCCGATTATAAAACTTTCTTTCATCCAGATTTTTCTTATGCGACGAACGGGGAATAAAGACGTGCCAAGGCACTCTCTTCAACAGCAGCGGCAGTGCAATTCCCAGAAAAAGGCTGAAGAACAGAACAAACAAAATCGGATTGGTTATTTCTTCCGGCGCAAAACTCTCAACAATCGGGGTCAGCAAAGTAACCAGAAAATTGGCCAAAGCCAGACATAAGATGATAATGGCGAGCAGTTTGATGATACCGGTCATAACATTGTCACGCCTTGCGCCGCCCGTACTTTTTCCGCCTTCCGAACTGCCGCTGCCGGCACTGCCGCCGGAAAATTCGGAATAAGCGCCGCCCTTGGCATTTTTCCGGTTGGAAAAGCCGCTGATGTATTCAACCGTTTCCTGATAGGAATTGTCCTGAACATCAAAGTATTCTTTGATGATTTTGACTTTTTTATGGTTTTGTTCCTGTTCTTTGGCCAGATTTACGGCTTCATACCGCTGCTCGTTGGAAAATCGTTCTTCCAGTTTCCAGCCGTCTCCGGAATCGGTATATACTTCATAATGTACTATTTTGACCATGGCAGTTCTTTGCCCCCGCATAAAAAACCTGCATTCAAATTATCAAATGCAGGTTAACAAAAAGCTAAACTATAATGAAATTAGTTTGCAGCGTCATCACCGGTTTTAAGACCGAAAGCACCGAATTTGTTTTTGAATTTAGACAATTGACCGCCGGTATCAACCATACGATAAACACCTGTCCAAACCGGATGAGATTTCGGGTCTACTTCCAGACGCATTACATCACCGGCTTTGCCCCAGGTGGATTTTGTCTTTACTTCAGTTCCATCGGTCATGATGTAAGTAATTTCATGATAGTCAGGATGAATACCTTTTTTCATTTTATTTTCTCCAAATTTTTCTATATTTTGCATATTTTTATTGCTCTTATACAGTAGAGAAATAAATTAAGCAAGCTTTATTTTACAAAAAATTTAAATTTATTTTAATTCAACGACCATTACCAGATTATTTTTGTCTGCCTCATTGACGTTTATGACCTTAATCGAGAAATTTTTATAGCCTTTGCCCAGCAAATAGGAACGGATTTCCACGGCACGGTTCAGACTCATGCGCTTTTTGCGGAAGACATCTTCGCCGTTGTCATAATTGTATGAGGAAATGGCAATCTTGTTGTTTTTCGGATCTTCAAATCCGGCAATAATCGCATCAATTTGTTTTTTGTTGTCCTCCGTTAATTCCGACACATCTTCGGCAAAGACAATATGATTATCCGCGGGGCTGACCTTGTGTTCAGCCGGAACCGACGGCTGCTCTGCGGGCGGCGGGGTCAATAATATCTTTGGTTCTGCCGGCTTTACGGGAACCAGCAATTGAACTTCGGCTTCCGGCTTCTGCGGTTCCGGCTGTACGATCGGATTTCCGGCATTTTCCGGCATTTCGACCGGAGCAATTGCCGTCCGCTCGTTGTTTTGTGCAGGAACAACAGAATCGAACCGGTCTTCGGACGGTGCCTGAGGCAAAACGGTTTCAGCCTCCGGCACAGCAGCCGCTTTTTCAACATTAGCCAAAACTTCGGCTGCAGCCGCCTTATTGACCGGCTGGTCTTTAACCTGTGCCTGTTCCGAACTCAAATCCGGCCGGTCGTCAGATGCCGGTTTCAGGTTTTCGACCTTGATTTCTGATTTTTGCGGGATACTGACAATGTCTTTTTCGGCGCGGACAGTTTTTTTGACTTGTTTTTTAGCTTTATGAGGCGCTTTTTTGACGGCTTTTTTTACCGGACGGCTTTCCGGAGAAACAACCGGAAAAAGCGGCGCGGAAGAAGCAGAAGAATCGGTTCCGAGACTGTCTAAAACCGACAAGTCGACATACACGTCCTGAGCAGATACGCCGGCCGTCGAGAACATTAGCGCGGCCAATGCGGAAACCAATATCTTCTGTTTTTTCATCATTTTGCCCCTCTGTTTTTATAAAGTTACAAACTTTATTTGTTCAGCAGTTCATATACCGGTTTGGCCAATGCCTGATTGGAAGCCAGAATATTACCGCTGGCAAATACCGCTGCCAGATCTTCCGAGCGAATATCTTTTTGCGCAATTTCCAAAACCGAACCGCCGGCTTCTTTAACCAAAAGAATGCCCGCCGTCAGGTCAGAAACGCTGTTTGCCAGACTGACCGCAGCATCAAGCTTTCCGGCGGCAACGTTTGCCAAATCCAGACTCAGCGCGCCGAAAATCCGCAAATCTTCCGTGCCGGCAATCAGGCGGCCGTGAATGTTATGATATTCCTCAGGTTTTTCCCTGTATTTCAGCAAAGACGCCGTTAACGCGCCATGCAGTTCCTTGCGGGAAGAAACACGCAGGCGCTCATGATTGCGGTAGCCTTCTTTGAAAGCGCCGATGCCTTTTTCGGCAAAGAACAGTTCGTCGGTTGCCGGAT
Organism: uncultured Pseudomonadota bacterium; assembly: GCA_902495305.1. Lineage (GTDB taxonomy): Bacteria > Pseudomonadota > Alphaproteobacteria > RF32 > CAG-239 > MGBC133411. Next base: position 42,907 of record CABUWG010000011.1, on the reverse strand, counting down.
TGTAAATGACCGAAGCCAGCGTGGTTTCATTTTCCACAATTGAAGCAGAAATTGAAAAACAGGGAATTCCGTGCGCAAAATTCATAATCCCGTCAATCGGGGAAACAACAAAATAAACGCCTTGCGGACGCGGTTTGCCGTCGACGTAAAACGGATAATTCGGTTTGGCTTTGGACAATTCCTGCTGCAGATTTCTGGTCACGCGGTTGACGGCAGATACCACAAATTCGCTGTGCCCTTTTACGGAATTCTGCAATTTTTCAACTTCATTAAAGTCACGGGTCAAAGACTGTCCGGCTTTTTTGACGGCATTGACCAGCATGGCTGAAACGGGGGAAAGATAAGACATTATTTGGCTCTCTCTACATAAGTTGCATCGGTGGTGGCAACAACGATTTTGTCACCGGTATTGATAAACGGCGGAACCATAACGCGGACGCCGTTATCCAAAATGCTCGGCTTATAAGAAGAAGACGCGGTCTGGCCTTTAACCACCGGCTCGGTTTCAACAACGGTGCAGACAACCTGCATCGGCAGTTCGACAGAAATCGGCTTGCCGTCAATAAAGTTGATATAAACCGTCATGCCATCTGTCATAAACGGACGGGAATCGCCCAGAATATCTGACGGCATGGTGAATTGTTCAAAGGTTTCGCTTTCCATAAAGGTCAGGCCGTTAGAATCCTCAAACAGGAACTGGCAGTCTTTTTCTTCAACCATCAATTTTTCAACGCTGTCTTCAGTTCTGAAGCGTTCATTGGTTTTGGTGCCTTCTTCAACGGCTTTCATTTCTACCTGCATAAAAGCGCCGCCTTTACCCGGTTTGATGTGTTGGGCTTTGGTTACGGTCCAGGCTTTGCCTTTGTATTCGATAACCCAGCCAATTCTGATTGATCCTGCTAATTGTTTCATTGTTATTTATCTCCATATTTATTTTTTTGATTAATAATTAATCTAAACTTTCTTTTTTAGCAACAAAAATCTTAAATTCTTCGGGGGTGAGAATCAGAAAATCGGTATCAAACTCGCGCAAATCGCACTCTGCTTTGCCGCTTATGACGGCAGACTGAATCAAAAACAGTTCATTATACCAAGAAATAATCTCCCGTGCCCGTGTCAGGTCGTCAATCCGGAAGGCCACAAAATCCGGTTCGGTTTCGCTGACAATCATTGCGGCATGGCGCTGCAGCGGGCAAACGACCCCGACAAAGCGGCCCTTGCCGATTTTTCCGCGCAAATCCGACAGTTGTTTTTTGTACGGCAGATCCTCTGAAACCTCAGCCACCACACCGTCCAGTTCATGTCCGCGACATACGTCAGCGGCATCTTTTCCGCTGACCAGCAGCAAACGTCCGGCAGCATGAATCCGTTCCGCCAGAGCAGTAACCTTTTCTTTTTTATAAGAAGAATCGATGAGATAACAACAAATGTTATCATTATTGATTAAGTCTTCGTCCTGATTTTCTAATTTTATTATAAAACTTTGCATAATTGTTTTTTGTTACTTGAAAATGTCTGATATGTTAGTACTATGTTGCTGAATTGATATTAATATACGAGAATAATCTCAGAAAAGGAAGAGAAATATTTTGACTGATACAAAAAATATCCTCCTGCCAAAGACAAACGAGGCAATTTCCGAACTCAGCAGCGCTTTGGCCCGCTTAAACGAAGTTCTGGACGGCAAGAAAAAAGAAGTTTTGCAAAGACAAAAGAAGTTTGCCGCCGATATCAGGCTGCGCGATAAGAAAATTGAAGCAATGACGTCTTCTTATGCCCAGATTATTGACAATGTAGATTCCGTAATCAACCGTTTGGATAAAGTTTTGGAAAAAGATGGCTCAGGTAACAATCACAATTAATTCGCGCGAATATGCCGTCGCCTGCGAAGACGGGCAGGAAGTCCGAATCATTCAATTGGCGCGTCTGCTTGATGAAAAAGCCAAAATGCTCAATCTGTCCATCGGGCAGGTTAACGAGAGCATGGTTTTGGTTTTGGTCGGCCTTTTGCTGGCCGATGAGCTGAGCGAGCTCAAAAAAGGCGAAAAAACGCCGGCCGCAGCCCCTGTGGATAACTCGCGACTCCTTGATTTTGACGCTTCTCTGAGCGAAGAGATAAAAAGTTTAAAAAATCAGATAATTTCTGTTGCATCTTCCGTCGAAATGTTGTAGCCTATAGGCATAGAAGGTGGCTGTCTGGCTCGTATTTCCGCAGGTCTACCGAGCCAACATTTCTTTATAGGGAGCTGTCCCTGTCTGAACCGAGGTTCAGTTATTACGGCGCCCACTTTGTCCAAGCGGTTCGATTAGAATGTAATCCATACGGTCAGACGGCGCCTTCCCAGTAAAATCCCCCTTTCGGGATTTTTTTTGTTGCCAAAGTCCAAAGAACAAGGAGCCTTCGTTTGAAGATAATTTATTGCGGCGATGTTGTCGCCAGAGCCGGCAGGGAAGCCGTTCTCAACAATATTGACAGTCTCAAAGACACTTATCATCCCGACGTTTTTATTGTAAATATTGAAAACGCGGCTCACGGTTTTGGCGCAACTCCCGCAATTTGCAAAGATTTTTTGCAAAAAGGCACTGACGTACTGGTAACAGGAAACCATGTCTGGCAACAGCGCGAGCTTATTCCGTTTTTGGATGAATGCAAAAGAATCGTACGGCCATTGAATTATCCGCCTCACCTGCCGGGGCACGGTTTTGTTGAATTTGAGCTGGCCAACGGCAAAAAAATTCTGGTCACCCAGCTGCTCGGACGGCTTTTTATGGAAGCCGTAGACTGTCCGGCACAGGCAATTGACAATTTGCTCAAAAATTATACGCTCGGCAAAAACATTGACGCCATATTTGTTGATATTCATGCAGAAGCCACTGCCGAAAAAGTTTCGGTCGGACATTATCTGGACGGACGCGTTTCTGCGGTTATCGGATCCCACACACATATTCCGACGGCTGACGCGACCATTCGTGACGGCGGCACGGCTTATCTGACCGATGTCGGGATGTGCGGCGATTATAATTCGGTCATCGGCTTTGAAAAAGAAGAACCCGTTAACCGGCTGACTCGCAAATATACCGGAGGAAGGCTTAGTCCGGCAAAAGGAAAAGGCACTTTTTGCGGCGTCTTTATTGAAACGGACGATACAACGGGTTTGGCCGTTAAAATCGAACAAATTATTATATAACAGCTACATAAAATTTTGCCATTTGACTTTTTATTTTGCAACACACTAAAAACATCCAAATTATTTTCTACTGTTGCTTATAGAAAATATGAGAGTTGACTTTTTCTTATTTTAATTATAATTTTTGATTAATTTTATGAAAAATTTCCGGTGGAGAAGTTACGTTATGTTTACAAAAATAAAATACTCAGCTGATATTGATAAAAAATGGCAAAAAAAGTGGACCGAGCAAAACTTATACAGTTTTAATGAAAAAGATTTAAGTAAAAAATTATATTGCTTGGAAATGTTTTCATATCCTTCCGGTGCAAATTTGCATTTGGGACATTGGTATAACTATGCAGCACCAGATACTTGGGCTCGTTTTAAACGGATGAACGGCTATAATGTTTTTCATCCGCAAGGTTTTGATGCATTCGGCTTACCGGCCGAAAATTATGCAATTAAAACAGGCATTCATCCAGAGGAATCGACGAGAAAAAATATTCAAACTATGACTGAGCAGCTAAAAAAGATTGGTGCGACATTTAATTGGGAATATACACTGAATACCTGTGACGAAGAATATTATAAATGGACCCAATGGATATTTGTTCAAATGTATAAAAAAGGTTTAGCTTACCGTAAAGATGCTCCGGTAAACTGGTGTCCGAAATGTAATACTGTTTTGGCAAACGAACAAGTTGTTAACGGAAAATGCGATCGTTGCGGCACAGACGTTTATCAGAAAAAAATGAATCAATGGTTCTTTAAAATTACTGACTATGCAGAAGAACTTTTGCAAGGAATTGATAAATTAGACTGGCCGGAAAAAACTAAAAAGATTCAGAAAAACTGGATTGGCAAATCCAGCGGTGCCTTAATTTCTTTTGATATAGAAAAAGAGGATGGCAGTATTATTACTTTAGAGGCTTTTACTTCACGGGCAGATACCCTTTGCGGCTTATCTTATGTCGTTTTGTCTCCAGAACACGAAAATGTTATGGATGTTGTCTATAATTCTTATAAAGAAGAAGTGATAAAATATATTGAAAATGCCGGAAAAATTACCGAGATGGAACGTATGCTGAATGAGCGAAAACGTACCGGTGTTTTTACCGGAGCATATGCAACCAATCCCATCAACGGACAAAAAGTTCCAGTATGGGTTGCCGACTACGTTATTGCAAGTTACGGAACCGGTTTTGTCATGGCTGTCCCTGCACATGATGAGAGAGATTTTGATTTTGCCAAAAATTACAATTTGCCGATTCATCAGGTTATTTCCAGCTTAACACCTGATGAATCTGTAACTTTGCCATTCTGTAACCATGGAAAACTAGTTAATTCAGGCAAATATAATGGCCTGACAACTAAGGAGGCAATTACGACAATTGTCAAAGATCTGGAAAAGGCCGGAAAAGGAAAGTTAACCTCTATGTATAGATTACGTGACTGGCTAATTTCCCGACAACGGTATTGGGGAGCTCCTATTCCTATTATTTATTGTGAAAAATGCGGTGAAGTCCCTGTACCAGAATCCCAACTTCCTGTCAAACTGCCCAAAGATGTTGAATTTACTCCGACCGGGGATTCACCACTTAAAAGCTGTAAGGAGTTTATGCACACAATTTGTCCAATTTGTGGAGGGCCTGCCCATAGGGAAGCGGACACAATGGATACATTTGTCGATTCATCATGGTATTTTCTAAGGTATCCTGACAATAAGAACTCTTGTGAGATATTCAATAAGGAAAAAATTAATGCTATATTGCCGGTTGACAAATATATCGGCGGGCAAGAGCATGCGACCATGCATTTGCTTTATGCGCGATTTTTTACTAAAGTTCTGAGGGATTTAGGTTATCTTAACTTTGATGAACCATTTTTGTCCCTTATACATCAAGGTCTTATTTTGGGGCCGGACGGAGCCAAAATGAGCAAATCAAAAGGCAATACCATTTGTCCCGATGACTATATTAATAAGTACGGTTCTGATGTGTTCAGAATGTATATTGAATTTGCTTTTTCTTATATTGCCGGTGGTCCGTGGAGTGATAAAGGAATTGAAGGAATTGCAAAATTCTTTACAAGAGTTGAAAAAATGTTTGCTGAATTTTATTCTTTGGCCTCTACAAAATGCGATATTGTCCCTCAGTTTGATAAAGATCTGGTTTATGCTAAGAATTTTGCCTTGGATAATATTTCAAAAGACATTGAAAAATTTCAATTTAATACGGCAATTGCACGGTTAATGGAATATACAAATGCTATTTATGATTATATGAAAAAAGAAAAAATTAATTATGCTTTATTAAAAGATTGCATGGATTGTTATATTATTTTGATTTCTCCTTTTGCACCACATTTTGCGGAAGAATTGTGGGAACAAGCAGGCCATATGACATCTGTATTTAATGAAAAATGGCCATCGGTTGATGAAAAAGCTTTGGTTAAAGACAAAATAAATATTACTATTCAGATAAATGGTAAAGTCAGATCCAGCTTTTTAGCGGATATAAACTTATCAGAATCTGCCCTAATAAATGAGGCGGTTTCATTTGTACAAAAATATTTGATAAATAAAAAAATTATCAGAACAATTTATGTTCCACAAAAACTTATTAACATCGTTGTATCGGATAGTTGACATGACTGATATAATATATCCCAAAACGGCTTGGCTAACAACAAACAAATCATGCAATAACCGCTGTTCTTGGTGTTATGCCAGCCAATCCAATTTTTCAGATGACTTTATGGACATCGAAAAATTATATAAATTGGTTGATATATTGTGTAAAAACAATATAAAAAATATTGTTTTTATCGGCGGAGAACCTTCTATTTACAAACATCTGCTTCAGGCTGTAAAATATATTGCAGACAAACAGGTTCGCATGTCAATGGCAACAAACGGAATTCGGTTTTCTGATAAATCTTTTGCCAAACAAATTGTTAACAGTGGATTACATAATTTTAATATTTCTTTGAAAGGCAGCAGTCCTGAGGAATATTATCAAAATACGCACTCTCTGGGTTTTAAAAAGAGCATACAAGGGTATCAAAACTTAAAATCACTAGGTGCAAATGTAAAATTGTCTTATGTATTAGGTGATCAGACAGAAACTGAAATTTTGAGGCTAAAAGATTTTTTAATCAAATATTCATTAGATAATATTGTTTTTCAGCTTTATAAACCTTCGGCTTCTGATGGAAAAGATGTGCCTGATATGAAGATAATTGCACAGACATGCAAGACTGCATTTGAAATATTTAAGCAAACAAATTTACATTATGCCTTTGAGATATCAATTCCATTGTGTCTACTTGATAAAGTCTTTTTACAAGAACTTATTGAAAGAAAAATCATACAAACCTGTTGCCACATAAGAAAAGGTGCCGGCATCATTTTTGATAGTAATTTTGATATTCTTCCCTGTAATCACTTTGTCAAATCTCCTCTAAATAATAAACCTGTTCATTTTGATAATATCATAGATTTTTGGAATTCTTCAATTTGTACGCAATTCAGAGATACCATCAATACATATCCAAGCAAAAAATGTATAAATTGCAATTTGTGGGAGAATTGTGGTGGAGGATGTATATTAAGATGGTTTCATTTAAATCCAGAAGATTTTATTAAATAAATTTAAGAAAGGGGGTGAGTAAAAAATGACTGCCAATGATTTAGTAAAATACAGATATCAATCTTCATCAATAAAAGCGACAACAACAAAAGGATTGTGCTATATTGAAGCCTTAGATTGCAATTGTTCCGGTGATGATTGTGGTCAGCCGGGCGGAGATGATTGTAATAACTGCACGTAACCAATTCTAAAACTCATAGAAGCATTGATGTTATCTTTTTAGAAAAGACATCTTTGAGTTATTTGGTGTTTTGAGAAAGGCATTTATAAAGTGCCTTTCTTTTTGTACCTAGAGAACTATTGGTTTTGCGTAGTTTTCCGAGTACAATAAAAAGGAGGCTTTTCAGCCTCCTTTTCAAAATTCTCCAAAGGACTAGAATCCTTCAGTATCTAAGCGTTTCCGCAGCTGTTTGCGCGCGCGTCTTACGGCTTCAGCCTGACGACGAGCCTTTTTCTCAGAATTTTTCTCGTGATGACGTCTTAATTTCATCTCGCGGAAGACACCTTCTCTTTGCATCTTCTTTTTCAAAACTTTCAGAGACTGAGCTACATCATTACCAATAACAGTAACTTGAACCACTTAAATCACCCCATTTCACTTATTTTAAAAGGTTAATAACGAGTTTCGCGCTATTTATTAACACACAAAATCTGATTTTGCAATCATTTTATGCGATAATATTAGGCATGATTTTAGCCTCGACGCTTTTTATCCGGCTTTTGACGCCGGTGCGGAGGCTATTTAGTTGTTTTGCCTGAAAAAAATCAATTGTCGAATTCTTCCTGACCAGATTTTTGATGTCTGAACGAACTCTTCTCTCTTCTAATTTCAGTTCGCACAATTGTTGTTGGAGCTTGTCCAAAGTGCTTAAATTGGTCATAAAACCTACCTTTATTAAGAAAAAATTTGATAACTTATTTTTTGCTGGAAATATTTCCATAAAATTTATATGTATTATACACGATAATTTTCAAAATTGCAATAGACTTGTTTAAAATCTTGGTGTATAAATGCCCCGAATATTTTATTATGGTTTCTAATTTAATCTTTTTTATATTAAAAACAAGGAGTTTTTTGATGGATAAAATTAAAAGAATTGGTGTTTTGACAAGCGGCGGCGACTGCGCCGGACTTAATGCCGTTATCAGCGCGGTTGTAGAAGCTGCCAGCAAAAAAGGCTGGGAAGTTTACGGTATTCATAACGGTACTGACGGCATTACAGAAACGCCCCACAGTTTTGAAGTTCTCACCGTTCATAATTTTTCCGACTCCCCGTGGCCGAGACTCAGCGGATCTTATCTTGGTTCTTTGAACAAGGGCGTTAAGATGGAATCTTTGGAAGAAATGTCCAAACGTTTTGCACAAGGCGTTAAAGATCTTGGTTTGGACGCCATTGTTGTTGTCGGCGGCGACGGCAGCATGAACATTGTCAGCAACTACTGCAAAGGGACTGACGTTCGCGTTATCGGTATTCCCAAAACTATTGACAATGATACCCCGATTACCGAATTTTCCGTTGGTTTTCAATCTGCCGTTCAAGTCTGCACACAGGCAATTGACGATTTGGAATGGACTGCACGTTCCCACAGCCGCGCCCTGATTATGGAAGTTATGGGCCGCGATGCCGGACATCTGGCCATGCATTCGGCTTTGGCCGGTTCTGCCGACGTTTGTCTGGTACCGGAAATTCCGTACAGCATTGACGGTATTATCAACAAACTCAAATCTATTAAAGCCAGCGGCCGTAATCATGCCGTTATCGTTGTTTCGGAAGGGATTAAGACCGAAAACGGCGAGCATCTTTCTAACAAAAAGAATCTTGTCGGCGAGGCTGTTTACGGCGGTATCGGCCAATATCTCAACAATGAAATCAGCAGCCGTTACAAAGATTTTCAGGTTCGCGTTACCCAACTCGGACATATTCAGCGCTCCGGTACGCCGGCCGCTCTTGACCGCCTGCTGGCTGCCGTTTTCGGCGCAAAGGCAATTGAGCTGCTCGCCAAAGGCGAGAGCAACAAGATGGTTGCATGGAAAGACGGCCATGTTCAGGCTTATGCTTTGGAAGACGTGGTTAAAGAAGGCACAACGCTGTTGAACACACACAGCGACTTTGTTAAAGCCGCTATTGACCTCGGCATGTATATCGGCGAAGTCAAATAATCAAACATATTTATCATGAAAAAGCGGGAGATTAATCCCGCTTTTGTTTTAACTCTTTTTCTTATCATCTTCCGGCATGTCAAGGTAGACTGATATTTTTCTGTTATAATATTCCAGAAGTTCTTTTATCAGCCACGGCCTGATTCTGCCGCGTCCCAATTCCAAATCCTCTATATATTCGGTCGGGACTTTTAATTTCCTGCTGACTTTTTTTAATGTAATCTCGTCTTTTCGTCTTTCGCAGTAAAAGGCAAAACCCAGCGTCCGGTGAATCGCTTTCAGCGGATTAGACGCTCTGGATTGATACTTTATATTCTTCATTATTTTTTTAGCTCCACTATTTTGTTAAAACAAAACCACCCGATAAAGGGTGGCGGAGCTGAAAAACTGTTTAGGTACAGTCACGCTTATTCGTCCGCAAAGCGGCTTATGTCACGTACTCCGCCAAGAGCGGATAACCTAAAGATGTTTTTCAGACACCACAGTCCGCCTCCGGACTGCGAGAGTTATATTAAAGGAATCTAAGCTTTTTGCAAGCGATTTTTATTAGCTGAAGGCGCTTTGAAGCATTTATCATTGCCAGCATTGCCCTGTACGGCGGTTAGGTTAGCTACATCTCCCGCCCTGAGGATTTCAATGCTCCGACAGTGTGCAGGAGGAAAGATAGTATTTTTAAGGGCAAGTCCGCGGCTCTATTCTCCGCCAAGTTCTCCGTCATCTTTTTTCTTGAAAAAGTGCATGAAGACAACCGGTTTGATGTCTGTTGCCGCATAAATCTTCTTGCGGATTTTAGCCCGAATATATTCTTCAATCGCGCTTTCACGATAGTTGAGTTTAACAAGCTCTCCGGGGATGGATTTTATCATATCTTCTTTAATGCTTTCCATCAGCTCCTGCCAAGCGTTTTCTTCCAGAATGTCTATTGCGCTGATTTGCAGGTCTTCCAGCTGCCATTTTTCATCAAAAACCGCGCTGATAAACACACTGCAATTATAAGCAATGCGTTTGCGATTTTTCACCAGCTGCGATCCGAGACCGGTCAGCTGTTTGCGGTCTACACCCAAGATATCGGTCGGAACCACGCCCACCAGCTCGTATCCGCCTTTATTAACCAGCAGGACGTCGCCGTTATGAACCTGTGTGACTTCTTTGACGCCGCATTCCAGCGCAAAGCGGCGCTGTTCCCTGATGTTGCGTTTGTCCCCGTGAACCGGAATGACCAACTGCGGTTTAAGCAGCTCATACATGGCTTTGATTTCATTTTTGCCGCCATGGCCGGTGGTATGGACGGCGTATTCCTCGGTCGTAATGACGTCAACGCCGGCGTCACGCAGTTTTTCCTGCATGCGCTCGATTTTTTCTTCATTACCGGGGATGATTTTGGATGAGAAGATAATGGCATCGCCTTTGCCGAGGCTGATGTTTTTGTTCTCGCCGTTGACAATTCTGGTCAATCCGCTGCGGTAATTGCCCTGTGAGCCGGCGCAGATATAAAGCATCTTGTCCAGCGGGATGTCCATGGCCTGTTTGGCCTCGACATAAGGCGGAAGATCTTGCAGAAAGCCGCAGTCTTTGGCAATGTTCATATTCTGAATCAGGCTCATGCCGGCAATAACCGGCGTTCTGTCTGCTGCATGGGCTGCCAGAATCAGGCTTTCCATACGGGTGATATTAGAAGCAAAGCAAGTGGCAACCAGCGTATTTTTGAACGTTGGCACCAGTTTTATCAAATTTTCGCGAATCTCCATTTCGGACGGAGACTGCTCCGTTTCGCGCATGTTGGTCGAATCGCCGACATAAAGTTCCACGCCTTCTTTGGCGACCTCATGCAGCGCTTTGTAATCCGTTACCGACAATTCATTCTGCCCATCGTCAAAGCGCCAATCTGTTGCGTGGACGACATTGCCGTATTTGGTGCGGATAATCAGGCCGCAGCTTTCCAGCGTGGAATGGACCAGTCCGGCGAACTCGACGTCAAAATTCTGCAATTTTACCCGCGGATGATCCGTTGCCGAGTGAAGCTCGACCTCGTTTTCCAGTTTGTATTCACGCAGGCGGTAAGCAATGTGGCCGAGCGTGAAATCAGTGGCGTATATCGGACAGCGGAGTTTGGGCCAGATATGGGCTATGGCGCCAAAGTGGTCTTCATGCGCGTGGGTAATGAATATGGCTTCAATATCTTCCTGATAATTTTCTAAAAAAGACGCATCGGCCAGCCCCATTTCCATTCCCGGATAATCGTCATTCAAAAAACCGTAACCGGCGTCTACAACTATAATTTTTCCATCTACTGCATAGGCGTACATATTAAAACCAACTTCTTCCGCCCCGCCTAAGGCAAAAAAGTATATTCCCTCTTTATTAAATTCATTCATTTATAATTATTTTCCTTATTTATTTTCTTTATAAAATACATCACCCGCATATATCTTTTGCACTATAGCACCTTTTTGCAATAATAACAATCCATTATTATCGACGCCGGCAAACGTGCCGTTTTCCTCGCCTTTTTCCGTTACAACGCGGATTTCGCCGCCCAAACCTTTGGCGTTTTGTAGCCAGCGGCGGCGGATATCGTCAAAGCCCTGCGTATGCCATATCCGGCGGTTGTCATCAAATTTTTGCAAATAAAGGCGCAAAAACGCCAGCCGGTCGATGACAATCCCGTTATCTTTCAGGCTGGTTGAACGGTACAGCAGGGTATCGAGCTGCGGGGCGGCGTTGATATTGACGCCGATACCGATTGTAATATATCCGTTTTCGGCTTTTTCAAGCAGGATACCGGAGATTTTTGCTCCGCCGACCAGCACGTCATTCGGCCATTTTATTTTGACATCCGCGCCAAGTCCGGCAATGACTTCGGCCAGACTCAGCGACACCACAAATACAAGTTGTCCCAAGTCTTTGAGTTCCTCCCTGACGCCCAAAGACATAAACAAATTGCCGTCCAATCCTATCCAGCTGCGGCCGCGGCGCCCTCTTCCGGCATTTTGGCGGACAGCGGTTATGACAAATTTCGGTGCGGGAGGATTTTGGCTCAGCTGAAAAACGTCGTCATTCGTGCTGCCGGTTTCGGCTTTGTCCTGCCAATACCATCCGTTCAATTCCGTCATTGTTCCTCCTAAAATACCCTTATCAGCATCCGCTCGAAGCCGCTCATCAGAAAACGCGGCTGCACCAGACTGATGACGACCAAAATCAAATTGAGCGTCAGGCAAATGTAAATGCTTTTATCAATGCGGTCAAAGTTCATCACCGGCGAGTCAAAATAGACTGTCTTTACCACAATCAGGTAGGCATTTGCCATTAAAATCAGCGACAACAACGTCACGGCGACCAGATAAAAATGATGTTCCAGCACCAGATTGTTAATGACCGAGAGTTTGCCCAAAAAGCCCAGCATCGGCGGCGAGCCGATTAATGAAACCAGAAACATCAGCAAAGCGGCGGCAAGATAGGCTTTCAGTTTGGCGATGCCGGCAATTTCCCGCAGTTCAAAAACATAGCGCCCCTGGCTTTTGAACCCCAGAAAAACCGTATATATGCCGAGCATGGCCGACAAATATACCAGCAGATAAACAAAAGAGCTGAACAGGCTGTCGGCACTGAAGGTTATCAGGCTTATCAGGATAAAGCCGGTATTAAACACGCTGCCGTAAGCAAACAGCCGCAGAATGTTTTTTTCGCCATTAGCCCCGACAGCGCCCAAAAACAGCGACGTAACGGCAAAAATTATTAACGGCTGCTGAAAATGGGCGTATATCGGAAAAAAGACATTGATAATCATGGCGCAAAAAGCCGCAAAATAAGCCAGCACCGGCACCAGAGTCAGCCAGCCGCCGACAGGCAGTATGGAATAGCGCACAACGTCCAAAAACCAAAAGTGAAAAGGCGCAACCGCCATAAAAAACAGCATGCCGGACAGAATCATGGCCGAAGCGTTCAGATAAAGCAGCGGAATGTCTTGCCCGTTATGCAAAAAATCATAGATTACCCGAAAATTCAGGCTGCCGAGCCGGCGATAAAAGACAATCATGCCGGCAAGCATCAACAGCAGGAAAAAGGCGGCAAAAGCGGCATAACGGCGGGCGACGGTAAAAATCCGTTCATCGTCAAGCCGCCGCAGTATCAGGAAATATACCAGCACGGTATTGACGGCCAAGGCCCCCCACAGCAGCCCGAAATTATGAGCGGAAATTATGATGTTCAGGCAAATCAGCGCACTGACGCTCAGCATAAAATAGCGGAAAGACGAACGCTCCTCATGCAAAAACCAGCGGTATGCCAGAAAAAACCAAACCAGAGAAAACAAAAAGGCCAGACTTTTGAACAAGGTTGTATAACGGCTGTTTTCATACATTTGCGGCAGTTCGCTCTTGTCGTACAAGATAATGCTCAACAACACCGATGCCAGCATAAAATATTTTGACAGCGTAAAAAAGGTTTTGGGCGTGGCCGAGGTGCGGAAAACCCGAACCAGAGACATCACCGGCAGGCAGCAGAACAAAACGATTTCAGGCAAAAAGGTCAACAGCATTTTTTTCTCCTACACACCCAAAAACCACAAGGGCCTGACAAAAGAGGCAATTAAAACAAATATGATAAAAGCCAAAAACACAAAATAGGGTTTGGAAATATCCAGTATACAGCCTTTTTCCGGACTGAAAGCCGAACTGTCTTTCAGGCGGTACAAATCTCCCAGCAGGGCGCCGGACGACAGAACCAGCGCGCCAACGACCGTTATTCCCAGAGTGAAGTTATTTTCCAGCAGGCTGGAAATGATTAAAAAATTGTTCAGGAACAAAGACGAGACCGGAAGCCCGATGGCTGCCAGCACCAGAAAGGAATAAACGAATGACAGTCGCGGTACCGGGCAGAGCAAACCTTCCGTCCCGAGCTCCAGTTTTTCCTGCTGGGTGCGGATATAGCCGGACACAAATTCCAAACCGGCCACGATAATCAGGTAGCTGAAGAAAGAAAAGCCGACATTCAGCATAATCAGGCTGTTTTTGGTCAGCAGCCCCAGCATATACATAATGTAATAGACCGTTATGTAAGAAAAGAACTTATACTGCGTGTCTTTATTGATAAAGCCTATCAACGCAATAAAGAGCATGGTCACGACGCCGATGATTTCCAGCGCCGTTATATAAAATGCGGCAGAGGGAGGAAATGTCTGCGGCAAAAAACGTATCAGCCCATAAATTCCGGTCAGCGGTATCAGGTTGACGATAATAAACACCAGCGGGTTTTTAATATTGGAGCTGACTGAAGAAATCCAGAAATGAAACGGCCAGACCGGTATGCGCGACAGAAACGAGATTAAGATTGACGCCCACATAAAGTGTTCTATCCGGCTGTTAAATGACAAATCTGCAACTTTGGAGATTTCAACTGCGCCGTTTTGATAATTATACAGAATAATGGTGGCCAGAAACAGCACAACGGCTCCCAAAAAATTGTACAGGAAAAAGCGATACATCGTCCCCTGCCGGCGGATATCGCCAAAAATGCCAATCAGCATGAAGACAGGAAAAAGCATGGCCTCAAAAAAGATATAAAAAGAAAAAATGTCCGCCGCCAGCAAAAAACCGGTAATCTGACTCAAAAACAGCAGTGAAAAAACCATCATTGACTTTTGCCGCAGCCGGTTGTGCCGTACCGCCATAAAGCCGATGATAAAGGCGATGTGGACAGCCAGAAGCAGCAGGGCGGAAAAAACATCGACGCCCAGAATAATATCAATGCGCGGATTTTCAAGCCAGGTAAATCGCTCTATGAGCTGAAGCGCCGGAGATTTGACATCCAGACGGGAAAACATGCGCAAAATCAGCACAATATTGGCAATGACGGCAAATAAGCTGACGTTATAAACATTGCGGCCGCCGGTTTTGTCATCATCTTTGGCAGACAAGACAAACAGCATGCCCAGAAACGGCAAAGCAATGATAATTGACAACAGATAAAGATTGCTGCTCATAGCTTATCTCCCCGCGTACAAAAAGATGATACCCAGCCCGCAAAGCGTGAGCAGGATATAATTAAGCATTTGCGGCTGGTGGATTTTTTGAGAGATCCGGATTAAAAACTTTATCATATCCGAGAGAGAGTTGATGATTGTGCGTTCTATAATCACAAAATCTATGGTCAGCCACAAAATCCGTCCCAAAACGGTTATCGGCGTTAAAATCAGCAGTTCATAAAAGCGTTTGAAAAATTCTGACAATTGCAATTCTTCATCGGCGTAATAGCGTGACAGGCCGCGCAAAGGATGCATAACCAGCAGCAGGACAAATACGGCCAGTGTCATTCCCGCCGGTACAGAAATTTTTGACAGCGGCAGGGCATAGAACCCGCAAATCAGAACTGCCGGCAGCCAGCAGTCTGCATAAGGCAAAGTCCGCAAACGGGCACAGACGATGTCGTCTGCCCGAGTTGTTCCGAAAAATGCCTGACGCAGCAAATGCGCCAAAGCCAGCGCCACGGCAAAAGCAAAAGTTCCCAACTCGAAATTCAGAATTGGCGCCGGTTTGGCTAAAGCAAAAACATTTTGAACAAAAACGGCGTACCAAATGATGAAAAAAACAAGCTGCGGCCACAGCATTTTGGCAAAACCGCCCATTTTAGAAGCATAAACCTCATCAGATGCGGAGGCAGACAAAGCATGTATCAACCCGTTCAGAGCCAGCATCAGCAACAGCAGAGGATAGCAAGCGGCAAAAGAGAATTGCGGCATTGCCAAAGACAGGGCATACAGCAGCGCCCAAAACAGCATATTAAAGCACAGCGTTTTTTCTTTGATATCGTCATAAATCAAAGCGCCGCCCAGTGCATAGAGCGTGGAAAGGGCTGCTGCCGTTCCGATTATGATGCCGGTATATTCAAATGAAGACAGCAGCGGCAGGGCTTTTTCATAAATTGACATTCCGACAACCGGCAAACTGCAAAAGCTCAAAAATATCATCCGGTTAAAATTGATGTCCCGAAAACTCAGCAGTTGGTTCTGAAACAAAAACAAACCGTTTTTTATCATCAAACTCAGCAAAATCAGCAACGCGACCAGCGAAACATGTTCGCCTTCACGGGCGTAGCGTGACAAAACAGACAGTTCTACCTGATGAAAGCGGCTGTAAATTATGGCACAGGCCGTAAACAAGGCCATGTCCGAAACCAGATTATAAAAGATATAAGTTTTTTTCGAATCGTAATCATTTATAATATAAAGCGTTGTGATGCCAATCAGGAAAGCACTAATCATTAAGACAATCAGATTGTTGGCACAGACCAGAAGCAGCAAAAAAGCCAGATTGATGCACATCAGGCCGCCCAGACGCAGACGCCTTGTTTCCTGCCGCGAAAAAATATTGCCAAAAAGTGAAAACAACAACACAATGCCAAAAGGCATGATTTGGATGAAATTGCGCAAGTTGGAAGATAAATTGATGTCGATATGCAGGGTTTTGTATTGAATCCAGTGGAAGACAAACGGTTCTGCATGTGCTGAACGGCTGGCCTGAATAAGATTCCAAACGCCAATTCCTGCCGCAAGAAAGAGCAATGCAGAAAAGAATCGGGAAAATTTGTCTTTGGGCAGAAAAAAAGTGGCTCCGCCCAGAACAGACAACAATAAAAACAGATGTACAAGCATTTTATTTGTCTTACATAATTTAACTGCGACCAATATAACAAAAAATAAGGGCTTTTAAAGCCCTTATTTTGCAACGGTTGTGCATAACGCTATTTGGCCAAAGCCTCCAGACTTTTTACAATCCGCATCGGTACTTTATATTCGCGGGCAACCTCGTCTCCGTCAATCTCTGCAATCAGGACTTCATCCACGGATTTTAACGGTGCGCGTGCTTTTTCATTAATCGCATCTAAAAACAAAGCGCTTTCCCGACTGCGATACAACAAAGCAACATCGCCGCCGTCATAAACCAGCCGCGGATTTTCCGGACCACCGTTGCGGTATTTGATGATAATGAGGATTTCTCCTGCCCCGTTTTGTAAAATATCGTATCTACCTTCTTGTTCTGCAATATTATTATCAGCCATGGCTTTCCTCTTAAAATTAGTCTTCCGTGTTTTAAGTTAGTGTGATGTTAACATATAATTATTAATAAATACAGCACAAATTTATTTTTTTTAATTTTTTTGATTTTTTTTATTGACTATCGTTTTTTTATCGCTTATACATAGCTTCGTATTTGATAAGGGTGCGTAGCTCAGTTGGTAGAGCATTTGACTTTTAATCAAAGGGTCTCGGGTTCGAATCCCGACGCGCTCACCATTTAGAAAAGACTTCTATTTTACAGAGGTCTTTTTTTGTTATTCGGCATTCGGGCTTCTCCCTCAAGGGTTCGGTTAATCCACTATAAAAAATTTTATCAATAGACTTTACAATATATATTATAGATTTATAATATTATAAAATAATGTTCATTCTTATTTTAGGATAAATACCATGACTATTAACGGACATGACAAAATCTACATCAGAGAAGCTATCTCTCAGGCTGAACAGACATTAAACAATCTGCCACAATCGCCATATTCCGGTGACAACAAGCCATATTCTCATAAAGACATGATTTTAGCTTTTTTACAAGGCGTTGTTTATCAATGGATATTGGAAAGGAGCAAAAATGATGAAAAAAATGCATCTTTTGTTGCCAGAGATCTTTTAGGCGGATTTAATAACAATTGGCAGGAGACACCGTTGCAATTCTTGTACGATTATTACAAACAGAAAAGCAACGATGAGAGGTATGCCCGAGAACAAGCCGCTCAAGATGCCGGATGGGCCTTAAAAGAGATTCTTAAAAATGATAAAAGAGTTACCTTTGACAACAGCATTAAAGATTATTATTCGGTAAAATATACCTTCATCAGCAAACAATAAAACAAAATTATCAAGAAGTGAAAAAAATTGTTTTATAAAACAGTGAAGGAGATGGTTATGCGTAAAGTATGCTTATTGCTTGTCTTTTTATTATGGTGCTGTTCCCAACCCCAGACCTTGAAGGAAACCACCATTACCACCCTACAAAACGAAATCCTTTCCGTGACGACTGAGGGGTTGGACAATGCAGACAACCATAAACTGGCATTTATACAGCACGGGCTGGCTTCCAATCAGCAGCATCAGGCAGTCCTTGCTGCCAAGAAAGCTTTTCTGTCCGAAGGTTATGTTGTTGTTACCTTTGACAGTCGCCATTCTTTGGGCAAAAGCAGCCGTGATGTTGAAAACGCCCGAATATCGACTTTTGCCGAAGATTTATCCAATGTCATAAACTGGGCAGCCAAACAAGACTTTTACAGCGAGCCCTTTGCTCTTGCCGGACACTCGCTGGGCGGTGCTTCGGTTTGGTCATATACGATACGGAACCCGCAAAAAGTAAACATTCTTATCGGCATTGCGCCGGTAGTCAGCGGCGACTTGTGGGAACGTTCATGTTTTAATAATATGCCGGCGTTCTGCAAGAAATGGAAATCGGACGGCGCTTATGCCTATCAAACCCCTGACGGGAAAGATAAAGCCCTAATTTCTTACCAAACCCTTGATAATGCCAAGAGCTTTAATGCCCAGGACGACGCCGAGAGGCTGAAAGCTCTGCCTCTTCTGATTGCGGCAGATAATGACAACGTTATTCCGCCACAGGATGTCCGAAAATTATATGACCGCCTCCCCTCGCCTAAATACATGGCGGTTATCTCGAACAGCAGCCACAATTTTGTCAGCGGCAAAAATCAGAGTGACCTGTCAGAAGCAATCCGTTCCTTTCTTAAAAAGACGCGTGTTTCAAACAACATGTTTTTAGGCAAATAAGGTCATTCCGTTTAATGGTTTGATAAGTTGTTTTGTGTCCATTCCAGAAACTTTTGCGCGGCTTTGCCAAGCTCTTGATGCTTTTTCCAAACCAAATGCAATCCGACTTTGAGTGGCGGCTCAAAGGGTTTGAATTCAAAGTCCGTACCTTCTCCGGTATTTATAATATTATCGATACACAAGGCATAGCCGACTTTTTCTCTTACCAGAATTGAGGCATTGAACAAAAGGTTATAAGTGGCGACGACATTTAACGGCTGGGGGCGTCTTCCCATCCATCCGGCGAGAGCGTTCTCAACCATGACCTGATCGCTGACGATAAGCGGAAGATTTTCCAAATCAGCTGCCTTTATGCATTTCTTTTCAGCCAGAGGACTGTCTTTGCACATGAGGACGCCCCAGGTGTCAATATTGGGCAGCCTAATAAAATCATATTTGGAAATGTCCGCCGGCTCGATAACTATGGCAAAATCCAACAGACCGCCGTCAAGTTTTTCTTTTACTTCTTCCGGGTTACCGCTGATAAAATGAAAACAGATTTCAGGGAACTGTCGGCGCAATTCTCTTATAGCCTCCGCAATCGGGCTTATGCCTTTGGTTTCGGCGCTGCCTATATAAATATCTCCCCTGATGTTATCTGTAACGGAAGATATTTCGATTTTGGTCTTTTCAGACAAAGCCAAAATTTCTTCTGCCCGCCGACGCAGAATTGCCCCTTCTTCCGTTAACTGCAGCTTGCGTTTATCACGGATGAACAGTTTTTTGCCCAGTTCTTCTTCCAAGTCCATCATCTGCCTTGACAATGTGGGCTGCGTAATGTGCAGGCTTTCGGCGGCATTAGTTATGTTCCGTTCTTTGGCGACGGTTAAAAAATAGCGTAAAACCCTTATATCCATGATTGTCTCCTTTTAGAGCAATATAACAATGCTTTTTAGGCATTGTAAAGTATTTTCTATAAGTATTTTACATATTTAATATTTTTTTCTATACTGAATTTACGTCCGGTGCGGATTTATATTCATAACGAAAATACAGCTAATTCTCAGGAGAAACAATATGGCAAGATATTCCAAGCCAACATCCTGCAAAATTATTTTTACGATTTTGTGCGGATTGTTTTTTTCAACATCAGCGACAGGAGCAGACATGAAAATATCAGATTATAATTGGGACAAGACTTTTGCCAAAAGCGAAAAAGTTGACGTTCAAAAGGTAAATTTTAAAAATCGTTACGGCATAACTTTAGCCGGAGATTTATACATACCCAAAAACAAACCGGCGGGAAAGCTGCCGGCCATTGCCGTCAGCGGGCCGTTCGGCGCTGTTAAGGAACAGTCTTCCGGCCTTTATGCCCAGACAATGGCCGAGCGCGGCTTCATCACGCTGGCGTTTGATCCTTCTTATACCGGCGAAAGCGGCGGTGAACCGCGTTTAGTCGCTTCTCCGGATATCAATACCGAGGACATGAGCGCGGCGGTTGACTTTTTGAGCGTTCAGGACGGCGTTGACGCCGATAAAATCGGGGTTATCGGCATTTGCGGATTTGGCGGTTTTGCCCTCAATGCTGCGGCGATGGACACCAGAATCAAAGCAACGGTAACATCTACCATGTATGACATGAGCAGGGTCAATGCCAATGGTTATTTTGATGCAATGGGCGAAAACGAGCGTTATGCGCTTAAGCAAAAGCTCAATGCTCAGCGTACCGAAGATTTTAAAAACGGAACCTATGCGGCGGAGGCCGGTTTGCCGGACAAGCTGAGCGGAGAAGAACCGCAGTTTGTCAAAGACTATTTTGATTATTACAAAACGCCGCGCGGCTATCATAAACGTTCCAAAAACTCTAATACCGGCTGGAACATGACTTATGCGCTGTCGTTTATCAATATGCCTATATTGGCACGCAGTGATGAAATCAGAAGCGCGGTTCTGATGCTGCACGGCGAAAATGCTCACAGCCGCTATTTCAGCGAGGACGCTTATAAAAAACTGAAAGGCGACAACAAGGAACTGGTGATTGTTCCCGGTGCCAATCATGTCGACCTATATGATCAAACGGATAAAATTCCGTTTGATAAAATCGAAACATTCTTTAAGAATAATCTGAAGTAAGGAAAATGAGTCTATTGTTTCAAAATATTTATGCGGCTGTCCTGCTTTTTATTCGAAGCGGACAGCCGTGTTATTAAAATTAATTTTTGCCGGTTTTATCTTTTTTCGCAGCTTGCGGCAGGGATGGCTTAAGCTAATTATCATCTCTATTGACAGACAAAAAAGTTTTATACTTGTGGCAGGTTCCGGAGGCGGGAGAAAAAATAATACAGTGGTATAAGCGTAAAGGAAAAATACCGCTGTCTTTCATTAAAGAATGTATTTTTCTCCCACAAAGTTTATCACACAATATTTCACTCTTTATATTTGCATTGTCAATTTAAGTCTGTGATTGTGCATAAAACCGAATAATCGGCACTTATACCTGAACGCGGCCTTTCTTATCAGCTTTGCCGGCGTTTTTTGCCAAACCACAGCCAGCAGACAAATGCAAAAAGGATAATCCTTGAAACAGGCATTGCCAGCCAAACGCCATCCAACCCGAACCAGTGCGGCAGCGTGAAAAGGCACAAAGGCAAGGCAAAAAAGGCGTCTCCGTAGATTAAGAGTGAAGAATCCCATACCTTGCCGGTTGCCTGATAATAATATCCGGCCACCCGAATAACGCCGAGTAAGACAAAAGCCGTTGAACTGATAATCAGACCATGAGATGCCAAAGCCGCAGCATTGCCGCTCAAGTTGAACCAGGCCGGAAATATATTGTGTCCGGCAAAAGAAACCAACATCAGGATAATTCCCAGAACGAAAGCCGTATAATATCCCATATTACCGATGATATTCTGGCGGCGGTATCTTTTGCCGCCATACAGATAGGCAACCAGCGGCTGAACCCCTAAAGACAAACCTGTCATCAGCAGAGAGCCCAGAGATTCAATCGCTCCGATAAACGTA
Organism: uncultured Pseudomonadota bacterium; assembly: GCA_902495305.1. Lineage (GTDB taxonomy): Bacteria > Pseudomonadota > Alphaproteobacteria > RF32 > CAG-239 > MGBC133411. Next base: position 21,094 of record CABUWG010000011.1, on the reverse strand, counting down.
TAAGCGGCCAGACCGTCAATCTGGCCATATTTTAAAGACTGATAGTTATGGAAAAGCAGCATGGCGATGATAGACAACTCATTACCCAACGAAGGAATGCCACTAACAACAATTTCCTTCAGGTTTGTCAGCCGCAATTTGAACATTGCCCAACCGTAACGCAACTTTGTATATCCGGTTGCAAAATAGACCAAACCGGCAATTGCAATAAGTGCCTGAGAAACGATTGTGGCATAAGCGGCTCCGGCAATGCCGCCTTTTAACGGAAAAATAAAGATGTAATCAAGCAGGATATTCAAAAGAAGTCCGCCAACCGTGAGCCACATGGACAATACCGGACGACCGTCGTTGCGGATGACCGAGGACACTGCCATCATCAGCATACAGGCCAAATTGCCATAGATGATGATGTGGGAATAACGAACAGCGCCGGGTAAAAGTTCTTTATCCGCACCCAATAAAAGTAAAGCGTCTATCAGAAAATAATTTATCAGAGCCATCAGAACAAAACTGAAAATTATCTGAAAGCACAACATATTACCGAAAACAGATCTTGCGCGCGCCAAATTTCCGCTGCCCCGAGACTGAGAAACAATGATTGCGCCGCCGGTGCCAAGCATATCACCGACTGCCCCGAATACCATCACGAGCGGCCAGGTTACGGCAACGGATGCCAGCCCCAATTCTCCCGCGGCCTGACCGATAAATATCGTATCAACGATACTATAAGAACCGACAATCAACATTCCCACCATTGACGGCAGAACATAAGACAAAAAGAGTTTGGTATTTTTATTCAACGTTACATTCATTTCTTCACCAATTTAAAAACAAATAAAGCCCGATCAAGAAACCGGGCGCACCCGACATCTTATCCGGCCTATTCATTGCGATGAACATCCTCCGATGAGCAAAAGAACTTTATAAAAGCAAATATAAAAAATCAAGCACTTTTTCTGTCGCAAACAAATTTTCAACACTGATTTTGCAATCACAATTTCTTCTATTGACAAAGAAAAAATATGTTTCATACTCTGATCCGGTTGAGAGGCAAATATAAGAATTTCCTCCCAGAAAGCCTTTCTCCGACAAAGGTTTTCAATATCCAGACACAGATTTGTATGTTAATCAGAGCTGACATCCGGAGAATTTTATGGAAGACAAAAACTTTTTTAAGCGTTTGTTTTGGCTGTTTAAAGCCAATGTTATTATCAGCTGTCTTGCCGTCGGCGGCGGATACATGATTCTTCCGTTGATGAAAAAACAATTTATTGACAAGGCAAAAGCCTGTGATTTTGACGAGCTGCTGGAGATGTATGCCATTGCACAGTCGGCGCCAGGTGCCATCGCCATCAATCTCTCCGCCATTACCGGATACAAGCTGGCAAAAATGCCGGGGGCTGTTGTCAGCTGTATTGCCGCAGTTTTGCCACCGCTGCTTATTATCTCGGCGGTAACGGTTTGTTATCAGCAGCTGGTTAACAACCACGCCGTCAATGCCGCTCTGAAAGGAATGATTGCCGCAATTGCCGCCATTATTATTGACGTGGTCTATGAGATGACCAAAAACGTGGCAAGGACAAAAGAAATTCTGGGGCTTTTTACGGCGGCCGCCGTTTTTTATGCCGCTTTTATTCTAAATTTCAATGCCATTTTGCTTATTATATTTTCATTGGCCGCTTATGCCGTTATTTTTAACATCAGAAACAGGTTGAAAAAATAAATGTCAGAAAAAATTTTGGAATTGAGCCTCAGCTTTTTGCAAATCGGCAGTTTCAGTATCGGCGGCGGCTATGCCATTATCTCCCTGATTGAAGAACTGATCGTTAACCGTTACCATTGGATTACGCTCAAAGAATACACCGACATTATTACAATCTCCCAGATGACACCGGGGCCGCTGGCCATTAACGCCTCCAGTTTTGTCGGCCTCAAGATTGCCGGTTTCTTCGGCGCTGTCGCCGCGACGTTCAGCTGTGTTTTTTCCGGTGTGGTTATCTCTCTCGGCGGGTATTGCTTTTTCTGCCGGCACAGAAACTCTGATGCAATTATGAATATTTTGCAAGGGCTAAAAGCCGTGGCAACCGGATTAATCGGGGCGGCAGGCGCCGGAATTTTGTTGTTATCTCTGACCGGACAGACAGAATTCTCCCTTGATATTGACTATTTTGATTTTTATGCTTTAACGATTGCGTTTGTTTCTTTGCTCCTTTTGCGCCGGTTTAAAATCGGTCCGGTTTGGCTAATGGCGATCAGCGCAGTTGCCGGCGTGATTTTTTATTAGATTTAAGCCATAAATTTTCATCATCCAAACAGGCATTTCAAAAAAAATTATGCCTAATTTATCCGAAATTTTAACAAACGGCAGATTCTTCACCATTTGAATTTTCTTAAAAATTATTTTTTTATTTCCAAAAACTTCATACCATCATAGACAAAACAGTGCGTTTTTGACAAGCAAATCAAAAATAATTTTTAGAAAAATCAATAAATTAAACAAGTTTTAACACTTTGCATATATTCTATGGTTGTATTTGGAAAATTTTACTTTTAAGGACTATAAAGATGAAAAACTACTCTGAAAATGATATTCGTATTGCCGCTTACTACAACTGGTTGAACAATGGCTGCCAAAACGGTACAGAATTGAAAAACTGGAATGATGCTTTGAACCAGCTTTCTAAAATCAGTTGCTCCAGCAAATCTTGCAGCACAAGCAAATCCAGCTGCTCTGCAAAAACCAGCAGCAAAGCTTGCGCAAGCAAAACTTCCGTAAAAAAAGCTTCCAGTTCTAAAACATCCAGCGCTAAAGCAAAAAAATAAGCTTTGTTTTTTACTGAGATTTTACAACCCCGGAATTCCGGGGTTTTTTATTTGCATTAAGAAGCCATCCGACAGGTATGCTTCCGCGTATAAAAAAGCCTCATTACCAAAGTAATGAGGCTTTTTTATACTAATAAGCGCCGGGGTTGCGAGGATCCATCGGATCAGACGGATCCGGTCCGGGATTTTCATCCCTTATGCCCAACTTCTTCATCCCAAACTTTATCGGATCAATGAGGACTGTTCCGAACAGGCCAAGGATTCCTGTAGCTATTCGTCCGCCTACAGGCATATCCGAATCAGCAACACTCTCTTTTAGTAAATCAACGAAATAGAAATCGTCATTATCTTTTTTTGACATAAGACAATAATTTTAGATTTAACATAAATTCAATAATTCTCATCAAAATCACGTTTCGGCGCAGGCCATGAGCCCTCAGCCGTACCGACTTTGCGATAGAGGCCATATTGGTCTTTTTTATAATAGTCCTTTATGGTTTTTGCATACCGGCTGTTTCCGTTATAAAAGGTTTCACCGGTCGGATTTTCAACAACCAGTTCGTTGCCCTGAAGGTAATAACTTCCGTTGCAAGTTTTGTCATAAGTCTGATACAAAAAACATTTGCAACGGCTTTCCAAAACATAGTAACCGTCATTGCCGATATCTTGCAACAGCCAATAAGGATCTCCATAGTCTTTATGCGCAACGGAAATTTCCGGCACGCTGTAAGGACTGCGATCAAGATGGCCGCAAACAGGCAGCTGCTCCAGCCCCAAATGACGTTCCTCATCTATAATAACAATCCTGCGGCAACCGCATTTTTTACGATTAATATCTTCAGACGACCAACAAGTTTCCGGGGCATTTTTAGGAAGCAGACAGTCTGATTTTCCGATACAACGCAAACTCTGATTAATACTTTCCCGCCATCTCTCAATACTGTTTAGATGTTCTTTGGCCGGCAAACTTAAACCAAATGCCTTACAGTACCCCAAAGCCTCCGAGGCTGTTACGGGGATTGGCGGAAGATGCGCCAGAGAAATGCAATAATAGTTATCAAGAAAAATGCCTTTTTCCTGCCCCCAAACGGTAGAAGCCGAAAAACTGTCGTCTTTTAACAGATAATCTCCGGGGAGAACTCCCGAACCAACCATTCCGAATTTTCCACACCATGCCCGCCTGTTTCCTATCGGAAGCGTGCGGTTTGCTTTTGCTAAATCTAATACACTCATAATATAAATAAAAATAATGTTATTTATCAGGATTTAGCACTCTGCCGTTTATTTGTCAAGGTGTTGTTTTTTTACTTCATTTCATCTGATAATCTATCAAGCAACTTTTTTCGGCTGCCGTAACCGGTTCCGATTTTGCGGCCGATTGACATAATTTTCTGACCGATTGCGCTAAAGTTATGGGCCGGAGTCTGATCCGAACCGGCTTTTCCGGGGTATAGCTCATATAACCTGCGATATTCACCCTCCGTTACATTTGGCATGGCGACATTCGCCCCGCCCTGCAAAGCCATTATTCTGCCTTCGGGATGCAGGCTTTCCATTGCCGTTGTGGCCGGAATATTAATATCCGGCAACAAAAGCCGCATGATTGCCATCGTGCGCAGCGCCAAATGCAAAGCCCCGCCTTTTGCCTGAGCCAAAGGGGTATCCGGATGCGGAATAAACGGCCCGATGCCGGCCATATCAACCCCCAAATCCTGCAAAAAAAGCAAATCACCGGCGATTGAATCAAGCGTTTGTTCCGGAAGGCCGACCATAATGCCGGAGCCCAGCTCATAGCCCAGTTCTTTTATCATCAACAGGCATTCATAGCGCTTTTGCCAGCTCATCTCCGGATCAAGTTTATGATACAAATCTTTATCGGTTGTTTCAATACGCATCAGATAGCGGTCAGCACCGGCTTCGCGGAACGCTTTGTATTCCTGATAGCTGCGTTCTCCGATACTCAGCGTGACAGCCACGTCAAATTTTTTGATTTCTTCAATAATCCGGCACATCCGCTCCGACGTGTAATACATATCTTCGCCGGACTGCATGACAATCGTCTTAAATCCCATACCGGCGGCGCGGCGGGCGGTTTCTGTCAATTCTTCCGGCGTCATACGATAGCGGACGGCATTTTTATTGCCTTTGCGAATGCCGCAGTAGAGGCAATTGTTACGGCAAATATTTGAAAACTCTATCAAGCCGCGCAGATGAACTTCATCCCCGACATATTGCCGGCGAACGGCATCGGCTTTTTGCAAAAGGTCTTGTTCGTGTTCTTCATCCGCCAATAAACGGGTGATGTCTTCTTTGGTTAAATTCATGGCGTTTTCCTTTGTTGCAAGTCTAACCGTTTTCTTTGTGATTTGCAACGTAAAAGCAATAAAAAAACAGCATTGTATTAATGCTGTTTTTGTTTTTTTACGACATTGCCTCCAGATGCGTGCGATAAATCTGTTTCAAACGGCGTTCGTATTCTTCTTCCCTCGTGGTTGCATGTTCACAAAAATTATGTTCCAAGTCATAAATTTCTGCTTTCAACCACGCTTTGAGGGCATTTTTTTCCCGCGTTTTCAATGTGGGTAAAATTTGCATAAAGGCTTTCATCCGCGGATAATCATCCTCAATCACGCCATAAGCCTGCGGCAGCTGGTTATTCAAACGCCACCAGAGTTTTTTGCCCTGTAATTGCTTTTTGCGCAATTGCTTCAGCCGATAACGAGAAATAAAAGACAGCACTTCCATAAGCATAAAAATTTAGTTAATAATAAGATTTAAGCAGAAATTATTGTAGCATCTGACTTGTAAAAAGCAATAAAAAATTATGGCACTGAAATTGCATAACTTTTTGATATAATCATCAAGGGAGGTTCAGATGCAGGTTTCTTCAGACAAGACCTTAGCCATTGCCAATATATGGGGGCGCCAAAGTACAACTAAATCAGCAGAATTTGCGCAGGCACAGGACAGCTTGTCCGAAGCTTATACGCTGGATTTGTCCGAAGCGGCGCAGAAATACCTTAATTCTTCACAAAATCTGTTAAACCGTGCACAGGGAAAAGCGCTGTCTCAGGCTGCCCTGCCCGATGATTTGCAACAAAGTATCAATAATCTGCAAGACCGGCTGAACCGGATTTTACTCTCACATAATATTGATACGGCGCAGGACATCAGTTTTGAATTTGATGAAAACGGTTTGTTGAAAGTGACTTCCGAGCATCCGGACAAAGAAAAAATCGAGCGTATTCTGAACGAAGACAACGGATTTATCAATGAAGCGCGCCAGAGTCTGCAAGACGGCTTTGAATATGCGGCGGGCGAAGTACAACAAAAATACGTTGAAATTCTGGAAGACGATGATGATGAAGATAAAAAAGAAAAAATAAAGAATGATTATGAGCGCCAGCTGGATTTGCAGATGCGTGCCGCCAAAGCCCAAGAACAAGTTGCTGCGGCTGCCGGTTCTTTTTCGCTAAACGGCGGTGCCTTGACCATGTCGTCTGTTGCGACGGCGCAATCTATTGTCTTATAAATTTTTGTTTTCCCAAGCTCCCCTTTCGGGGAGTTTTTTATGGTTGATTTTATAAAAAAACATGCTATAACCTTGAATGAAAACAATAAAAATTATGTATATTATGAAGACGGAAAAAGGAAAGGATCCGAATGTTTCTTTAGAAGAAGCACGGAAAGAATGTGAAACTCATATTGAGATTATGGAAAAGCTGAAAACGCTTGAGTGCCATTTTGAACAGATTGAAGCAGAAGATTCCGATGGGATTTTTTATTATGATCAACTGGTTAACAATATGCTAAAACGCAGTGAAGAACTAGAAATAGCACAACGCCAGAATCATGATGAAATTTTGCTTATGATTCAGAAATACGTTGAAATGTATCAACGGATGCGGGCAAAAAAGGAATTTCCCATTTTATCTGATGACGTTCAAGTTATTATTGCGCAGAGAAACAACGCGCAGGAAATGCGCACTTATCTGTCTTATCTGGGATTTGGCGAATCGGCACAACATGTCATTGTTGACAGAGGCGACCATGACGAACTGATGTATTACATTGAGCGTCACGGTTTTGTTCCCAACGTTCAGAAAAAACTATGGGATCGGGGTAATGAGGAAGAAATTTGGTTACACTTCCGCAAACATGGTTTGTGTTCTGAGGTAGTTTCGGAATATTTTAAGCAAAAGAAAAATCATGATGACTTTTTGTTCATCATCCACCATTACGGTAAGCAGCGCAAAGCCTTGCCCGATGATGTTCAGGTCATGCTTGCCCAACGAAACGACACGGAAGAAATGCATGCTTATCTGACTTATATGGGTTTTGGAGAACCGGCACAAAATGTAGTAGTCAGCCGCGGAAATCATGACGAGTTGATGTATTACATTGAGCGTCACGGTTTTGTTCCGGAAGTTCAGAAAAAGTTATGGGAAAGGGACAATAAGGAAGAAATTTCTTTGCACCTGCTAAAACATGGTTTATGTCAAGAATTGGAAGCCAAATTGTTGGATGATGGTAATCTGGAAAATTTCAAATTTTGGATTTCTTTGAGACATCTGCCGGAAGGACGACAGAAAAAGTTGTTGGAATCAGGGAGCTCAGAATTTTTCTATGCTTATATTGCACGACATAATTTTTCTTACTGTTTTGATGAGCTCTTGATTGAAAAACGCTCGACACAGGAAGTTATGGATTATCTCTCCAAGAATCATTTTCTGACCAGTAGAGGCATATGTAAACTGTTGAAGAAAGGTGACCATGATCTGATTATGCATTACATCAGTTTTCTGAATTGGTCAAATGTTAATTCTTTTATCAGAGAATTTAACGCATCAGGCCGAAAAAATGATGAAGAGCTGGTTGCCGCTCATAAAAAACTGAGTCGCTATGCTTATTCTCATTTTCAAAAAAATCTTATCCAAAAGGGAGACGTCTCCGCTTTTGTATGTAGTTTGGACAAGCGTTTGGATCCGGAAACGGAAAAATTTTTGGCTAAGGAAGGCTGTCATGACATCATTATGGCTTATATTGAGCGCTATCCGCTGGAAATGTATGCCCTGAGAGAATTCTTTAACCGAAACAATCCTGAAGAAGCTGCTTTTTATTGCCAAAAGTGGCAGTAAATTATTAATTTAAAAACAGCAATACCTCGTATTGCTGTTTTTTTTTGGCATTGACATTCTTTGTCGGACATGCTTATCTTCCGGTTCAGAATAAATTTTTAATTCAATTATTATATGGATATCATCTTTTATATTTTTGTCCTGATTGTAATGCTTTGTCTGCTTTGGCGGCTGGTGCAAATTGTCTGGACAGGCGTTTTGGCGGTTTTAGGATTTTTGCGGATTATCTGGCTGGTGGTGAGTTTTCCGTTCAAATGCATTTTTTACGGCGGCGCTTTTCTATACGGTTTGTATATGGAATTTTTTCATCAGCCCAAGTACCGGCGTTATCGTTTTGACGAACAAACAGCCGGCGGCGGATATTCAACGCAAGGCAGCTATGAAAACGGAGGCGGTTTTTCCGGCAGTTCTCAGACCAATGGCGAGGAGCGGCAAAAAACTTATCAGCCGCCGAAAAACGAGCCGAGCCAAGAGGAGCGCTATTTGCAGATTTTGGAATTGTCCCGCAATACGCTCACCCGAGATAACCTGAAAAAGAATTACCGGCGGCTGGCAAAACAGTATCATCCGGACAAAAACCCAGGCAACAAACTTATGGAAGAAAAGTTTAAGCTTCTGGCCGAAGCCTATGATTATTTTTCCGAGAGAATCTAAAAGCCCTGCTCTGTTACGGAGCAAGGCTTTTTTTAATCGCGCGGGCGGCAGCCGCAATAGTTCTGATTATACAAATCTAAATCTTTTATCAATTGACTGCGCAGTTCCTGCATGCCGTGTTTGCGGCCCTCAATTTCCAGATAGGGTACGCCGGTTTCAGCCGAAGCCTTTGCCGCGGAAGCATTGACCTGCTCCAGATTTTTGTAGCGTGAAACGCCCAAGACCGAGGCCACGCCGGAAAAGCCGTTGGCCTTGGCATATTCCATAACCCTTTTCAACCGCATATAAAAGCAAACAGAGCAGCGGGCGCCACGTTCCGGCTCGTTTTCCAGCCCTTTGGTTATCTCGCACCAATGCTCGTTATCGTATTCCAGTTCAATAAAAGGAATCTGGTACAAACTGCAAATCCGGCGGTTTTCCTCGCAGCGTTTGCAATATTCCTGTTGCGGGCGGACATTGGGATTGTAAAACACGACGCTGAAGTCATAGAACTGCTCGGCCAGCGTTTTGATGACAGCGCAGGAGCAAGGCGCACAACATGAGAGCAAAAGAAATTTTGAGTTTTTATCCGGCAGCATTTTACAGAATCCTTCCTGAAAAATTTTTTCTACCCTGCCACAAAGTTATCAAGTTGTCAATCCGGCCTTGAATTTTCAAACAATGAAAATATCTATACGCCATGATGAAAAAAATTGACATGAATCTGATCAGCGTGGTAGCGCTCGGTATCGGCTCGATTGTAGGAGCCGGAATTTTTGCTTTGCTCGGACAAGTGCTCATGCTTTCCGGTGAGCGGGTATATTATGCCTTTGTCATTGCAGGCATTGCCGCAATGTTTTCCGGTTATTCTTACGCGCGTCTGGCCGGAAAGTATCCGGATTCCGGAGGGCTGACGGATTATTTTCATATTGCCTTTCCCGACCGTCTGATTTCCGGCACATTATCCCTTATTTATATGTTAACATCAGCGATTTCGGTTTCCATGATGGCAAAGTCTTTCGGCATTTATGCTGCCGGATTGTTTGGTTATCCACCGACAGATTTGGAAATCGTTAACTCCGCGGCTGTTGTTTTGATTTTGATTATGGGCTTTTTGAATATGCAAAGCGCCGGAGATGTCGGCAATACCGAAACACTGTTGGTCGCCGTCAAATTGTTTATTTTATTCGGGCTGGCGATTGCGGCATTTGTACAAGCCGGATCGGCACCGGTTCAGGCTCACCCGCTGATAACGAGCGACAAAGTCTTCTGGGGGAGTATCGGTATTACGTTTTTTGCTTATGCCGGATACGGGGTAATTACCAATGCCTCGGCCGACGTTAAGAATCCCAAGCGCACAATTACCGCCGCAATTTTTATTACATTGTTAATCGTTATGGCTCTTTACATCAGTCTGGCATGGATGGTTCTGACCTACATTCCGCTGAAAGAACTGGAGCAAAATTCGGAAACAGCGATTGCCCATGCTGCCCGCATGCTGCTCGGAGACTGGGGATACGCCGCTTTGTATGTGGCAGCGGGGCTGGCCTTTGTTACCGGTATCAGCGCCACTTTTTTCAGCATTTTCAGAATCTCGCATTCTCTGGCAAAGCAAAACGTTTTGCCCAAGCTCTATGGCGAAAAATTTTGGCGAATGGGAACTAAAGGAAATATGCTGACTGTGACGCTTGTGGTTCTGGCAACGGTTTTGTTTGACTTCAGTTCCATTGTCAACCTGTCCAGCGGCGCCTTTCTGGTCAGCTATCTGGGTATTTTTGCCGCCAACTGGAAGCTGCGGCGCGAGACAGAGTCCTCTGCCGCGATTATTCTGACCGGTGCGGCTCTCATGGTGTTTATTCTGATTACGTTTCTGATGAGTTTAAACTAGAAAAGAGCGATGACAACACCGCTCTTTTTTATTTTACCACAACAACTCGTTTTTGCGGAGAAGTGCGGTTTCTGTTTTTAACAAATTGACCGCGCGGCATTTGTCACTGTACGTCAGTGGATAAAGGAACTGCGCAAGATTGCCCCCGCAACAACTTGTCAGGCTGGCACAAGAACCAATTTTCTCCGCAATACTGCCATAACCGTAATAAGCGGCATTGTGCGGTGTGATTATCAGAACGTTTACAAAATTCTGAATCCAGAAAACCCGATCCAATATCGGAAGCCAGTTTTCAAAATCCGTACTTTCATTCTTATAATCCCATTTGATGACCAGAAAATCCGTTTTTCTGCCGGACCAAGCTTGTTCTACGGCTTTCTGCGCCGTATTTTCAGCCTCTTCGCCAAAGCCAAGAGCTTCACGGTTCTGCCTCTGCAATTTGACAATATCTTCTCTTGACCAGCCCGCGGCAATCAGCTTGCGCAGGTTTCCAGACCAGTCAAAACGGAATTTGCCGAGATAGTACTCCATGGCCATATACTGCCAATCCGTAATGTTAAATTGCGAGCCGGTCAGCTGCAGGACCTTGTACAACGGGGAATCCGTAATCTGAGTGTATTCCATATCTTCGCTGCGGTAAGCCACTCCCAGATAAACCGGCGTAAAACCTTGTTTCTGTAAGTCGTCGACCTCATCTTGCGTAAAAATATAAGGCGGGTCAAGCTGACGAAATGCGGCTCCTTTTTCTTCCAAAACTTTCACGGCTTCGGCAATTACAACGTTTTTTGCTCCTATCACAAAATAATACTTTTTTTCCATATGCTTAAAATTTAATGATTAATTTTGAAGTTTCACTATACAAAAAAATCTATATTTTGTCAATAAGATTAATTACAGACCATTACTGAAAGATGTTTTTTATTTTTCTCCGGTTAATTGTTCCAGTTCATTGCCCAGTTCCAGCCATTCGTTTTCCAAACCGGCAATTTGGTTTTCGACATGAGCCAAATCTTTTTGTTTGGCAATCAGTTCTTCCGTTGCCATTTGATGCTGAAAAGCATTTTCCAGCACTGCTTTTTGTTCGCCAAGTTTTTCAAGCTCACGTTCAACACGGCGCAAACGCGTGGTCAGGTCTTTTTTCTGCCGGCGGATATCAATTTTCGGTTCTGCCGGTTTTGGAGCAGCCTTAGGCGCTTTTTTGAAAGTATCTCCGTCCAGCAGCATTTTTTTATAATCTTCCAGATCGCCGTCATAGGTTTTGCAGGTATGGTTCTTTACCAGCCACAACGTATCGGCAATCAGCTCTATCAGGCGAATATCATGCGTAATCAGAATCACCGAGCCTTTATATTCGTTCAAAGCCCGAATCAGAGCCTCGCGCCCGTCAATATCCAAGTGGTTGGTCGGCTCGTCCAAAATCAGCAGTCCCGGACTTTCGGTTGTCATGGCGGCAAACAACAGGCGGGCTTTTTCGCCGCCCGACAAGCGGGCAATCTGCGTCAGAGCCTTCTCCTGCCCCAAACCAAATCCGGCAAGATGGGAACGGATTTTGGACTCGGATTCTTGCGGCATCAAAGTTGTCATATATTCCAGTGCGGTCAGCTCCAGCGGCAGTTCCTCTGCCTGATGTTGGGCAAAATAGCCGACACGCAGTTTGCCGAGGCGGCGTTCCTGACCGGAAAGCAGCGGCAGGCGGCCGGAAAGCAGTTTAGCCAGTGTTGACTTTCCGTTGCCATTGGCTCCGAGCAGTGCAATTCTGTCATTATCGACAATTTGAAGATTGAGTTTTTTCAGCACCGGCACGCCGTCGTAGCCGACTGCGCCGTCTTCTATGGTTAACAGCGGCGGCGGCAAATCATCCGGTTCGGGAAAGTTAAAAACCGTGGCGGCAGCGTCTTCTATCAGGTCTACCGTTTCCAGCTTTTCCAGCATTTTCATCCGGCTTTGCGCCTGTTTGGCCTTGCTGGCCTTATAACGAAAGCGGTCTATGAAAGACTGAAGATGCCGGCGCTGCTGCTCTACCTTTTCGGCCTGCCGAGCGCGGACTTCCTGTTGAAGCGCGCGGGTGCTCCGGAAAGTGTCATAATTGCCGGAATAGGTTATCAGACGCTTGTGGTCAAAGTGGATAATATAATTGCACAGGCTGTTCAGGATATTGCGGTCATGGCTGATAATCAGCAATGTGCCGTGATAATGGCGCAGATGATTTTCGAGCCAGATGCCGGACTCCAGATCCAAGTGGTTGGTCGGCTCGTCAAGCAGCAAAATATCAGACGGCTGAAACAGAGCCGCCGCCAGCGCTACCCTCATCCGCCAGCCGCCGGAAAACTCGCGTACCGGACGCTCCATATCTTCCGGCTGAAACCCAAGTCCGTTTAAAATTTCGGCCGCACGGGCTGTGGCTGCCGAAGCACCAAGCAAATTCAGGCGCTCATGGATTTCGGCCATTTCGGCGGCCTCGGCTTTTTCCAGACGTGCCAAAAGTTCTGTTTGTTCTTTGTCCTGCGCCAAAACATATGCCAACAACGGCATTTCCAGTCCGGTGATCTCCTGCTCCACAAACACAACCCTGCTGCCCGACGGAAAGCCGACATCGCCGCGCTCGGTTTCCAGTTCGCCTTTCAGTACCCGAAAAAGCGTGGATTTTCCGCAGCCGTTCGCGCCGACCAGCCCGACTTTCCAGCCGTCGGCAATATGCGCGGAAGCTTCCTCAAGCAGCGTTTTGGTTCCGATACGAACGGTTATGTCATTTATATCTATCATAAAAATGTAGATAACATAGTTGTTTTCAGAAGTAAAGATTTTAACGGCGGCGCATGAAGACAAGATAAAACAGCACGGCAAAAACAACCGGCAGCAACGTAAACCAATACATGTTACGATAACCGTAAAGCGCGGCAATACTGCCCAAAGCAATCACGCCCAGCCCCATGCCGAGGTCAAAACCGCTGAACAAGGTTGCATTGGCAATACCGAGGCGGTGAAAAGGCGTATCGCGCACCGCCATAGTCTGAATAGTGGTTTGCAATGCCCCGAAGCCAATGCCATAGACTGCGGCCACCATGCCAAACTGCCATAATTCGCGCGCGCAGGCCAGACCGGCAATTCCGACAAAGATACACAAAAATCCGGGCAGGACGACAATATCCAGCCCGAGGCGGTCAATCAGCTTTCCGGCGGCCGGGCGGGTTATCAGAATAGCCAAAGCATAAACACTGAAGAATATGCCGATGTTCGGAATCCCCAAGCCGGCAGCATACAACGGCAAAAAGCTGATGATGGAGCCATAGGTGACGGACAGAAAAAACATTAACACGGCCGGACGGACGGCGTCTTTATCATACAAAATAAACCGGACGGAAGCCGGCGGGCTTCGGCGGGCGGGACAGCGGATGAAAAAAGCCAGACAAAGCGCGACAAAGGCTAAAAGTGACGACAGATAAAACACGCTTTGGAGCTGATAATGTATGCCGACATAGATACCTGCCGCCGGCGCAACAGCCATGGCAAGGCTATTGGCCAGACTAAACCAGCCCATACCTTCACCAAAGCGTTCCCGCGGGATAATGCTAGCTGCGATTGTGGCCGTTGACGTGCCGGAAAATCCCCAGCCCAGACCGTGTACCAGCCGTACCAATATGACCAGCGCAATCGTATGAGCCAGCGCATAGCTGAACAGCATCGCCATAAAAACCGTCAATCCGCCAATCAGCACCAGCTTTCTTTTGACACGGTCAAGCAGCCAGCCGGCAAAAGGGCGGGAGATTAAGGTTGAAACCGTAAAGATTCCCATTACCAGACCAATGACTTCCGGCCCGCCGCCCATTTTCTGAATATACTGCGGCAAGACCGGAAAAATCATCTGAAAGCCAAAAAAGATAAAAAGGTTTACAAAGCTGACGACGAAGAAATTGCGGCTGAGAAAACTTTGTTTCTCCATTGGTTATCCTAAGCCGTGCGGTCGTGTTTTCTCAAATGCAGCGGATTTTCGGTTCCCTGCGGCTGTTCCGGCCAGACAGAAGCCTGCGGGCCGCAGCAGCTCTTATTTGTGACGGGAGCAGACGCCGGACAACGGCATTCGGGCCGCGGTGACACGGCCTTTTTTACGGCAGGACAGCTGCAACCGGCCGGACCGGTTTTAGCCGGCATGGTTTCCGAACATTTGCAGCCGGTTTGGCGCGGCATCATATTATCCATACGGCGGTTTTCGCATGTCGGACGCGGCGGCATGACTTCAGCGTTTTCTCTGACCGGACGCATTTGCGGATGCTGTTTGGGACAGTTGATAACGGTCGGCGCGGTGCAGACCGGATTTTTGAAGGCAACGACAATATTCTGCGGTTCGGACAGACTTGAGCCGATCAACATAAACAACTGCGAAAAACCAATACCAGCCAAAAACAGCAACAGGCCACCGACATACGGAAGCCAACAACGATGAGCTTCCCGCCAGCGTCTGTCGTCTTTAGGCTTTTTTTCTTCCCTGATTATTTTTTCCTCATGAATATCCATCTTTTTCTCCCTGCTTATATCATTGTGTTTTCACATACTTAAGCAGGAGAGAAAGGTTATTCAAGATTAGCCAATGGGTTATGTTTGGTGGCAAAATCCTTGACAATCAGCGTGGTGACGGGCGCTTTGGAATGTTTTTGAAAAATCAGCCCGTGACCAAGGCAAAGGCCGACATTGACATTGAGATCGGTGTTCATGGAATTCAGATAATCCGCCTGATAAGCAGGATCGCAGCTTGAGCCTTTATGGTCAGCGGTAAAATCGCACAAGTCAAGCCCGCCCTCGCGGCAGTTGACATGAAAGACCTCCAGCCCGCCGGCTTTTAAGAGATTAGCCAGCGTATCAATATATTTTTGCATACAAATGCAATTAGCCAGACCGATACGCCGGTATCCCATGCCTTTGGCATAGTTTATCAGCTCCTGAATGCGGGACTTGTTCAGAGCCTCGTAGGTGATTTCCATTTCTTTCAGTTCTTCCGCGCTGTAGTGTTCTTTCATTTTCTTCTCCTGTTTTCCATGATTATAAAACGGGAAAATAATTTGGCAAGGATGAAATTTTAAACACTTCTTTCATTTTTTTGATTCAGACTCATTACAAAAGAATCGGAACAAAGGGGCAAAAAATGAAAGTTTCGGGAATTGAAATCAAAGGCTTGTCAACAGACTCCCGTCTGATTAAGCCGGGGTATTTATTCGGGGCGCAAGACAGCGAAAAAGCGCCGGCTTCGGCTTATATTCCGTCGGCCGTACAAAACGGCGCCGCAGTCATTGTCTGCAAGCCGGAATATGCCGACACCAAAGCTTATCCGCAAGTTACATTCGTGACAGATGACAATCCGAACAAGGCTTTCGCCAGACTGGCCGCCGCGTTCTACGGTCCGCAGCCGGAAAATATTGCCGCGATTACCGGTACCAACGGCAAGACTTCAATTGCCGATTTCGTACGGCAGATTTTGACCCGAATGGACATCAAAGCCGCCAGCATGGGCACGCTCGGACTGATTAAAGGCAACGAAGCGCCCATCCCCTCGCCCAACACGACGCCGAACGCCGCCGTCATTGCCGAAGAACTTGCAGACCTTAAAAAAGAAGGGTACGATTATGTGATTATGGAAACCTCAAGCCACGGTCTATGCCAGTACCGTACCGGCGGCGTACAAAATGTGAAAGTTGCCGGTTTTACCAATCTGACGCGTGATCATCTTGACTATCACAAGACTTTTGAAAATTATCTGGCCGCCAAAGAAATTTTGTTTCGCGAGGTTTTGGTTGGCGGCGGCACGGCCGTTCTGAACGCTGACATAGAAGTTTATCCTCATCTGCGCAAAGTGTGTGAAGACAGCGGCAAAAAAGTCATTACTTACGGCCGCAACGGTTCGGAACTCAAGCTTTTGTCAGCGGTTCCGACGCTTGACGGGCAACAGCTCCGTCTTGTTTTTTACGGCAAAGAGACAGAAATTTTTGTGCCTTTGGCCGGTGAATTTCAGGCCATGAACGTGCTCTGTGCTCTGGGCATGGCTGCCGAGCTGACCGGAAAACTCAATGACGTTTTGCAGCATATCAGCCATATTCGCGGTGCCAAAGGGCGGCTGGATCTGGTCGGAAAGACTGCCGGCGGCGCGGCCGTTTATGTTGATTACGCCCACACGCCGGATGCTTTGGAAAACGTTATCCGCGCCATGCGTTCCCACTGCCGCGGCAAACTGCATGTCTTATTCGGCTGCGGCGGCGACCGTGATGCCGGAAAGCGTCCGATTATGGGAAAGATTGCCAACGAACTGGCGGACGTGATTTATGTGACCGATGACAACCCGCGCACCGAGGACGCCGAGAAAATCAGAATGCAGATTATGGCGGCCTGCCCGCGCGGCAAAAACATCGGCAACCGTGCCGAAGCCATCAAGACTGCCATTGCCGGACTTGGGCAAGACGATATTCTGATTATTGCCGGCAAAGGACACGAAAACGGACAATATATCAACGGACAGATTTTTCATTTCAGCGACTATGAAGAAGTTTGTAAGAATCTGAAATAAAATGTATTTGGATAACTCGGCATGTATAAAAAAAATTAACCAATCTTTGGAGAATTGATTATATATTGTTGAGGAATTGTGATTTTAACAGCAACGAAAGGGGTAACAGCAACATGAAAAAAGAAGTTGTTGCGAAAACTGAGCAAAAAAACGATAACGGCGCCAAGAGCATTGAGGATTTGAACGCCTTAATCGCAAAAGTCAGCGCCGCACAAAAAGTTATGGCGACATTCTCTCAGGCACAGGTTGACAAGATTGTCGAAGCCATGGCCATTGCCGCCAACAGCCACCGTATTCCGCTGGCAAAAATGGCCGTGGAAGAAACCGGCATGGGTATTGTGGAAGACAAGGTGATTAAAAACCACTTTGCCGCCGAAGAAATTTTTAACAAATACCGCCATGCCAAAACCTGCGGCGTGATTGAGCATGACGCCACCAACGGCATTACCAGAATTGCCGAACCGCTCGGCGTGATTGCCGGCGTTATTCCGACAACCAACCCGACGTCCACAACCATTTTCAAGAGTATGATTTCGCTCAAGACCCGCAACGGCATTATCTTTTCTCCGCACCCGCGGGCAAAAAAATGCACGGTTGAGACGGCCCGCCTGATGTTGGAAGCTGCTGTTAAAGCCGGCGCGCCGGAAAATATCATCGGCTGGATTGAAGAACCGACAATCGAGGCGACGCAGCACCTGATGAGCCACGACGGCATTAACCTGATTTTGGCAACCGGCGGCCCCGGCATGGTCAAATCGGCTTATTCTTCCGGCAAGCCTGCTCTCGGCGTGGGCGCAGGAAACGTTCCGGCCATTATCGACGAAACGGCCGACATTAAAATGGCGGTCAGTTCCATTTTGATGAGTAAGACTTTTGACAACGGCATGATTTGCGCTTCCGAACAATCCATTATTGTTCACAAAGACATTTATGATGCCGTTAAAGACGAGATGCAATATCGCGGCGCTTATATTCTGAGCAAAAAGGAAAAAGAAAAGGTTGCCAAGACAATCATTATGGACGGCAAGCTGAATGCCAAAATCGTCGGACAACCGGCCTATAAGATTGCCGAAATGGCCGGCGTTAAAGTTCCCGAAGACACAAAGGTTCTGATTGGCGAAGCCGAGAAAATCGGCACCGAAGAAGAATTTTCTTATGAAAAACTTTCTCCGGTTTTGGCTATGTACAAAGCCAATGATTTTGAACAGGCCGTGTTTATGGCGCGCGATCTGGTTGATTTTGCCGGACGCGGACATACCTCCGTTCTTTATACCGCCGACCACAACAAAGACCGCATTGCCCGTTTCAGCGAAGTGATTGAAACCGGACGAATGCTCGTCAACACACCGTCTTCTCAGGGCGGTATCGGCGATTTGTACAACTTCCGCCTTGACCCGTCGCTCACTTTGGGCTGCGGTTCCTGGGGCGGCAATGCAGCCAGCGAAAACGTAGGAGTAAAACACTTGTTGAATATTAAAAATGTTGCTGAAAGACGCGAAAATATGCTCTGGTTCAGAGTTCCCCCGAAAATTTACTTCAAACAGGGCGCCGTCGGCGTTGCATTGCGTGAGCTTTGCGGCAAGAAAAAAGCATTGATTATCACTGACAAGCCTTTGTTCCAACTCGGCTATACCAACAAGATTACTTCCGTTCTGGAAGAAATGGGCATTGCTTTTCAGATTTTCTCCGAAGTCGCGCCGGATCCGGACACGGACACCGTCAACCGCGCTTTGGTTATGTGCCGCAGTTTTGAGCCGGACGTTATTATTGCGCTCGGCGGCGGTTCTCCGATGGATGCGGCCAAAATCGTCTGGTTGATGTATGAACATCCGGATGTTAAATTTGATGATTTGGCAATGCGTTTCATGGATATTCGCAAACGTGTCTGCATGTTCCCGAACTTGGGTGATAAGGCTTATATGGTTGCCATTCCGACAACTTCCGGTACCGGTTCGGAGGTTACGCCGTTTGCCGTTATTACAGACTCCAACACGCATATCAAATATCCGATTGCCGATTATGCCCTGACGCCGAATATGTCAATTATTGATCCGGATTTGGTTTTGAGCATGCCGCGCGGTCTGGCTGCCGCTTCCGGTATTGACGCGCTGACCCATGCTCTGGAAGCTCTGGCCTCCATTCTGGCAACACCGTTTACCGACGGTATTGCTTATGAAGCCATCCGTCTGATTTTTGATAATCTGGAGCTTTCCGTCAATGACGGCGCCAACAATCCGAAAGCCCGCGAGAATATGCATTATGCCGCCACGATGGCCGGTATGGCTTTTGCTCAGGCTTTCCTCGGCGTATGCCACTCAATGGCGCACAAGCTCGGCAGCGCTTATAACATTCCGCACGGTATTGCCAATGCGCTGATGATCAGCGAAGTCATTAAGTTTAATGCCAATGACAAACCGACCAAGCAAGGAACTTTCTCGCAGTATCATTATCCGGAAGGAAAGAGAAGATACGCCAAAGTTGCCGAGTTCCTGAATTTGGGCGGCAAAAATGATGACGAGAAAGTGGCTAACCTGATTAAGGCAATTGAAAAATTGAAGAAAAGCATTAACATTCCGGCTTCTATCAAAGATTGGGGCGTGGATGAAAAGACTTTCCTTGACGGGTTGGACGAGTTGTCTGAGCTGGCGTTTGACGACCAATGCACCGGCGCTAATCCGGCTTATCCGCTGATTTCGGAAATCAAGCAGATGTACTTGAACGCCTACTACGGCACCGAACGTCGGTAACACACCCAGCGGGTGGCGGTCGAAAGGCCGACGGCCGTCAGTTTGTACGGTGCCTTGAAACCCGCGATACTCCGGTGGAATGTGTGGGAGAGAATGTACGTTGAAATGAAAAAAGCGGGAGGTTAATCCCGCTTTTTTCTTATTGCCACGAAGAGGTTTGGGCGTCGGATACTTTAAGTTCAAACACCTTGTCGAAGAAGGAGAACAAGTAAACGTATTCGTCCATACGCAGGTTACCCTTGTTTTTCCTCAGCCTTTCTATTTTTCCTTCCAGAAAGTCTATATGATTAGACAGTTCGGCGCTTGTCAAACCCTGTTCCGTCATTATCCGGTCTAATTCCTGATTGCAATAAGCGCGGAAGTTCTTATACCATTTTTTTCTATATTCTCTTGATAACATTTATTTTAGCTCCTTGATTTTGTTAAAACAAAACCACCCTAAAAGAAGGGTGGCGGAGCTCAAAAACTGTGAAAACGCAGTCGTCCGTATTCGTCGCACAAGTACGCTTATCTCGGGACACTCCGCCAGAGCGGAATTTTGTTTTCAAGATGTTTTTGAGACACCACAGTCCGTCTCCGGACTGCGGGTATTATCATAATGCATCACGGTAATTTTGCAAGCAGAATTTAGCCTTTTCTAATTAGCCAAAATCCCCACCCCACTTTTCACAACTACTTGACACTGACATTTCTTTGTGATATAGTAGTCTTAGTATTGGAACTTTTTAGGGAGGAAGCCGATGAAGAATATTAACATAAATATGCTACACATGAAACTTAAAATGGCAGTATGTTCTGCCGCATTATTGGCTTTCCTCCCGACCTCCGCTTTTGCCGGTGTGTGTTTTCTGCCGGACTGTTCCGATGAGGAATTAGCCGGCGGTCCCCCTCCTAATCCTAACATTGATACAGAGTGGTGTGAGAAGAAAGGTTATACCTATTATGTTTCCGGTGAATGTCCGCAATATTACGCCAAAGTCGGAACGTGCAAACGTGACGATCATTACCTCAAATGCGATGCCAAGACATGGTGTGAACAAAACGGATATAACACCAAAACCTGTTCCATTCCGAAATATGTCGACCAGCCCTGTCCGAGTTACGGTTCTTTGTACAAGGGCTGCAAAACCGACAATCAGCGTGCTTGCAAGGATACGGGCTTTACCAATACTTGCCCGTCAGGCCAAAAGCTCAAAAAGAATTCCGGACGCTGTACTTATGATTCTTCTTACGGCACCTGTTGCAAGCCGTCCGGCTGTCCGTCTTATACTTCTCTGACGCCGTCGTCTTACGGCACAAACGGAACAGACGGCTG
>CABUWG010000010.1 GCA_902495305.1 uncultured Pseudomonadota bacterium | reverse complement strand
CGGAATCTCGTCTTTTCGCCTTTCGCAGTAAAAGGCAAAGCCCAGCGTCCGGTGTATCGCTTTCAGCGGATTTGTCGCTTTGGATTGATATTTTATATTCTTCATTATTTTTTTAGCTCCACTATTTTGTTAAAACAAAATCCGCCTAAAAAATAGGCGGATGGAGCTCAAAAACTGCATAGATCAGTCGCGCTTATTCGATATGCCGAAGCATACTTATATCACGCACCCCACCCAAAGTGGATTTCTATGAGATGTTTTTGAGACACCACAGTCCGTCTCCGGACTGCGGAAGTTATATTAAACGAATCTGGGACTTTTGCAAGCGGATTTTTAAATTAACGGACCTCGGTAACTGCACGCAGGTTTCCGTCGCGGTTGATTTGGACAACGCGTAATTTTTGCCGCATTTCCTCAATAATTTTCTTTCTGTCCATGGTCGGATAAGAGTGCAGAATACGGTCGGCAAAAGCGGCGTAAGCAGCCTCGGAGCTTTCGGCGTGGATTGTCGCCAGACAGTTATCGTGACCGGAGCCCATAAGCTCCCAAATCGCGCCGGCGTTTCCGGTTGAAATCTCACCGCCGATAATGGCGTCCGGCGTAAAACGCACGACCAAGTCAATCACCTTGGCATAGGTCAGTTCATTGGTCTGGGCGGTACGGGAAAGGACAAGGTGAACCCGATTAGGGTGCGGCACCATCAGCTCGCGCGTATCTTCAATGGTTAAAATACGTTTATGAATGTCCAAAATTTTGAGCAGATTGTTCAAAAACGTGGTTTTACCGGTTGAAGTCGCACCGCTGACCAGAATATGGTCACCGCGTTTGATACTAATCAGCAAGCGTTCATACGGATCTTCCGGATCTTTAATGTCTTTCAGCGGGTTAATTTTATGCAGTTTTTCGCCTTGTGCCAAGCCATAGTCTTTTAAGCCCCAAGCCACATCTTCGCTATGGACGCGGATTGTCAGCGCAATGCCGCCGGTCAGGTCTTCATCATCATACATAATGTTTCGGCCGGCAATGGCAGAAAAACGGTGTTCGCCCGGAATTGCGGCATAAACGACCGGCGTGCCGCTGACAGGATCAAACGGAAGCTCATAAGTATTGGCGATGATATAGAGCAAATCGGTTAAATATTCTTTGGTCAGCTTTTCATCTTTATACATCACCCAAGGATAAGCCCTTTTTCCGCGCAGGCGCAGCCAAATCTGTTTGGAGCGGTTGATGGCAACCTCCTCGATATTGTCCTGCGTGTACCAATAAGAAAGCGGTCTTAACACAGATTCAAGTACTTTAAAGCTCATCGACTTCCTCCTTAAAATAACTGCGGAACACCGGCTGCCGGTTCAGTATTGTCAGCCTTTTTGGCGCTGTTATCCGTTTTTTGCGGTGTTGTAGCCGTTACAACTGCCGGACGGTTTGAACCGGCGTTAGATGTGCCGGCACCTGTTCCCGGCGGTGCAACAACCGGCGCTCCGCCCGGACGAACCGGAGGCTGATAGTATGCCGGCGGCTGGTAGGCGTCTTTCTTACGGCGGGCGCTTTCGCCGCCATCGTCCATCAAAGGAACTTCTTCAACTTCGGCATCGTTCTGCGTGTTTTTGTACTGAACGTTATTGGCTGCCGGATAGTTGGCTTTGAAACGTTCTTCATTGGAACTGTCTACCTGAAGCGGAATATCATCATCAAAACGACGGGCACTCTCATCTTTGGCGCGTTCCTGCGTTCTCAGCCAGAGGTCAACCTGCGGATATACAATAATTCTTGTACCGGCCGGAACATAAGTCATCGGCTGAATGCTTGCCTTATCCGTCAGGATCTGGTTGAAAATGCTGTCCATTGAGTTCAGGAAGTTCTGACGCGCGTCATTGGCGGCTTCCTGTTTGGAGTTTTCGGTTTCGCCGTTATTCTTTTCATCCGTCGCAATGTAATAAGCTGCCGTCGAGCTTA
Organism: uncultured Pseudomonadota bacterium; assembly: GCA_902495305.1. Classification (GTDB taxonomy): domain Bacteria; phylum Pseudomonadota; class Alphaproteobacteria; order RF32; family CAG-239; genus MGBC133411. Next base: position 46,540 of record CABUWG010000010.1, on the reverse strand, counting down.
AGACCGTTGTCATTAACGGCAAAGAATAGCGTTTGAACAGCTGCTGGTCCAAGTAGCCCAAAGCACCGCCGCGTCCCTGCGCGTCACCGGTCAGGCCGTTGAAGACAAAGATTGACCCGTCAGGCCGAATCAGACGACCCCAGCTGATTTGAATTTTGGCCGAAGTCGACGTTCTTTCACCATTGGTACTGGTCACGCCGTCAATCGTGCCAATCAGCCTTGAACCGGCCGGAATCAGAATATTACGGCCTTCCTCGGCATAGACGTTGCGCTCAACAATTGCCGTTACCGGCGTCGGGTTGCTGGAATCTATTGAGCGGGCGATGACTGCCGGAATCGGCTTATCGGCCAGTATCATCTCATCCATTTTAACACGCCAAGACGAGATAACCTGCTCAATACCCTGCTCTGTCCAGTCTTTTTGCATGCCGTCAAAATCTTCACGATTAAAACCGCTGGAGATTTTGCCTACCGAAATATTTTTGCGCCGCTCATTCATGGCAACACCCAAAGCATATTGCCGCTGCGGGTCATAACGCTCTCCGGGGCCAAAGCCGCCGCCCGGCCCGAGGTTGGTTCCGGGACCGACACCAACGCCGTAAGCCGCACCGGGGCCGAATTCTCCGGCCGGAACAAAAATCTCTCCGCCTTGCGGCTTTTTGATTTCTTCAATGCCGATCATCGTCCCGTTGTCATCAATCACAATGCCGTCAGGAAGTTTGCGCCCCAGAACATTGCCTTTTTTATCGACAACGCGGCCATCTTCCAGAATATCTCCTAAATAATCACCATCCGGCGTTAATGCAATATTAAAAGATTTGCGATATTCGCCGCCGTCAGCCGAACCGGGTTTGTTTTCATCAATGGCACCGACTTTTATATCCGTTTTGCTGCCGGTTTTTTGCGGGCGCATTCTCTCTTCCGGTGTTTTTTCATACCAGTTGACACCGATACCGCCCAAAATATTTCCGCTGGCATCTAATACCGTGCCGTCTTTATCCAATTTGCCGATGATTTTGCCGTCAATGTCTTCAACCGTCCCGTCCGAATTGACATAGCCGACAAAATTGCCGTTGGCGTCATAGGCTTTTTCTTTTTCGGGCACTTTGCCGATGACCTCATTGTTCAAGCCGATAATTTCACCGTTTTTATTACGATGGCCGATGACTTTGCCGTTTTCATCCACCAGTTCGCCGTTATCATTCAAATAACCGATAACGCGGCCGTCTTTGTCGACAACAATCTGATGGCTGCCGGGGCTGTAAAACTGCAACGGATTGGCATAAGCCAAAACCTCGTTATTGTCGTCTTTGAGTTGTCCGAGCCGGTCTATTTTTCCCAAATCTTTATGATTCAGGTCATAAACCGTTCCATCCATGGCAAGTTCGCCGACAACAACGCGATCCTGATTGCGCAGCAGGTAGCTGCGATTGCCGCGGGCGATGACCTTATCGTCATTATCGACCAGAAAACCGCGGTTAATCCGCCCCAGTTTGCGGTTGGAGAAGTTCATAACCTCGCCGCTGTTGCTAATGTAGCCGACGGTCTCAAAATTTGCATCATAAACATAAAAATCATACAGCGCGTAGCCGGCTTTTTGCTCATTGTGCCAGACATAACCGTCATGCGCAACCTGACCGACAACTTCGTTCCGGCTGTTTAAGACTTCGCCTTTGGCATTAACCCGTCCGAGATACTGGTTGGCATTGTCAAAAGCGACCTGATAACGGAAAAGTTCACCAATCGGATTGCCGGTTTTGGAATTGACATTCTCATTGCCCTGAACATAGCCGATAAACTGGTTGTCTTCATCTACCACACGCCCGTCTAAAATCGAGCGGCCGATGATTTTGTCATTAAAACTCATTACAGGATAGTACGGAATCAGGCGGCCGGCGATTTCTCCGCCTTTTTTGACCAGACGTCCCTGAGCATTAACACAGCCGATGTTTTCATTATTATAGTTTACCGCAGCACCGTTAACAGACGTTACGCCAATGACATTACCGGTATTATCGACAATACCGTTCAGTTCTGCCATATATCCGCTGATTTTGCCGTTTGACCCGACTATTTGTCCGTTTGCCAGAACACGGCCGATCTGGACACCGCGGAAATTGCGAATTTCGGCCGCCGGCGTCAAGACACCGAGGCTTGCACATTTGTCCGTCACGGCACCGCCATAGTTTATAATCCGGCCTAACAAGATATTTAATGTATCAATAACGCCGCCGTTCTCGACGACCCGTCCGACGGCAGAGCCGTTTTTATCCCTGACGACACCGTCCAAGCCGGCATAGCCCATCAGCTCACCGTCTACGGAAACAGCAGGAAGGAATGGATAGGCTGTTCCCGACTGAGGCATGAGCTCAGGAGAGTTGTCAGAATTTGTTTTGATGGCAGACGTATCCGGCAGCAGCTTGGCAATAATATTGGCATTTTTATCCAATACAAAGTTATCGGCGGTCAGCAAGCCCAGACTTTCGCCGTTTCCGTCCACGGCAAAAGAAGCCGCAATATTTTTTCCGAGAATGCGGTTGCGTTCATCCAAGACGATACCGGACTGGGTCATGCTGCCCAGACGGGTACCGCCGGCGTTTGTCACATTTCCGTTCAGTCCGAGGCGGGCGACAACAGCGCCGTTAAAACTGTATAAATTTTCCAGCGGACGGGTTTGGCCGACGGCTGTTTCAGAATTGTCAAAAACATATCCGTAAGGCGAAACCACCATATCACGTTCGCCGTTCTTAACGGATGAAGCGATTGAAACCATGCCGAGACTTTTGTTATCCGAACCGATTATCAGAGCCGGCGACAACACGCCGCCGACAATTTTGCCGTCAGCATCATACCCCTGAGAGCCTTTGACATAACCGATACGGCTGCCGCTTAAATCTATCAGCGACGCATTGCTCAGCGCAATGCCGCGCAGGCTGCCGCGGTAGTCAAACAAAGCCCCCGGCGTCAGGATGCTGCCGACAACCCGACCTTCGTTATCCTGAACGACACCGCGCGGACCGACACGGCCGATAATTTCTTTGCCCGAGGCAATCAGCCCCTCCGGCATCAGGCGGCCGAGGTATTGTCCTTTCAAATCAGAAGCGGTGGCCGCAAAGTCAAGCATATAACCGATAATGGTGTTCTTATCATCGGCAATTGCTCCGTCGGCGCGCAGGCGGCCGACAACTTTTTCGCCATTCACGACTTCTCCGTTATAAGACACAAAGCCCAGATATTTGCCGCGATTGTCAAAAGCATAACCGGTACGGACTATTCGGCCGATAATCTCGTTTTTATCATTATACACAAAACCGCCGGCGCGTATGCTGCCAATGATTTTGCCGTCAAAGTCCGAAACTTCGCCGCCGGGGGCAACACTGCCGATAAAAGCCCCGTCCGGAGAAACAACCATTTTTGAAGAAATCAGGCGGCCGGCTAAAATATAATCATTAACCGCCTTGCGATAAGCATCACCGGAAGGGGAAACAAAGCCGACCTGCTGGCCGTCCAGCGTCGTAAAACTGCCGTCTCCGGTAAAACGTCCGATTGTCTTGCCGGTATCAGAATAAATCAGCCCCGGAAAGAGCACGGCTCCGATAATGTTATAAGAATCGTCAATAACCAGACCATTGGGCAGGGTTTTGCCGATGATTTTGCCGGAAGCGAGGCGGACAGAACCGTCATTACTGACTTTTCCGAGCAGTTTGGTATCATTTCCGACCGCAACACCCTGCGGAACAACGCCGCCAATCAATTTGCCGTCAAAATTTACAATAAGGCTGTCGGCCGTTACATTACCAATCAGCTGATTATCCAAGCCGACAACGCTGCCGTTCGGAATAACCTTGCCTATCAGGTCGCCGTTGAAGTCAATTGCACTGATTTCTTCTGCCGCGGCAGGCTGCAGCATGCAAAAAAACAGACCGGCGGCAAGAACCGCTTTTTGAACCTGACGGAAGAACCGCAAAATTATGTTTTCAGACGTCGTCACCTTTAATTCCTCCGGTTTTTAGCGACTTCCGGCAAAGCATAGCCGGCAACCTTTTTATCCAAGTCTATAAAGGAGCCGTTATTCTTCAAATAGCCGATAACCTCCCCTTTGGCATCGACAACTTTGCCGTCAGGGTTCAATCTGCCTTTATATTTACCATCATTTCCTAAAATTGTCGCGCCTATTTTGTAAATTTTACCAAGAATATTGTCAGCAGAATCGACCGCCAGACCGCCGGAAAGACTGCGGCCGGCAATCCGCCCGTCTTTGCCGCGGATACGCCCGTCAAACTCGACAAAACCGACAACATTATCGGTATTGCCGATAACAATATCGCCCTCAACAACTTCGCCAATCAGTTTTCCGGCCTGAGAAATCACGCTGCCGTCAGAGAGCACCCTGCCAATGACCACGTTATTGTTATCAATCACGTTGCCGTTCGGCATGGCCGCCCCCAGAAGCGCGCCGGAAAAATCAATAACGGCACCGCGCTTGAGCAGGCTCAGGTTTTTATCCGTTGCACCGCCGGGCAAAATGGCGGTCAGAGTATTGCTTTTGAGATCCAGCACATCACCGACCGAAGTCATGCGGCCGCGATATCCGCCCCAGATATCAATCAAAATATTTTCCGGAACGGCTTCGCCGATAACGGCATTGCTTTTGTTCAGGATTTTGCCGTCAGAGCTGACACGTCCGGTTTCTTTGCCTTCCAAGCTGACAACACGCCCGTCCGGCAAGACGTATCCCAGATAGGCGCCGTCATAACCGATGGCTGCACCGCCACGAATCACTGCCCCGAGATACTCGCCTTTGCTGCCGATAAAATTGCCTTTGGCGTCAATATTGCCCAAGACATCGCCAAAACGGTTCTGAACCCGGCCGTCATAATTGCTGCGCCCGATGACTTTGCCGTCAAAGCCGACAATTTGTCCGATACGATAGGGCGTTCCCAGAATCTGGTTATAAAAGCTCAGGCCGTCGCCGTTAATTTTACCCAGAGATACGCCTTCGGTATTATAGACCTTCCCGTCGGCAAAGATTGACCCGAGATAATCTCCCGATTTGTCAGAAAAAGAAGTCCTGACATCGGCGGCAATGCCGACAATTTCATTTTTATCATTCAGCACAAGATTATTGGCCGACAATTTCAACGGCTGCTGACCGCGCAGACTGACCTCCGCCTTTTGGTCAACAACGTTCAAAAAATTGCCGTTCAAATCAAAGGCATATTGCCGCCCCAGAACCTTGCCGACATAGCCGCCGTCTTTGTTAAAAATATCACCGTACATTCCGACACAGCCAACCGGCAGGCCGGCGTCATTGACGACCAGACCGTCCGCTCCGACGCGTCCCAGATATTTGCCGTCATAATCAACGGCCGTCCCCTGCTTTAAGACTCCGCCGACAAGATTGCCTTTCTCATCAAGAACCGTACCGTCCGGATTGACGCAGCCGACATACTGGTTATTGGAATCTTTAACAATACCGTCATTACCGGCCTCACCGACCAGCATACAGGCATTGTCAAAAACCTTACCGGTCTTGGTTACTTCGCCGGCATAAGTTCCGTCTTTATTCAGCACAATCCCGCTGGGCAGAACTTTTAAATCCTGCTCCTCGTTATTTTTTACAATTTTGCCGTCTTTATCCAAGAAACCCAGCTGCTTGCAGCCAAAACCGACAACTAACCCGCCGCGCACCATTTCTGCCACGACTTCGGCTCCGGACATATCCCGCACCAGCAAATTGGCTCCCACGCGCCCGACCGGCTGGCGCGACTGATTCTCAATCACGCCGGAATTGGTCAGGTTTCCGAGAATCCGCCCTTGCGGCGTTATCGGAATATATCCCTCAACAAGCAGGCGGCCGACAACTTTGCCGTCTTTGGTCATTATCACGCCGTTATTATCCGCACGTCCGATGACATTGCCGTCTTTGTCCACCACCGTACCGTCCGGCATAACGACGCCGATGGCATTGCCTTCGTCATCCAGAGCAACCCGCCCCGGCCGCGTGATATAGCCGATAATCCGGCCATTGGCATCAACAACGTCGCCATAGCTGTTCAAGCGTCCGATAATCCGGCCTTCCATATCTTCAACCGTACCATCCGCCGTCACACGCCCGATGACTTTGCCGTCTTTATCATAAATAAAGCCATATTCCGCTTCCCGCCCGATAATATTGCCGCTTTCATCCAATACCGTGCCGTCCGGCATGACCTTGCCAAGAACTTTGCCGTCTTTGTCTACGACAGAGCCGTCATTATTGGCAAAGCCAATGACGTTGCCGTTTTCATCAACAACCAATTTGCGGTTTTCGGCCACACCGATAACATTGCCGTCGTTATCTACGACCATTCCCTGTGCGTTCACGCGGCCGATAATGTTACCATCTTTATCCCGTACATAGCCGTCTTCATCAATTGCGCCGATGACATCGCCGTTCGGACCAATGGCATAGCGGGTTACAACGTCTGTTTTATTAATTACGGAATCTCTTCCGCCGGTACCGGAATCGCAAAAATTGCAGTCCTCCTTACGGATAGCACTGCCGGTTACAGGGACTTTGGCGGCTTTGGCGTTTTCATCGCCCAAGCCGACCTCAACCCAAGTAATGATAAAATTGTTCTGGACATTTCCGGGAACAACCGGCACCCAGCTGATTTGAATATGGCAGGTTTCGTCACCTTTCAAAATCATTCCGCCGCAGCCGTTGGCAAAAGAAAAACCGTCAGCCGGAGGATCGGCCAGATTGACCGATATAATTTTTACAGAGGCATGGCCGTTTGTTCCCAAGGTCAGAACATTGCGGGCGTTGCTGCCAATAATAACCTGTCCGAGCGGCACAGGATCCGGCGTCATGGTCAGAGGAACCTCGCCTTCTATAATTCCGCCGATTTCAATATTTGTCGAGAGGCCGTCTTTGCGGTCAATATTAATCCCGTCATCGGTATTTTCAAAGTTCATCGAGGTTTCTTCAACCTCCCCGCCGCTCAGCAGCAGGAGTGAAATTCCGAACAAAAAGATTAAAAGGGAGGTAACACCGACAATCAAAATGATGCGGTTGGTCTTTTTGACATATACTTCCGAATTTGTTAACTGTTCGTCGCTCATTGGGTCCTGACTACACTGCAAAATACACCGCTGCGTCCGAGTTTTCCGCAAACCGCGTCACCCTCTTCCAGAGAATTGACCGGCCCGACACGCAGATGGAAAAGCTCTTTGCCTTGTCCGTCCGCCGGTGCGTCAACAGAGAAGAACGGATCATAAATGCTCAGACTGTCTGCATATTTTTTGGAGAGATTATTCCACAAAACCTCCAATTTTGAAACATCGGAATCCGTGCCGAGTTCAATGGAAATGTTATTGGAGCCGTCGGCCAGAGTATCTCCGTAGGCAAACTTATCAAGATACTTATATCCTTTGCCGTAACGGTTATTATTTGTAATCCGCTGCATTTTGGAATAATCAACGTTTTCCATGCCTTTGGGCATTTTGCCGGCAGTTTCGTAACCAATTCCGACATTGCCGCCGGCATTGTTTTTATACTGGGGATCTATAATCTCGCTGTTGCCGATCTGAATATCATACTGTGCCGGCGCACCTTTGCCGGCCTCTTCCAACGTCATCCCTCCGGCAGGATTAGCCGCTCCGTTTCCGCCAACGCGAACAGAAGCATTCGGGATAGCATAAGGATTATTTGTGCCGGGAGCCTGACTTTGCGGCATTCCGGAACCCGGAAGCGGCGCGGGAACATCCCATTGCGGCGGCAAACCTTCTCCGCCCGGTGCATTTTCCAGCCCGACATCATCTCCGCGGCGCAGCTTCAGGCAGACAATTCTTTTGCCGTTGCGCAGCACAATATCGCCAATGCCTTCGACAATAATCAACCGGTTGTCCGGCCCAGCCGTTCTAAAACCGACGGGAACTTCCATACGTTCGACAATCAGGGTTGCAATCGGCCGCTGATTCATATTCAGTGCACGTTTGCCAAAGTCTATATAAGTAAAGATATCGTCACGCCAGACACGCTCCGGTGCAATGACGACATCATCAGGATTGGGCACATAGACCTCAACATCAAATTTGAATTTGGACGGATCAACCGGAATTTCCCGCAGCCAGTTATCATCCTGGAAGCGGCGGAGCTGCGTTGCATCTGCTGATTTTGCTCCGGATGACAAACCGGCGCTTCCTCCGTTAAAATTTCGGCCGTATCCTCCTGATACACCGCCGAGCCCTGTCTTTTTGCCATTGGCGCCACGACCGGCAATAACCTCAATATCAATAATGGAATTGGTCAGGCGCTCGGTATTAACGGCTTCGCTTTTAACATAAAAGACATAACGGTTGCCGGACCGGCCAAAAATGATTACGTTGGTATCAACACCGACATTTGCACCCTGACGGGGATACAAAAGAACGGTATTGGGACCGGAAATTTGTCCGTCAAACGTGGCATTGTCGCCGATAAAAACATCTTCAACCATTTCCCATTCCGGAAAATTCAGCAAGGTCATCATGCCCTCGCGCAGGCGCACCGGCAAAACCAAATCCGGCGTCCAATAATATTTGGAATAAGCCGGACGGGACTGTCCTTCACCCAGATTTTGCATCGGGTCCAGCCAGGCACTTTGCGTCATTCCCAGAGAATTGAAGCCGGCATAGCCGAGGTTCATGGGCTGATAGTTGCCGCCTGCTTCATCCGCGCTGTTATTAACCTGATCTACGGTCTGCGCCCTAAGGAACGGAGCCCCGGCAACAAAAACCAGCAGGGCAATGAGGCTGAATTTTACGACTTTGCGAAACATTATAGACTGAACTCCTAATCCTTATTTACTTTATTATGGGTCAAAGCATAGCGGTCAACCGTAAAGCCGACCGGATTGTTTAATCTTTCTGAATATTTTACCGTTTTCTGGCGATAGAGCACGCGAAGCGTGGCTGTCCAGTAATTAACCGTCGGGCTTTTGGAATCCGGAAACATGTCGCGGGTTTCATACTCGACCTGCCACAAGCCGCGGCCGATTTCATTGACTGACAAAATTCGGACTTCCCGCGCAAGAGCTTTGGTTCTGATGATTTCAAGCGCCCGCTTGGCCGTTCGCTGAATAAACTCCTCATAAACCGGAACGGAAGACATTTCCTGAATCGGGCCATTGGGCATCCAGCGCGCTTCCATTTCCTGAATATCACGGGTAAAAGAGCTGCGCATCAGAATATACTGGCGGACAAAGACCTCCGTTACCGTCTTATGGTCTTCCATATTGCCGCGAATGCGTTTGATATTATAAACCTGCTCCTGCTTGTTTTGAAAAGTCAGCAGGAACGGTTCGACGCGAAACAGCGGGATAACCTGCATGATGGCAATAATCAGCACGATATTGCAACAAACGCTGACAGCCGTGATAATGGCAAAGGCACGGGCCGTCCACAGGTATTTTTTTTCATTACTGTTGCCGATGAACAATTCAGAATCGGCCGACGCGGAATAGTAATCATTGCGACGAGCGCCCTGATTGCCAATCAGCTTGGTTTCAGAATTGCCAGACCCCAGAATACGCGCCATTTACATAACTCCGCTTAAATTGTTGCCACAAACCAATCCGGCAAGTTTTTCGGCAAGTCAAGCTGCAGGCAGGCACAAGGAGAGAGCTTGAGCTCGTCCGAACCTTTACCGACGCCGACGGGTTCCGGCTCATAATAAGAACCGAAACAGCCGGACAGCATAAATACGACCATTACAGCCAGCAGAAATCTTCCATATTTCATAGACTTTCTCCATTACAGGTTTTTAACACGGCGGCTCCCGCAAGGAACCGGCAGTTACACTTTTTTTTCAAAATATACTCTTTTAGTTTAAAAGTCTAATGGCAAGCTGTCGAAATCCCCAACTTATCAACAAGTTAGAATTGCCGGTTATTTTATTATACCCGAAACACAATAACAATTTGTTAAAAAACTCAGAGAATTTCGACTTCTGTTTGAGAATAGCGGGTGACGGTAAAGCCCATCGGGTTTATCAGGCGGCGCCCCATAAACATCCGTTCCCGAAAGAAATAGGCCTCGACCGATGCCGTCCAGTATCTTTCGACAAAAACAAGATCCGTACTGGCCGTTGCCGCATAAAGGTCATAGGTCTTAAAGTCAACCTTCCAAATCGGGCTTTTGCTGCCGCCCTGCTGATAGATTTTGATGATTTCCACCTCGCGCGACAGGCCTTTTTCAATATTGGAAGACATGATTGATTCACGATTGGCGTAAAAAGCATCAAAAACAAGGGGTGCTGACAAAAAGTTTACCATTCCGCCGGGGAACCAGCGCGTGCGCATTTCCTGCGTGTCATTGATCACCGTATTGCGCACAATCACATATTGGCGGATAAACGTTTCCATCAACTGCGTTTTTGAGGCCATTTTATCCGTTATCGCCTCCTGACGGACAATCCCTTTAGACGTGTTCTGATTGATAATCAAAAAAGGCTCAACACTTACGGCCGGCGCCAGACGAAACAGCGACAGGCTGGCCAGAACCATAAACAGGCAGGACAAGACGGCAAAAAAGATAAAGAGGCGGGAAAGCCAGGTATAATACCGCAGCTTGAGGCTTTCGGTTTTTTGCTCCATGCTTTGCAGAAACTCGACGTTTTGTTTGCCGCCCGTTCCTTCAATGGCAAGGATTTTGCTGCCGCCGATGGCCTTGTTTTGCCCTCCCGCATTTATCATTTTTTACCTGTTACCTTTCACCTATCGGAAAGCGGCACATATTTTTGTCGTAAGCCCCTTCGTTATAGTTGGCACAATAGATATTGCCCAAGTCTTTCATGGCCTGACGAAATGCCTCTTCCTCTTTTTTCCGATATTCCTCGCGGACTGCCGCATTGGCTTCTTCCATTTTTATAATCTCGTCAAAATTCGGACCGCTATCAACCCCTTCCGCAATTGTTACAAGCTCCTGATTGTCTTTGTTCAGGGCCATCAGCATACGGTTGAATTCACGCAGACGGTATTTGACAATTTTATTATCCGTAACTTTGACATTTTTAATACGGGTATCAATCTCGGTTAAGAGTTTGTTTTTGGTTTCATCCAATGTGGACATCGACAACTGCCAGTCATCAGGATTGAGCAGGCTGAACGCATTGGACAACTGATAGCCGATTTCATCCAACGTCTGAGCCAAATCAAATTCAAGCTGGCGGATATCTTTTTCCAGTTGTTTGCGGCTCTCGCGATAATCCCGCTCGGTTTCGGCGATGTTCAAAAAGCCGCCGACCTGATTTTGCTGGAACGGCATATAGCCCATAACCGTCTTTTTGACCTTGAAAGGAGAAGGATCGTCACTGTCATCGGACTCTTCCAAAGCGCTTTCATCTCCATTGTCTTTGCTGATGATTTCTATCAGCTGGTCATAAATTTTGGCCATTTCCTCACGGAATTTGGTTTCTGTGTTGGCATCATCGCCAAGAGCATTGCCTCCGGCCTCCATCAGTGCGTTCAGCGCAGACATGGCTTTGGCTTTTTCCAAGATATTATCTGCTTTTGCCAGATTTAAAGCGGCAGTGACAATTTTTGCCAGACTTCCGGAAGCAGGCGTTTGCAGGAAAATTCCAAGCTCACTGCGCCCCAAAGTCGGATCGTAGTCATCTTTGACCGTCGTAAAACCGGCACCGGCTGTTTCATTATATAACGGCCATGAGTCCCAGATAAAGAATTTGCTGCTGTCGGCACGGTCACCGTCTTCCGTCAGATTGAGCGAATAGTTAATACAAGGGTTAACTTCTCCGCCGGCGTAATCCGCTGCCGTACTGGTCAGGCTGGCGACAATGCTTTTTATGGACTTGGCACGGCTATCCAGACCACCGATAACGGCCGTTCCGAAATAATCATTACCGCAGTGCAGGTTTTTCAGGCACTGTCCGGGGGTATTTCCGGCTGCCAGCGCTTCTTCCGCCGCGGCGGCACATTCGCGTTTGTGTTCTACGTTATAAATTGTATTGTCTATACATTTATCCTCATTGCCGACCAAAGATGCCGTCAGGTTGCAGGGGAATTGACCGCCGCGCAGAAGCGTGTTGGTTCCGACGCCGCTGTCCAAAATTTTGGTCAGATCAATATCCTTTTGAACAAAAGGCTTGTCCGCCAAAATTTCTTTCCAAAGTTCCGGCACTTCGCCGCCATAAGCCACAAAGGATTTCCGGCTGCCGGGGGCGGCGTGTTCATAGTCATAATCGTCAAAGTGGAAGATTTCCCGAACCGGCGGGTAGCCCATTTGCAACGGCGCACGCGGTGCTTTGGCTTCACGGTCGGTCAACGGCTTGACACCGATAAAGGTTTTGTCGTCTTCCGAAATATCAAGGCGATTGATGGTCGCTTCCCAAGGCTTCATACTGGCTGAGACACCCAGTTCGGCGTCAGACACCTCATAAACAACGGCGGCCAGAGCCTGCATCATGCTTTGGTGCATGGAGGGCGCTGTTCCGACAGAATAGTACAAGCTGTCACCCATAGCACACATACTTTCACGCGTGGCCTTAATCTGAGCCTTCATACTCTCAATGAAGCCTGCCGTCAAAGACTGGGCATCTCCGATAACACGGCTCATGGTGATAATCGTCCCCCCGCCGGAAGCGCTGACATTGCCTAATTCCAGCGCCCGTTCGGATAAAAGATCCGGCAGTACTTCTTCCTTAAATTTATTCAGAATTGTTTTACTGATAATCGAACCGTCATTTGCCGGTACGCTGTCGCCCAGAACAGATTTTAACGGACCGGACAGCAATCCGTCCTCCTCGGCATTCAACTCCCACAAGTTGGGATAGGTATCATCACGCGAGATAGCAACGACGGAAGGAATAGCGGCGTCATTTGCCGCCTTATCTTGCTTCAACTGCTCGATTTTTTTGGCCGTTTCGTCTTTCAGGCGCTGAATTTCTTTTGTTTTTTCCTCTGGTTTCATTTCATCATCGGCGTTGACAGCGGCAATAGCACTTTCCAGCGCCGCTTTGGCAGCGTTCACTTCCGCAATTAAGGCGGCTGTGTTGGCTACGGGCAATGCCAGTTCAAAAATTTGTTCCTGTCCCAAGAACTGCAGATATTGCGGCAGGTTTATATATTTGCCGTCAAGATACTGGCTGTAAAAGTTCTTTTGGTCATTCCAAACCGGATAAGGATTGGATAAAGTGCCCCAGGTTCCCGGATTTTCAGCCAGCGTTTTGGCGGCAATGGCCCCGATTTCCCACGGCAGAAGCTGTGATTTGCGGGCTTCGGCCTCGTATTGGGCGGTTTCGTCAAGAACGGCGCCGGAAACTTTTTCGGCATAAGGGATACCTTCTTTTTCAACATTATCCAAATCTTTGGTATGAATATCGTCTTCCGTCGGTGCCGGAACAGCACTCAAATTATAGTTTTCACCGCTGCTGATTGCGGCTCTGGCCAGATCATACTGGTCAAGCGCCCAGCCCGAAACACCGCTGCGGGCGGCATAATCGGCAGAAACGTCTTCGCTGCAGTCATCTTCGCTGTTGGCGGACAAATCTTCAAAGTTCAGAACCGGACAATCCGTATAATCGGCAACAACATTGTCACAGCTGGACTGACCGCACCAAACGGACGGCGCGTCGGAGAAGTTGTTGGACAGCATGGTGACAGCGCATTTGTCGACCAGACGAAGCATTCTCAAAGCCTTCTCGTGCAGGGCGACCACTCTTTTGTAGCTTTCAAAGTCATCTTGCGCCAGACGTATCTTCTTAATCAGATTATGGATATTTATGGCCGTTGTAATCTTGTCATAAATAAACTCCATACGATTCAGTTCATTCATTTTGTATTTGGCATCATAAAAAGGATGTTCCAAAGTCGGGTCGTCACTTTGCGAGAAGTTTATGATACCGCCGGGGGCTACGGTTTTATAGCCCTCAAAAGGCTTATACATGTCGGCGTCTTCATTATATTCATAGTATTCACACGGTTCTTCGGTACAAAGCGGATTGACTTTTTTCTTCTCCACATTAACTTCCACAATTGTATTCTCATCAATATTTTCAATGACCGTACCGTTGCTCAGCGTTACTTTTTGAGGCGTAGTTTCCGGCTTTTTGGTAATGTGAGCGTCAGCGCCCGCCACCGTGGAACTGCCTGACAGGCTGAAAGATCCGTTCAGCGCCAATTTTGGCAGATTATCAAATCCCAGCGCGCCCTGAAGTGTCGGGTCGGGATCAGGGTATTCCAGAGGCTCGACAATATCATTAATGGCGCGGGCTGCTTCCAGCTGGGCTTTGATGGCCGTTAACTCCTGCAAAACGCGGGAGATTGTATCAATGGTTTGATAAGCCAGATAGTTGTTATACAATGCCTCATTCAAAGCCTCCGGCGACGAAGCCCCGTCACCGCCGCTTTCATGCAATCGCGACTGCAGGGCGGCAAATTTGGCTGCGACGTCGGTTGAAAGGTATTTTTCAACTTCCCGTGCCGCGGAATAAGCTTCCAAAACACTATCGTCATAAAAATCCTGCGCCATTTTGCGATATTTCACCTGTGTGGGAATATCATGGCTGGGATAGGTTAAAAACAGCTTATAAACATATTTTTTGACTTCGCTTTCATTCAGCGGGTCAACCGACGGCTGTTCCAGAATTTTGGCACCGGCAATCGGTTTGTGCGCCAGCCGGAGGTTGAAATTTGAATTAAAATTTAAGGCTTTGGCAGAAAAGGCATTGGCAATCTGCTGTTTGAGCTTGTCCGCTTCGGCAGAAAGTTCCGTCAATGCCGTGGAGAAATTTTTTCCCAATTCGGCAGCCGTAGATGTCGGTTCAAAGACCGGACCTCCGAAAAAAAGGCCGAAAAAGGCATCAGCTTTGCCGCTGAACAGCAGGGCCGTACTGAAAATTATCGCAAACAGAATATTTCTTTGGGACTTTTGTTGAAATTTTCTCATGGCTCCCTCCCTTAAATATCTTCTTTATCACGCATGACATAGTCGTCAAGGTTGAAATTAATCAGGTCATTTTCCGGCTGACGCATTGTATAAAACCGCCGGTCGCCGTATTCATGCGCCGTATATTCACGCAAATCATTGACCATAAGGTTGGCATATTGCATTAAAAGCTCAATGATTTTGATTTTCATCTGCGTATCCATACCGACCTGTCCGCCCAACGTTTCCATATTTTCTGCCGTATCGGTAAAATCCTTAAAGACATCCGGTTCCGTATACATCCGGTATTTTAACTGAATCGCCTCGGCATAGCTTGACGTCACGGCGTTGCGGCGTTCAATAAACCGTTTTTTGCGAATTTCCTTTACATTTTCCGCCACTTCTTTAGTTGTATAATTTTGTTCCTTAGCTTTGCTCAGACCGCCGGACGGATCATCCAGATTGATGGCTTCTTTCAGGATATTGTCAAGTTTTTTCTTGATTTGTTCCTGAAGCTTGTTCTTTTCGGCATTTAAGGCATCCAGCATGGACTGAACATCGTCCAGTTTGGCGCTGACATCGTATTCTTTATCCAATGCGGTCAGTTCTTCCCGATATTCTTCAATTAGCTCCTGATTTTCACTGATATAATTTTCCAATTCCAAGCCCGTGGCAAAATCATCAGACGGCGTGGCGGCCAGTTCTTTCTGGGCTTCGGCAATATTCTTCTCCGCCGCTTCAATTTTGCCGTTTATCTCGGCTTGTTTTATCTTATAGACCTCATTGCTTTCGGCGCTGATATTGGCTTTATCAGCCAGAAGTTTGGCTATCTGGGTCTCTACCTGACTCAGACGGGCGGAATCCATTGAAGAAGAGGCATAGACGTCTTTATTGCCGCCCAAAGACAAAACTTTGTCGGCGTATTCGGTTTTCCAGCCCTCAATCATCGGCAAGATCTGTTTGGTTTCTTTATTGCCTTCGCCAATCAGTTCGCCAAAAATCTGTTGTTCTTTGGTATCAAGGTCTTTTTGGGCTTTACGTAAGGCATCACCTACCACCGTACTCAGACGGCCGCCCATTTCGGCAACGTCAATCGTAAAAAACGCCTGAGCCGGAACGGCATGGGTCATGAAAGAAATCCCGAGGAGAAAGCTTATATTTTTCAGAAACTTATTCATCGTTAATCTCCTTCATCCACGGTTGCCAGATCATTTCTCTGCGACTTGCTGGCAAAGACGACTTCCGAGCTCTCAAATTCAAGCAGCGCCATTTCCATGGCAATCATGTCCAAAAGGCGGCGGTTTGTACTTTCGGCATAAGCCCTGCCGGCCTGAATCAGCTTACGGCTGTCTTCCAGATCCACCTGCGGATCAGGCTGTTCCTGACGCGCTTTTTTAAGATAATAGCGGATACTGTAAGCCTTGGCGTAAATTGTTGCCACATTATTATGCTGCGCTTCCATATCCTGCCTTTTTTGATGTTTTGACTTGGTGGTATCACCGCCGGAACCGTATTTGGCAATATATTCGGTTTTTATGGCTTCCTGTGCGGCATCAACATCATTGGTTTTGCCGCTCAGATAGCTCGGGACATCCAGCGGAGAAAGCTTCAAATCACCAGCCAGCAGATTTCGGCCCATGGTCAGGCGATCATTAATGTAATTGTAGCCCTCCATGGCCTTTTTGCCAAATTCCCCGATTTTGGAATCACGCATTTTTGACTCGGCATCGGATACTTTTTCCTGCGCCATTTTCAAAACTTCTGTCGTTTCTTCTATTTTATCCTGAACTTTGGTCAGGGCGTCCGATACCATCAGCGCCTCGGCCCGACCCGACAGGAACAGAGAAAAGGCCAAAAAGCCCAAAGCAAAAGTAATTTGTTTTTTCATGGCCGCCTCCCTAATCAATATTCAACAATTGTTCGCGGATAATTTCATATTCACCGTAATACTGGAATGTATCATTGGCGACTTTCATGGTATAAACATTCATAATCCGCGCCAGCATGTTGGCAATTTCTTTATTGGCCTTCAGAACCGTGTCATAATCCACTTTTACGGTTGTCGAATCTATGGCTCTGCTTTCAACCGGCTGAAGCACGTCTTTTTCATAATCTATTGAATACAGCCGCGCCAGCAAGGCCTCGGCAAAAAAGGCATAATTCTGCTGTTCTACCGATTTTATGAAAATTTCGCGCGCTTCGTGCTTGGCCGACTGGGTCGGCTGCTCGCGCAGGGCAATCAAAGACTTGAGGCATTCGACGACTTTTTCTTTATTTTCCATTTTTCCGGCGGTATCGGCATCCAAGCTGCAAAATTCGGCCAATGTCCGCGGGATAATCATAATTTTGTCTTTTGTTCCCTGCGGGTTCGGATCTTCGGGTTTGTCTTCAAGCTCTTCCTGAAACGGCTCAAAGTTTCCGTATTCGGCAAACATGTTATAAGAAAGCTGCATGGCGTAAACGTTATAAAGTTTATTTAAAATACGGGCGATTTCTTTGTTCATAATCATTGTTGTCGCATAGTCGTCGCGCTCTGTCTGAGCTTTGATGGCCTTTTTGGACAGCGGTTTTAAAATTTCCTTTTCATAATAAACGGCAAAATTGCGCATAACCAGCGCTTCGGCGATGTTGGCATAGGCTTCTTCCATCACTGATTTATAAAAAATGTTGCGCGCTTCCTGCTGGTCTGATTGAATCGGGCTTATTTGAAAGCGAAACCTTTTTTTAAGGCATTCAATCATTTTAACCTTTTTATCCAGCGTATTTATATCGCTGACATTGATTTCGCAATAATCCGCCATGGCGTCCGGAAAAATAAATTTATCACCGTCCGCGGTTGAATACAGACCGCTGTATTCCTCATTAACGGCTTTGGCGGAAGCAATGCCCGTGCTTCCGGAGATTGTAGCCGTGCCGCTCAATTCCGCCAGCTGGATTTTGCTCTTTCGCGGATCAAGCGAGGCGCCGAGATCTTTTATCAGGTTCATTTTTGCATCTTCGGCATCCGGCACTTTATTATTCGGCAAGTGGTCATAATCCTGATCATACTCGCCATTCGGCTCATTGCCGTCGCCGCCGTGTATTCCGGTATTCAGAAAGTTAAAAAAGTTAGATTTGGCCGTTCCCATCGTGGTATTCATGCTGCCTTCGGTATTCATGATATTTACCACAAATTTGGATTCAAGGATTACTTTCAGATTGGTGCCGAGGCACTGCATCATGGTTCCTTTGTCAAACACCGGAAGCAGTGCCTGAGACGCACGGACGGCCATTATGCAGAAAACGGCTGCCAAGAGGCTCCGGATTATAATATCTTTGAATATTTTCATCTTACACCCCCTAGTCCTGACCATACTCGCCTTTATCCTCGCCTTTGCTGATATAGCCGTCTTCGAAGAGTTTATGCGGATCAAAAACCGTTGCACCGATCGTATTGTTCATTCTTCCGGCCAGACGCATGGTTTCGGCCGTGAATTTGGCTTCCAACACCAGTTTGATGTCATTAACCACATTTTGGCCGAGGGTTAAGGCATCGGTTACAGGAATAGGAAAGATAAAAGCATGAGATTTGCGGGAAGCGGCCACATTGAAAACAACCGCGATCATAAGCGCAAGTGCAATGATTTTAATTTTTTTCATGACATACCTCCCCTTTAAGGCTTATACCTTCAGTATACCATACAAAATACTACAACAAAAATTAATAATGTCTAAATCAGCCAATATTTAAATATTTTGTAACAAAATTCTCTTCTCCGTATTGTTGAATCAGGTCCTGAACAAGCAATACGTTCTTACGGCTGGAGTTGTAGAGCTTCAAATACGGGCCGAGGCCGCTTAAATCCACGTCCAAAATCACAGATTCGCCGGTGGCCGGACGGGAAAGCAGAATGGCATAGGGGAAGTCACGATATGAACGGCCGAAAATAAAGTCAATCTCGCTGTTAGTCAGATTCCAGTTAACGTAGTCTTCCGGCATGGCCTGCGGGTTGCGGAAGAAGATAACCGTCTGGCACTGGCCGCGGACAACTTCACCCAGACCGAGCTTGTCAATAATATTCGGCTGTTGGAATGCACAGAGGTAAGCCTGACGTTTTTTACGACCTTCCTGCAAGCCGATAATAAAGTAGTCTTTAAACATCGGGTGCTTTAACATCGGCGCGGTTTCATCGATCATAATCAAAGACGGCACGCCGGTCTCGCCGGTTTCGCCCTGAATACGGTGCATAACGTAGCTGATTACCGCCGGCGCAAGGATTTCGTCTTCAAAAATGTGCGTAAAGTCAAAAGCCATAAAACGCTTGGACTTTAAGTCCAGACTGTCTTCCGTGGCGTTAAAGATTTCGCCGTACTGCTCCGGATTGACCCATTTATACAGCTCGCGGCGCATATTTCCGGTCGGAGAGAAGCAGCTTTTATAAAGATTGCTCATCACGCGTTCTTCCGGCTTAAGATAATCAAAGGCCGTCGTAACGGCACGGGCGATTTCTTTTTCGGACTGGGCATCGTCAACCATGGTAATGGCGCGCATCCATCGGCGCAGGAAAGCACGGTTGTTCGGGCTGTTTGCACAGTCAAACGGGTTGATTGACACGTTTTTGTCGTCACCGTCAAAACCGACATAAGCTCCGCCGATAGCACGGGTAAAAATTTCGGCACCGCGATAACGGTCAAAGAAAAAGACTTTCAAATCGTGGTGGCGCATGGCCTGCCCCGCCAAAAACGTCAGCAAAGTCGTTTTACCTTGTCCGGTCGGACCGATAATGCAGCAGTGGGCAACGGCGGCTTCTTCGCCGGAAACGTGAAACTGGAAGCGGTAAGCCGAACCGGAAGTGGTTTTGAAGATGGAAATCGGACCGGGGCCCCAATCGGATTTGTCAAAACCTGCCGCCGGCTTGTCAAAGCAAACGGCACAGGCGACGACGCGCGACAGATAGCGATAAGTCCGCGGATAGGTTTCATAAGTCGGAAACTGGTTGAAAAAGGCCGCCTGAGCAACCCAGCCCTCACGAACCGGCGTTACACTGAACAAACGGCAGATACGCTGGACTTCGCCTTCGGCAAATTCGATTTCGTCCTTGCTTTCGCCGCGGAGAATAATGGTCATGGCGTATTCGGTCAGCGCCTGATAGTTGGCATCGCTGTCTTCAATATTAGCCAAGACCTCGGAATACTGGTTGACAACCTCCGGCGAAAAGCTGGTAATGGAGGCCATTCTCTGCTGCTGCATCAACAAAGCGCGCGCCTTGGGTTTGAACAAGGTTTTAATATTGTGCAGAAAGGTCAGTTCACAGTCAATGGAAAGCAGTGAAACAACCATGGATTCATCCATGTAGTCACCGGAATCGCGAATCCCCATCACAACCGCCCAGACTTCTTTTTCGCCGGAAAAATAGCGAATCAGCCCTTCCTCGCCGGTAAAGTGGATATGGTCAGCGGTCAAGAGCTCGTTCAAATGGTGCCCTTCGGCATGGCCGACTTTGGGCTGCGGTTTGCTGACCGGACTGCATAATTTGGCAAAGATTGAAAAAGGACTGTCTTCCGCCGGACTGGTTTCGGTTTCATAAAGGGTTTTAACGCCGTAATCGTTCAAAATCGCCAGCAAGGTCTGCGAAGCATAGTTCAAATCTTTCAGGGCATCGGGACGATCTTCCACACTCAGAATGACATAGTGGCTGTTGGTATATACACGGTCAAGGTTGCCGCGCCAGACTTCCGAAATATGCTCAAGCAGCGGATTGTTAAAATCACGAACTTCGGCCTCAAGCGGAATGCGCTCGCGCTGTGTAATGACCCGTACGGTAACGGAAAGGCTCGACATATTGTCAATCCATGATTTGCGGGCCTCCAGCATTGACATGACTTTTTCTTCATTCACAAAAGCCAAATCCGCGCCGTCTATCTTAAAAACGCGCGATAAAGAACCGTTGTAACAGCGAATGGTAATTCCGTCCGAAAGGAGCTTGTCAAACGGCAAAAAGTCCGATACGCGGGATTCCCGCGGCTGCGGCAGAACCGAACGGCCGAATCTGGTCACAAAAAGACCGGCGAAGGCCGCGGCTGACAAGAAACCCATCATCGCCACCAGAATCTCGATATTCGACAGACCCTGTACAAATATAGAAAAGAAATCAAAATTACTATGGGGCAAATTTATTTCCTTTTGACGGATAAAGATTGTTTGTGGGCTTATAGCTTTGGCCAAAGGCCTGAAGCATGTTGGAAACGTGCGGTTCGCGGAAACCAATTACCGTAATGGCAATGTGTCCCGCAAAAACCGAAGCCATAAACAAAATCGGGTTAACATCAAACGTTCCTACAATCATGAACATCAGAGGAAACTGAACGCTCAGGTTCAGCAGCACAGGCAAAAACGGCCCCCACAAGATTTTGGGAGGATTTGCCACCGCTTTGAAGATACCTTCCTTCATTTTCCGACCTCACAATTGATTTTTATTAATTATACGCCGAAAGTTTGCGGCATACAATAAATAAGATGTTTTTTCCACTATAGGAAAAAAGGCATACTATTTTGACGATAGTATGCCTTTGGTTTATGAAAATATGGTTAATATTCTTCTCAGCCTCCCCAGCCGCGGCCTTCAGAAGTTTCTTCATTCCAGCCGTAGTCCGAGTTTGACGAACTTCCCTGTGTCCCGTCGGCATTATAGCCGTTGCGTTCCGAGGTTTCCTCGTTCCAGCCATAATCCGAAGCCGAGGCGTTGCCCGTGCCGTTCACCATATTTTGCAGATCTTTGTTCAGCGCGTCGACATCCGGCGTTGAGCCTTGAGTTCCGGGAAGCGGCCTATAGCTGGCGCCGGCGTCACCTACAACCTCAACATCTGGCAAAACATAAGACTGAGTTTCAGGATCCCATACCGGCTGAATATCCGCTCCGGACGGTTCGGCATTATAACCGTTACGTTCGGAAGTTTCCTCATTCCAACCATAATCCGAAGCCGAGGCGTTGCCCGTGCCGTTCACCATATTTTGCAGATCTTTGTTCAGTGCGTCGACATCCGGCGCTGCCCCTTCGGTTCCGGGAAGCGGCCTATGGCTGGCGCCGGCGTCACCAACGACCTCAACATCCGGCAAAACATAAGACTGAGTTTCTGGATCCCATACCGGCTGAATATCCGCACCAGACGGTTCGGCATCATAACCGTTACGCTCGGAAGTTTCTTCGTTCCAGCCATAATCCGAAGCCGAGGCGTTGCCCGTTCCATTCACCATATTTTGCAAATCTTTGTTCAGCGCATCGACATCCGGCACTGCCCCTTCGGTTCCGGGAATCTTTCCGGCACCCAAAGCGCCGCCTATATTATCTTCGCCGTTACGCTCCGAGGTTTCTTCGTTCCAACCGAATTTATCCTTTGCGCCGTCGACCCAGTTGTCCGTATTTACTTTATTGCCGGCTTTATCAATTTCTGCATTGATTTTATCATCAAGGCCGGTCTTGTCCAATATTCCGACACCGCTGACGGTATCTTTGGCCGCATTCAGGGCCTCTTGTTTTGCTTTTTCCAAAGCTTTTTTAGCTTCTTCTTCGGCTTTTTTCTTAGCCTCTTCCTTGCCTTTATTCCACAAGTCATTCAGCCAGCCGCCGCTTTCTTCCTGTTTGTTGTCAGCTGCGTTTCCGCCTTGTGCGCTGTTAACATTGTTGACCATGTTCTGCAGGTCTTTATTCAAATCATCAACATTCGGTGTTCCGCCGCCAATATTTCCCAATCCGGAAACCGGATTATTGTTTGCCAGATTTTTATCGCCGAAAACATCAATATTTGGAAGTTCATAAGACTGTGTTTCAGGATTCCACACCGGTTGTAAATCACCTGTCGTTTTCTGATTGCCGGCACCGTTGTTATTTTGAGCAGAAAGATTATTACCATTACCGGAATTATCAGAACCGGCATTAGAAGTACCATTGCTCTGATTGGTGCCGGAGGCACCTCCCGTACCGGTTGTTCCGCCAGAAGAACTACCCCCCCCCCGTTGAGCAAGTTCCCGTTTTATTATCCCAAACCCGACCACTGGTCACACAATCTGCCATTGTACCATTGAGGTTTCTTAAATTAACACAATATTCATCATAATAATCATTGCTGGCAGGATTGTCACAGTCCTTGGTTTTATTCGTGTTGTCATTATTTTTATTGTTATTATTGTTGTTGTCGTTATTCTCCTCAGGCGGCACCGAACCACCGCCGATGTCGCCGCCTGTACCGTCCATGCTGCCGTCACCACTCAAATAATTGCCAAAATCAAGCATATCTGCGTGTTTGCTGGTACCGGTAAAGTCATCAATAAACAATCCCATCACGGAGAGCAAAAACAACGAAATGGCAATATTGGCAAACCATTTCCAGCTGATTTTGTTAAAAATGGCCATAAAAGAAAAGCCGATTAACCCGAAACCGGCAAGAATATAAACGACAAGTTTGATATCTTTTAAGCTGGATGCGGCTTTGTTACGGACTTTTTCAAAAACCGAGCCTTCCGCCGCCCAGACATCCTGCGGGCAGACAGCCAAAAAAGCAATTATCGCGACAAAAAGAAAAAGGTTTGATTTCAGCAATGATTTTAATTTTAACATGGCCGCCTCCAACAAAAATAATTATTTCAGGGTATCTTGGATATCGTCAACTTTCTGCCCCGTCACATATTGTACAAAAGCTCCCGTCACCGCCAAAATGACCAAACCGATAATAATAGCGCTCAGCCACTTCCAGTTCAGGTTGCCGAAAAAACCGCCGACAGCAACGCCGATGATACCAAAGCCGGCAACAACGTAAACAATGTCACGCATTCCGGTAAAGATTTCGGCACCTTTGGCCGTCAGCTCGGAAAACAGCCCGTCATCCGCCAGTGCCGTTCCTGAAACCAAAACTAAAGAAAGCACCAGACAAAGCGAAAATACCGCCGCTTTCTTTACTTTAAGTTTCAGGCCATGCTTTGCAAGCCTTTCTGCAGACAAAACAAAAAGGAGGGTTACAAATGCCAGCGGCAAGATATTTATAATTTCACCAAACATAGTATCCCCTCCTTTTTAACAGTGAGCACAAGCTCAGGTTAGTAAGTATCTGCAGCAGATTCCTGGAAAGTATCGCCGAAACCGCCAGAACCGGTACCCGTAGCACTCAGGTTTGTATCACCGGTTGCGTAACGAACGATAGCACCAGCCGCAGCCAAAATAGCCAAACCAACAGCCAAAGATGCAAATGCAGACCATTTGATTTTGCCGAAGATGGCGCCGAATGCCAGCAGAACCAGACCGAAACCGCCAACGATAAAGATAATGCTCTTTACGTTATTGAAGGTGGTGAAGGCTTTGGCTTTTGCCGTACCCATAAGGCTGCTCTGGCTGCCTCCTGCCGCCATGGCCGGACCGCTCATAAAGACAACGGCAACGACCGCAAGCAGACAAATCGTCCACAAGTTTTTCTTTAAAAAGTTCATTAATTTTCTCCTTTTATGCAAGTAAACCCAATACTTTAAGCATACTAAACTTTTTGATTTTTTTCTAGCAAAATCTTATATACTACAAAATTCTTAACATATTGTTTACACTAAACAAAATCGGCTGTAACAAAAAATTCATACAACTTAACATTTTGTAAAGGCATGATTTTTTACAGTTTTGTTACAAAAAATCCGCCTTGCCGCAGAATCTGAAAAAATGCCTTTTTGAAAACAGAATTTAAAAGAATCCACAAATATTGCGTATAATTTTATATCCGCTTGCCAAGATTCGCATTTTGATTTATCTAATTTACAAAGGGTTTTGTTTATGAAAAATACAGCTTTTAAAACTTTTGTTTACAGCTTTGTTTTTTCTCTGTTTGTGATTTTTGGCGCAAACGGTGTGTTTTTTGCTGACCAACCGGCCGAAGAACTCAAAATTTCCAACAAAAACATTACCCTGTTTCTCAAAAATGACATTACCCCTGCCGCCAGACCCCTGCCGGTGAAAAAAATTGCCCTCAATGTGCTGCCTGACATTCAGGAAAGCAACAAAGACAAAACCCCGGATTATTATGACACCGCAGACAGTGACGGGCAAATTATCATGGCGGACAACTCCGACTTAATCCCGCCGGAGTTTGACGAAGAGCCCGAAGCGCCCGTTGTTCAGGCAATTGCCGAAGCAGAAGAGCTGCCGCCGGTTGTTCTGGCCGCCAACGACATGCAGGAACCGGAAGCGCCGGCATTATACGCTCCGACAAAGGCGCAGGTGATTTCCGTTACGGACGGACCGGAGCCGGAAAACACGCCAAAAGCACCGCGCGTTAACAGGATTGTCCGAGAGGACATTCCCGAGCCGGTTAAGCTGGCAACGGTTTATGCTCCGGAAAAACCGCAGGAAATTGCCTATCAGCCCCAAGAACAACAGCAAAAGCCTGCCGTTCCGACACAGGCGGCCGAACCGGCTCTGCTTATTCCGCTGGAGCGTTCAAACAATATTGCCCTTGCCCAAAACCGGAAGGTCAAAATAAACCGGAGTGCCGAAGAAAATCAGGTTGCATTGGCTGACGCTAAAGTTTCGACCAAAAATATTCCGGCCGCTACCGGAGAAAATTCCCGTCCGGCAGATGCTGCCGAAGAAACCGAAACACCGGCAAAATGGGAAAGCATGGCAGAGAAAGCCGGACAAAAAGACAGCCCGTGGGTTGTTGCAACCGGCGCAAAACATGCCAAAAACAAAATGGTTAAAATCGAGCAGCAGGAAAGAGACGACCGGAAAAAAGTCTTACTGGAGGCCAGCAAGAAAGCCGGCGGAACAGAAGTCGTAGCGGCCAATGACATGGTTGACAACCTGCTTATTCCCATTCCCAAAGAAATCAAGGACAAAGAAGACCTCCGGCCGCGGTTACAGTTTCCTGAAGACGCCGAGGTAGAAACAAAAGCGGAAGAAGCCGAAGAAATCAAAAAAGAAGTTAAAATTCTGGATGCGCAAGGAAAAAATATTGCCAAAAACAAAGAGCCAAGCTCCGGCGGAAACCTGCTTTCCAGCATTACGTCAATCTTTTCCGGTTCATCTGACAAGAATGAAAGCAATGAGCCGCAATCTTCCGGCGGGCTGGTCGGAAAAATAAAAAATAAACTGTCCGGAGGACAAGCGAGCGGACGGATTTTGCCGGCAGAAATCCGCCTGTCTTTTCAGCCCAACCGAGCGGAAATTTCCGGCAATACGCTGAAATGGATTGACGCTTTTGCCCAGAAGACGATTGAGGACAAGTCCGTGGTGCTGGAGATCCGGCTGGACGGAACGACCGACCAATATCTGCAACGCCGGCGGCTGAACCTTTTAAGCAACATTCTCAACAACAAGGGCGTGAGTGCCAGAGACGTTAAGGTTGTGTTTACGGAGAGAGAACCGAATTCGTTTATCATCAGAACGTTGAGAACAAGCGAGGAAAGCGGTTACGGTACAGCGGAAAATTATAACAACCCGCAAGCCAATGTTACACAATGGTAATAAGTTAAGGCTTGCGCTTGATTATTTATTTTTCCAAATGTATGATAGGAAAAAATTATGACAAAAAGTGATTTAAGGATTGCAAAAATGAACAAAGAAATACGCTTAATTGCTTGTTTGGGCGTTTTATTGGCAACAACCGGATGTTATATGTTCCGGCCTCTTAATTATAATTACGAGGAAGAGGAAACGGTTACGGAAACCGTCACGACAACCTGTCCGAATGACGGTACGCCCTGTGTGGTTCCGCCGGCAGCTCCGCAAGAATATGTTGACTATACCAGAACCGCCGCAGATTATCGCGAATACGGCGAAAGAACGCCGCGCGACCAGCGTATTGTCCAGACGGCGCCGGGAAGCAACATGTCCGCAACAATCCCTCCGACAATTGACGAAGAAGTCGGCGCTTATGAAGAAGAAATCAAATCGACCGGCAGTGCGGAATTTGCCGACAATACAGGTACTGACAACGGCGGAAGCGGCGCCGGCAGCGATGACGGCGATGATCCGGTCAAAGACTGGCTGGCCGAAGAAGGGCAGTCTTTGAAAGCTCTTCTGACAGAATGGAGCGATGAATCCGGCTGGCGTTTGATTTGGAACAGCAACAGAAATTATACATTAAGTGCCGGCGCGATGTTTCGCGGGCGTTTTGCCGATGTCAGCGCCGCATTAATTCGGGCTTTCGGCCGTGCAAGCCCTGCGCCGGTTGCCACTTTTTATAAAGGAAACCGCGTACTGGTTGTAGAAACGATGGAGGATGAGAATGCGTTTGATTAAAAATAAAAAATTCGGCATTGTGCTGGCATTTGCCGCTTTGGTGGCCTCATGTTCCATGTCAACCAGTCTGGATGCGACGATTGAACGCGAAGTGGAAGCCTCGACCAAGATGAAAGAAATGGCCAAGGCTCCGACGCCTATTGAAAATACCGATCTGGTTAAGGTCAAAAACGACATCTGGCTCGGCGATACGAGTGAGATTGAGTATGAAGGGCAGCCGGTTCCGGCTTATCTGGAAACGGCTGACGGCGTGACATTAATCAGCAACCGCCCGATTACGTTGTTCGAAATCGGCGATATGCTGAATAAAGTTACGTCTTTGCGCGTTCGGTTTGACAGCAATCTGGAAAAAGACATCAGAGATAAAGGCTCAAAAAACAAGCCGTCGGCAGCAGCGATTAATGCTGACTGGACAGACGCCGACAAGATGCTGGTTTCTTATCGCGGGCCGTTGAGCGGTTTGCTGGATGAGATTTCCTCCCGTTTTGGCATCTGGTGGAAATATGACAAGAAAGAAATCCACTTTTACAAATACATTACCAAGACTTTTGTTTTGTATTCTTTGCCGACCAAGCCGAAGCTTAATGTGACCGTCGGCGGCTCTTCTTCTGCTGGCGAAGGCGGAAGTTCTTCCCTGAGTTTGAGCTCGGAGGCGGAAATTGCCGTTTGGACACAGATTAAAGATTCAATCACGTCTATGGTTTCAAAAGATTCAAAACTGACGATCGATCAGGGCAACGGTACGATTACCCTGACAGCAACACCGACGGACATTAAAAAAGTCGGCCGTTACATCACCGAGCAGAACAACCGTTTGTCCAGACAAGTGGCCATCAGCGTCAAAGTTTTGCAAGTTACCGTGACAGACGGCGATCAGTATGGTTTGAATTTGTCTGCCATGTTTAACGACGGCCACACAACCTTCCGTCTGGCCAGTCCGACCGGCGGTGTTGCCGACGATATTGCCGACAACCTGACAATGGCCATTACACCGAAAAACTGGACAGGAAGCGCCATTGTCAAAGCGTTGTCCAGCCAAGGGGCGACAACTCTGGTAACCAGCGGTACGGTAACAACGTTAAATAATAAACCGGCGCCTATTCAGGTTATTAAAAAGCAGAACTATATTTCAGAGATTACCAAAACCAACGGCGGCGATAACGACTATGATATTTCGACCGAAACAGAAGAAATTGAAACAGGTTTTACTTTGGACGTTTTGCCGAGAATTTTGGAGCACGGACGGTTGCTTTTGATGTTTAACCTGACGTTGTCTGATTTGATTGAACTGGAAAAAGTATATTTGAACGAGCCGACGGAGGGTACGCCTTCATCAGCTTCTGGCCAGTATATTCAAAACCCGAAGATTGAATCCCGCGGCTTTACACAGGAAGTTGCGATGTCTTCCGGCGAATCTTTGATTTTGACCGGTTATGAAAGGGTTGAAAACACAACGTCCAAAGAAGGTATCGGATCAGCAACGAACTCGTTATTGGGCGGTTCAGCCACGGCCAGCAAAGAAAGAAGCGTTTTGGTCATTATTCTGACGCCGGTTGTTCTTGAATCTCCGCTGACGCCGGAATCCAGAATGGTTCTGAATTAACCTTAAAAGAAGGGTAAATTACAGTGTTAGAAGACGCAAACCTGACAGAAGAAGATGTAGAAAAAGGCAATGAACGGACATGGAGTTCATCCATGACCGTTGCCGGTACGGAATATGCGACAAGCCTCTTCTGGCAGCCGCTGCAAAATCGGGATGACCCTTATCAGGAAGTGGAAGAAGCTTCTT
The DNA here is from genome assembly GCA_902495305.1 of uncultured Pseudomonadota bacterium. GTDB lineage: Bacteria > Pseudomonadota > Alphaproteobacteria > RF32 > CAG-239 > MGBC133411. The sequence continues at coordinate 17,590 of CABUWG010000010.1, read as the reverse complement.
CGGGAATTATGGAAGGTGCGGATTTATTCTGCATCAAGCCCGGTAAAGCTCCGCAGTTTGGTATTTGCGTTTCGGAAGAAGGTTTTCGCAAAGGAATGGACGTTGCCGTTGTCGCTCTGGCAACAGCTTTGTCCGATAGGTCTTCTCTGGTTGCCGTCTTTAAGGTTGAAAACGGCTGGTGGTATGTTTGTATCAGAAACGATATCATTCTTTCTGACGGCGATATGTTGTTCCTTAACGAGGAAGATGCCAAGAGCCAGTTTGAATCCATGATGGCCGTTCCGGACTGGGGACGCAGGATTGCGCCGCCGGAATGGGGATACGAAGATACGGAATATCCCGACCTTGAAAAGATTTTAGCCCGCGGCGGTAAAGCAAAGCTGAAAAAAATCAAGGCTTTGCGCGGAACAAAATTGATTTTGGTTATTGTGGTTTCGGTTTCTGTCGGATTTTATCTGCTTTCTAATATTTTATCCGAGATTTTCTTTGCCCCGCCGAAACGCCCTCCGGTCACGGTGCCGATTGTACCGAAGGCCGCACCGGTGCAGAAGCTGCCGGAAATCAAGCCCTGGGAAAAGGTCAAAGATCCGTTTCAGGTTATGACCGGTTGTCAGAATGCCGTGGTTAAGTTGTTGACAATCGTAACGCCGGGATGGGAAATCGGCCAGATAAAATGCTCAGACAGCAGCGCTCAGACGGCTTGGAGCAGAAAAGTCGGCCGCGTGTCATGGATAAAAAAGGCCTTGGAAGATTCCGGCATTAAGTTCAGCGGCATTTTGTACTCTGAAACAGGTGATCAGGCGACGGTATCGCTGCAGTTCGGGCCGGTAGCGCAGAAAAAATCTCCTCCGGCTTATGCAACGCAGCAGTTGAAGTTGATTTTGAATGATTTCTTTCAGGGAATCGGTCAAAAAATATCAATGACCAATGCATCTTTTACTTCTCCTGAGCATAACGTATACCGTTCGGTTGTCTTTAAGTTTTCATCGAAGTATAAACCGGTGGTCTGGCGGGATTTGTTAATGAAATTTTCAGGACTTGAGATTAAAAGTATAACTTATACACCATCGACAAAACAATGGGATTATGAAGGAGCAATCTATGTGTTATAGTAAGAAAGATTTTAGCCGGAGGGCTTTGGCAGCGCTCATTTTGGGAATGATGTTTTCCGGAAATGCGTTGGCTGCCGAAAAAGACTCAGCCATAGATTTGGGATTTGATGACGAGTTTGGCATTTCTGCCGACGAACTCGGAGGTTCGGCCGCTCCCAAACCCCAGCTCAGCATAGACAAAGACGGTGACAAAGGCGGATTGCTGGCACCGGCGCAAGGAATCGTTCCCAAGACGGGCGCTCTGCCCAACGGTATTGTGCCGAAGACGGGAGCTGCGCCGATTGTCCCTAAAACAGGCATTGTCCCCAAGACCGGAGAAGCTCCCATTGTTCCCAAGACGGGCGCTCTGCCTAACGGTATTGTGCCGAAGACGGGGGCCGCACCGATTGTCCCGAAGACCGGTATTGTCCCCAAGACCGGAGAAGCTCCCATTGTTCCCAAGACGGGCGCTCTGCCTAACGGTATTGTGCCGAAAACGGGAGCTGCACCGATTGTCCCTAAAACAGGCATTGTCCCCAAGACCGGAGAAGCTCCCATTGTTCCCAAGACAGGTGCTCTGCCTAACGGTATTGTGCCGAAAACCGGTGCCGTACCGGGGGGTATTGTTCCTAAAACAGGCGCAGTGCCCGGCGGTATCGTTCCGAAAACGGGCGGGCTTTTGCCTCCGGAACAAGATGCGGCTCCCAGTCTGCCGCAGACAACTGCCGCAATGAACGTTTTGGAAGAACTTGATGATGAAGTTTTCTCCCAGATGACAGATATTGAAAAACAGACGGCAATTTTGTCGTTGGAATTGCGCAGAGAAAAACTCAGAAATGAAATTGAAGCAATCAAGGCTCAGCGCCTGAAGGCTCAGAATGAAGTTTTTGAAAAAGAAGAAGCGGAAAAGCTCAAAAGACAGGAATGGGAAAAAGAGCAGGAACGCAAAATCATTGAAGAACAAGTCAAGCTGCGCAAGGTAGAGATTGCGTATGAAAAAATGCGGCAGGAAGGTTTGTTGAACGCTTATAAAGAACAGATGCTGAAAGAACAGCAACGGTGGATTGAAAACAATGCCGGCATTTATGAGCGGATTGCCCATGAGAAAAAAGACCGTGAAGAATTTACCCAAAACGTTAAAGAAAGGCTGACCCGCCTGATGGACGCTTTGGATAAAGCCAATCAGAGTGCTGAAGCAGCTGTTGAAAACCACAAAAAAGAAGTTTCGGAATTGCAGACGCAGATTTCTATTCTGAAAGCCCGTCTGGAGGCCGAAAAGAAGACCAATCCGTTTGCAGACGGACAAGTTCCGGCTAATGCCGCAGCCGAACCGGAAGAGGACGATGAAGAAGAACTCAGAGTCAGCGACCTTTATGTGGTTATGGAAATTACCGGTCAGGGTGAAGAACTGGTTGCAAAATTAATGAACCGCGACGGTCAGACCTTCCTCGCAAGAATCGGCACAATGCTGCAGAGCGGCCAAAAGGTTGACCAGATTACGACAACACATGTCCGTGTTGACAGAGGCGGTATTAAAGATTATCTCTATTTCTCCGCCGGCGGCGTTATTGACAAAGAACCTCTGAACGGAGCCGCAAAGGCAATTGAAAAAGCCGCGGAAGAAAAAAGCAAAGAAAAAACCGCAACGGAAAAACCCAAAAAATCGGTTGTTTCCAGCCGCGGGATTCCCGGTGTCAGCAAAGACATGATATTGAGGTAACGTGAAAAAATGGCAGAAGAGGATGGAACAGGTTTAAGCCCCCAAACTCCCGAGAAAGTAGTCACCAGCGGCGGCGTTATTGAAGAAGAAGCCAGCCGGAAAGCTGGTAAGCGGGTTGAAGACTACTTTCCTCAGGGGGTTACTCTTCTGACACTTCCGAACAGCGAAGACTTTATTATTAATGACGATACCCGCCGTCTGCTGGCCTTGTTCTCAAACGGGCTGTTTCTGGTATCGGAAACCCACAAGTTTGACGGCCGCGTTTTAAGCTTTGAAGTATTGGCCCGCAAGAAAAAAGTTGTCATCAACAAGCCGACATATGTTTCACAAAACGAGTTGAACGCCATTTATACTTATGGCGAACGTGCAGCTAACGTGGCAGCGGAAGAAGCTGACACGGTTGACCTGACTGCCGACCAGATGCAAATGCAAAAAGACTTTGTGCAGGTGGTTGAGCGCGCCGCAGTCTTAAAAGTGTCCGATATTCATATTGTGGTTGCGGACAGTACGCAGATTTTGTTCCGTATCAACGGTATGATGCAGACAATGATGGAATATAACAAAGACTGGGGCGAGGCTTTTGTCCGTGCGGCCTTTGCATCTTCCGACATTTCTGACGCAAACTATACGCAAAACGAATTTCAGGCTGCGCAAAAGCTCGGTTCGACACCGCTTCGCGGTTCTAAAGGCAAATTAATGCTGCCGCACAACGTTTTGGCTATTCGTTTGCAGTTTAACCCGATTGCTTTCGGTTCGCAGTATCTGGTTATGCGTCTGTTGTATGCCGATGACAACCCCGACGGTTCCGGCGACTTGCAGGCTCTGGGTTTTGGCGAGTATGAAGAGAATTTGTTTTATCGCCTGCGTGCCGTGCCGGTCGGCATTTCGATTATTGCCGGTCCGACCGGTTCCGGAAAATCGACAACCCTGCAAAGAAACATGATTAAGCTTTTGCAGGAAAAAAACTATGAAATTAACCTGCTGACCGTGGAAGACCCGCCCGAATACCCAATTCCGGGAGCTCGGCAAATGCCGGTGACAAACGCCAATACCGAAGAAGAAAAAGACGAGCAGTTTAATAAAGCGCTTGCTGCCGCTCTGCGTTCCGACCCTGACGTTATTATGGTGGGCGAGGTGCGGACGCTGGCTGCAGCACAGCTGGCGTTTAAAGGCGCCTTGTCCGGGCACGGCATGTGGACAACCCTGCACGCCAACTCGGCGCCGGCGATTATCACGCGTCTGATGGATATGGGCGTGGAACCGTTTAAACTGACCGATCCGGAAATTATGAAAGGCCTGATTTCGCAACGTCTGTTCCGCAAGCTTTGCCCGCACTGCCGCGTTTCGGTGAAGGAAAAGCTTGACCAGCCTTCGGTCAAGCGTTTGAAGACGGCTTTGGGCGATTTTGGAATTGAAAACACCTATATCCGCGGGCCGGGCTGCAAATATTGCGGCAATCAGGGGGTTAAAGGCCGAATGAGCGTGCCGGAGATTATTTTGCCGGACGCCACCTTTTTGGAGTTGATGACAACGGGCGAAACCAGAAAAGCCATTGACTACTGGACAGGAGATTTGGGCGGCCGAACATTGCGTGACGCCGCCATTGAGCGCATGCTCAAAGGATATTTGGATTTGGAAGAAATTGAGCGTTGGTGCGGCTTGCTCGACCAGCGCCCGTCATACTAAAAACCGGAGTTTGAAATTATGGCTAGAGATGACAGAAGATCTGCCTCGTTACAAAAGGCTATGAGCCGCCTGAATGCCGTTGAAGTGCAATATGCAAGGCTGGTCGTTAATATGTCTAACGGTGCAAGATTGAAGCTTTATCGCAAAATCGCTTCTCTGATGCGCAACCGCTTTTCTTTGATGGATGCGCTTGACCGTCTGCATGACGGGATTTCTAACGGCGGAAAAAACGCCGGCGAGCCTTTTGCGATTGCGATTGTCGAGTGGTCTAAAAAGCTGCAAAACGGTATTCCTTTTTCCGACGCGCTGAAAGGCTGGGCGCCCGACCGCGAAAGGCTGATGCTTTCGGTCGGTGACGTTTCTGACCTTGAAATGGCGTTATTAAACCTTATCCGCGTTACCGAAGGTTCTGCCAAAATGGTACGCCCGATTATCGGTGCCGTTACTTATCCGAGCTTTTTGTTTATGATGGCGGTTTTGATTATTTATGCCATTGGTGCCTACATGGTGCCGCCGATGATTGACGCGGCGCCGGATGTGGTCTGGACGGGTCTGGCCCGAGATCTGGTTGATGTTTCTTATTGGATTAAAGACTACTGGATTGTTGCGTTTTCGGCACTGCCGATTATCATGGTTGTCATTTACAGCACCATCGGAATCTGGACGGGGCCGATACGGGCATTTTTTGACAAGCTGCCGCCTTGGTCTTTGTATAAAGTCTTTACCGGTATCAGCTGGCTTTTGGCGCTTTCGGCTCTGGTTAAGGGCGGAACGCCGGTTTCTACCGCGCTCAGGGCGCTGAGAAGAGATTCCAGCCGTTATTTGAAAGAGCGTATTGATAAAACCTTAATCTATATTAATGCCGGTGAAAACCTCGGACAGGCTTTGGCTAAAACAAATCTGGATTTTCCGGATGTTGAAATTATCGGCGACCTTAAGATTTATTCCGAATTGGACAACTTTGAAGAAGCTCTGGAAAAACTGGCTAACGACTGGCTGGACGAGAGTGTGTATTTGATTGAACAAAAAGCCTCAATCTTAAACATGGTTGCGTTGTTGTCCATCGGCGGCGTTATTGCCTGGGCGGTTATGGGCACCTTTGAAATGCAAGACCAGATTACCAGCAACATGGGACGCGGCTAACCTGCACGGCAGGCGGTCGGGAGGCCGACAGCCGTCAATTGTCAACGCCCTGCCCCGAGGATCGCGGTGCTCTGGCGGGGTTTGTGGGGGAGATGGTGCTTCAAAGAAAAAGTACTGTCATTCTGAGTGTAACGAAGAATCCAGTTTAATAATATAGCCAATTTATTTGATTGGATCTTTCGCTCCGCTCAGGATGATAAAAAAAACTCAGAATGACGAAATAAGAGAAGCTCAGGATGACAGATAAAAAATGAAAAACAACTTAAGCGCATAACAAAACAGGGAGGGAAAATGGCAACGTTATCAGAAAAACTAAAAAAAATATCACCGCAACGGTGGGCTTTATCAATTCTGATTGTCATCGGTCTTGTCGGGCTGATTATGATGACCTTTAAGACTAACCCGAAAATTGTTAAAGCTGCCCAACAGGTGCCGCAACTGGCTGCCGCTATTCGTCAAAAATTTCAGGTTCGGAGTGATTATCGCGGATTGAATACAGAAGAAGTCATTAAACTTAAAGCTGCACCGACAGACATGATGGCCGGCAATGCCCTGATGAATGCCCTTGATTTGCCGGTTTTGGTCGGCAACGGTGCAGACGGCGCACCGCTGATGCCGGGGGCAAGGCATTTTAATATTGTATATAAAGGCCTGAACAAAAGCGAATGTGTCAGTATTGCCACCTATAACAGCAATGAAAAAGACCAGCTTGGACTGAATGATATTGTTATTTTATCAGAAAAACATGAAAGAGCTTTCAGCTGGGGCGGTGAAAACCCGCTTCCGGTCAGCCTTTCCGAGGCCGAAGACAGCTGCGGCAAAGAGAACATTTTAATCTTCGGGTATGAATAAAACCGGAATATTTAGGCTTTTTTAACGAATAAGTTATATAACCGATATATGACGAAAGTAATAGTGCCTTGGTGAAGTTATATATTTTTTATGACTAAAGTTAAAATTGAATAAAAGTGATAATTTTGCTAAGATGAAATCATAAACAGAACGTATTTTGAGGAGATGTGTCATGAGAAAGTTTATGAATAGTGAGCAGAGCGGCCGTTCAATGGTCGAGATGCTTGGTGTGCTGGCGATTATCGGCGTGCTGTCCGTGGGCGGTATTTCAGGATACTCAAAAGCGATGGCAAAATTCAAAATGTCCAAGGCGATGGATCAGATGTCCATGCTGGTGGCCAACATTCGTACCACCTATGCCTCTATGGCGACTTATAATGGTTTGGATACAACAGCAGCTCGTAATTATGGTCTGGCATCGCGGGATATGTTCGGAACGGCTGCTAACAGCTTGGTAAATGCTTTCGGTGGTGAAGTGTATGTTAAAGCTATCCCTAATCCTAACTCCGGCGTTGCCGATACAGGGTTTGCAATTGTTTATAACGGCTTAGACAAAGAAGCCTGCATGGGGTTGGCTACAGCTGACTGGGGTTCTGCCGGTTTGATTGGCATTAGTATTTCCAATGCAAAAGTAAACGCAGAACCTCAAGCTGTTGCGCAAGGCTACATTACAACAGCTAATATGCCGGTCAGTTTGGCAACCGCAGCCGGTGCGGGTAACAATGCTGCAAATGCTTGTAGTTCTAATACAGCCGTCAACTCTATCAGTTGGTATTATTACTAAAATACAACGACACATCAGACAAAAGCGCTTTGGCAGAATACCAAGGCGCTTTTCGTTGTTCTCATTTTGCAGGGCTTTGTCTGTATGGTTAATGGTAAAATGAAAGAAAAAAGCACCGTCATTCTGAACAACGTGAAGAATCCAGTTTATAAATAAAGCTAATTTATTTGACTGGATCCTTCGCTTCGCTCAGGATGACGAAAAAAGGGGCTCAGGATGACGAAAAAAGGAGCTCAGGATGACATTTTACACTTTCTCTGTGCTTTAAATTCTCAAAAAAATCTGTTTGTTCTTAACTTGAAAGTTACCATTACATTATATAATATCCAATAAACAGCGGAGAGGACAAATGGATAAATCAAGTTTTAACATAGACGTTTTGAAAAATGCTTTAACGACTTTACAGGAAAGCTGGGCCATTTATACTCAAAAACTGCAAGATCCCATTATGGAAAGCATTGTTGCAGATTCTTGTGTTAAACGTTTTGAATACACAATGGAAACTTCTTTGAAGTTAATGCGGCGTTATCTGAAAACGGAATATGCAAAAGATGACAAGGAACTGACCGTAAACAACATTTTTCGGTTTATGGACAGTTATGACATGATTCAAAATTGGGAGGCCTGGAAAGGCTATTATGCCAAAAGGAATGATACATCTCATGAATATAATATTGACAAGGCCCGTACTTTGCTGCCAATCCTGCCGCAATTTATTGATGACGTGACGTTTTTGATTAATTCTTTTGATAAGGTTATAACAGGGTAAATGATTGTTGGTATCTCTGAGCGCGAGCAAAAAATAATTGCAGAAATTTTGTCTGCTTATAAACCGGAATATCAGTTTTGGGCATATGGTTCGCGCGTGAAAGGCAATTTTAGCGCTGCATCAGATCTGGATATTTTGGTTAAAGGAAAACAGGAGATGCCTTTTGATATGCTTGAAGAACTAAAGTACAAATTTGATGACAGCCTTTTGCCGTATGTTGTAAACTTTTCTGATTATTATAAGATTGATGAAAAATTTTATGTATTAATTGCACCTGACTTAACGGCCTTATAAAACAAAACGGAGAAGAAGATGAGAAAGAAAGGTTATTTTGCTGACAAAAAGCACAGATTGATTGCCGAACTGGTCGGGATTCCGATTTTGGCGCTGGTGATTTATCTTATGGTTTCTTCTTCAATCAACAGTTCTGCCGAGAAGTTTAAGTTGTCAAGGGCCATTGAAAACCTGCAGACCCTAAACAATAATATTCACACGGCTTATGCCGCGACGCCGGATTATTCCGGCATGGATATTGATTCTTTACGCGAAACGGCGTTGATTCCGGCTGACATGCTTGATAAAGACGGCGGGGTATCAAACGCCTACGGCGGTTCTGTCTTTATTGCACCGACAAAGTATCTTAATGTCGACAACGGCGCTTTTGCCATTATTTATAACGGACTGAGCAAAAAAGGCTGCGTTTCGCTGTTATCTACGCCGTTCCAGCTGGCCGGTCTGGCAGGCGTGGACATCAAGCCGATTGAAACAGACGTTCCGAACACGGCAGAAACAAAATATGACAAATCTGCCCTGCCGATGTCGGCTGAGCTGGCAAACACGCTCTGCGAGGCCGAAAACGACCCCACCAACGCCATTATCTGGATGTTTTATTAGTTTACCATCTTGCAAATAATAGCATTTCTACAATAAAACAGATTGCATTTATGCTATTTATATGCTATATAATATTTATGCGAAGGTAATTTCCCTGGTTGTGGGGCTCCGGATGGTTCCTCAAGGCTAAAACCTAAAGTGCAAACAGGGTTCTTCGCTTTTTATGTGCCGTAGAGCGAATAATCTTCTACTATCAGTTTTTTTATCATATCATAATAGCGGCTATCTTGATGTTCATAATAACGAAAAACTGACCAAGATACAAAATCGACAACTTGCAATCCCTTACAGCTTTGCGGTGTTTTAATCTCTATTTTTATTGGCAAATTGTGGCTGTCCAACATATTCTTTTCTATATAATTTTTGAATTGCTCATTCATAAATTTATTTGTTTCCCGGCGAGATGCAACAAATGTTACGGAATCTTCCGGAAGCAGAATGTTTTTGTTAATCAATCTGTCTAATAAAATATTACAAACGTAATTGTACAAAGCCTGCTTTTCATCATTTAACCGTGTGAAAATACGTTTTTTATTCAGTTTAATAATGATTATTGAGGTTGTTTGTTGGTCTTGCAAAAGCTGTAATAACCTAAATTTTACACTTTCTTTTTCTTTGTTACAATGCAGTAATCCATTATGAGTGACCCGTTCTTTTTTACTAATGGATTTAAATGTCTGAGCAACAATTTTATTTAAACAATGCTCATTTTCAGAAATTAAAAATGCCATAACAAAGTATTGACTTGTTTTAGATTTATTAAAATCAAAACCTAAATCTCCACTTTCATCCATGAAAATAAAAGCCATTTTTCTGCCTTTTAGTATTCCTGAAACAGGCTCATGCCGCGGGCAAGGCGGGTCATTTGGGTTTCAATTGACGTACCGAGGTTTAATTTGCCGCTTTTGATAATACCGCGCACCTGATCGCCGTGCGAAGAGTTCGGGTTGGCAAAGAGGTAGGTCGCTACCGGTTTTTTTACGCTTGTTCCCATCAATCCCTGATGCAATACGCCGATAATCCCGCGAGAAAACAAGTCATAGGCCAATTCTTCGCTCATTGACGTGGAAGCGGCGTATTTGACGACGGAATAGATGGCGTCCGTGATGTTATTGGCGTGAATGGTCGAGAGCACCAAGTGGCCGGAAGTCGCGGCACGCAAGACTTCGCTGGCGGTATCGGGCGTTCTGATCTCTCCTACCAGAATATAATTTGGTTTTGAGCGCAAGGCTGATTTTAACGAAGCGCCCCAGTCGTCATTTTGAGGCTGTGTCTGTTTGCACAAGCCCAAACCGCCTTTGGTGGATTTGTAAATGCCGTCCAGAGGCATTTCGGTCGGGTCTTCAATGGTATAAGCAAAGCCGCCTTCAATCGCCAAAAACTCTTTCAGCAGCGAAGAAATGGCCGTGGTTTTGCCGGCGCCGGTCGGGCCTGACCACAGAATGAGGCCGGAGGCATTGGACAATGACAGCAGAAATTTGGTTAATTCGTGCGGAAAACCCAAGCTCCCGAAAGGCGGAACCTTCTCCGGCATTTTACGGGCGCAATACTGGGTGCCGTACAGGCTTTCCGTTCTTTCCACGCGATAAAAAATGTTTTCATAAAGCAGAGAATAAGACGGGTTATGGCCGTCCCATTTTTCTTCCAGCCGTTTGTAAAAAATATCAAAATCTTCGGCGTCCAAAATTGTCAGGCCGTTTTTGGTCTGTCCGTCCGGAATAAACGCAATCCGGTCCGGCGTGATATAAATATCCGAGAATTTGACGTCATTGATTTTTACCATATTCTGTCTGCCTTTTATATTTGTGTTTTTCCCTTTATTATACGCGGCAGAGCGTAAATTTATGGTTAACCGCGGCGCTCAAAATTAATGCGCGGGTCAACCAAAGAATAGGTGATGTCCGAAATCAGCTTCAGCACCAATCCCAGCAAGGCAAAAATATATAACGTGCCGAAGATGACCGGATAGTCGCGACTCATAATCGCCTCATAGCCCAGCAGCCCCAGACCGTTGAGCGAAAAGACAACCTCAATCAGCAGCGCGCCGCTAAACAGCATTTTTATCAGCATGGCCGGAAAACCCGCAATCACAATCAGCATGGCGTTTCTGAACACATGGCGGTATAAGACCTGCCGTTCGCTCAGGCCTTTTGCCCGGGCAGTCAGGACATAGGGCTTGTTTATCTCATCAAGAAAAGAATTTTTGGTCAGCATGGTCAGGCTGGCAAAGCCGCCAATCACCATGGCCAGCACCGGCAGCGTGATATGCCAGAAATAGTCTGCAATTTTTGCAAAAAAGCCTAGCTGTTCCCAGTTGTCCGAGGTGATGCCCCGCAGCGGAAACCACTGAAAATATGTGCCGCCGGCAAAAAAGACAATCAGGAAGACGGCAAACAAAAATACCGGAACCGCCGAGCCGACGACAACGGCAAAAGACGTCCAGACATCAAAAGGCGAGCCGTCGCGGACTGCTTTTTTGATGCCGAGGGGTATGGCAATCAGATAAATTATCAATGTTGACCACAAACCCAGAGAAACAGACACCGGCATGCGTTCGCCAATCAGCTTAATAACGCTCTTGTCCTGATAAAAGCTTTTGCCGAAGTCAAACAGCAGATAGTCTTTGACCATTTTCAAAAAGCGAATATGCGCCGGTTTGTCAAAGCCAAATTGTTTTTCCAGCTCTTTAACCAGCTCTTCCGGCACGCCCTGTGCGCCCTGATATTGGCTTCCGGCATTGGACATGTTCATCTGTGCCGTTGATGAAAACTGCGATTTGCCGTCAACATTAAATCCGCGATACTTGGCCAGCGTATGTTCTACCGGCCCGCCGGGGGCGAATTGGACAATAATAAAATTGAGCGCCAGAATCCCCAGCAAAGTCAGCGGAATGAGCAGCAGGCGCTTGATGATGTAGTTTCTCATTTTTTATCCTCCGCGGCTTTGTCCCACCAAGTGAGAAACTGCAAACCAATCGGCTCTCTGGCTGATTTGTGCGCAAATTTATTCCAATAGGCAATACGCTGATACGGCGAGTACCAGTGCGGTATCAGATAATATTCGTGACGAAGCACCCGATCCAGCGCGTTGACCGCCGCAACATAGTCGCTTTTGTGTTGGGCTTTAACCACTTCTTCAATCAGGGCGTCTACTGCCGGATTTTGCACGCCGATAATATTAAAGCTGCCGTTTATGCCGGCTGAACCCGAACCCCAGATTTCTTTCAGTTCATTGCCGGGGGAAGAACTGCCGGGGTAAGAAATAATTGCCACGTCGTAGTCAAACTTATCCAGACGGTTTTTGAAAATGTTGGTTTCTATATTGCGAAAAACCGCTTTGATTCCGATTTTTTGCAGATTGTGCAGAAACGGCAGCATCACACGGGTAAAGGCCGATCCGTTGGCCGTGTTGCTCAGGATTTCAAACTCCAGCGGGCGGCCGGTTTGAAGATTTGTCATTTTGCCGTCAACAAAGTCATAGCCGGCTTCTTTGAGCAAAGCGACGGCTTCCCGTAAGTTCTGCCGAGCCTGCAAATAACTGCCGTGTACCGGATTTTTGGGCAGAGCGCCAAACACCTCCGGCGGCAGAAGCTTTTTGTATTTTTGCAAGAGCCGGAGCTCCCTGCCCTGCGGTTTGTCCGACGCCTCCAGCCCGCTGTTGGGAAAAAAGCCTTCAATCCGGCGGTACTGGTTATAAAAAAGTTTTTCATTTGCCCAGTCAAAGTCAAAAGCCAGCGCAACGGCCTGACGGACTTTTTTGTCCTGAAAAAGCGGGCGGCGCAGGTTGAAGGCAAAACTCTGAAGATTGGCAGCTTTATTATGCGCCATGTCTTCTTTTATGATTTTTCCGGATTTTATCAGATCATTGTCATAGCCGGTCACCCAGATTTTGGCAATGTATTCTTCCCGCAGGTCAATATTTCCGGCAAACAAGGCTTGCAGCGTGACGGTGGTGTCCTGATAATAGTCATAACGGATTTCATCAAAGTTAAAAAATCCGGCGCGGCTCGGGATGTTTTGCGCCCAGTAGTCCTTGTTTCTTTTCAAAACCGTATATTTGCCGAAAGAAAAGCTGTCTACCCGATACGGACCGCTGCCGAGCGGCGGTGTTGTGATTGGCGTGGCAAAGTCTTTGCCCTGCCAGTCTTTTTCAGAAAAAACCGCAATCTGGGTCAGAATCAGCGGCAGTTCTTTGTTTTGCGAACCGGCACGAAAATGAAAACGGACATGGCGGTCATTGACTTTTTCCACGCGCGCAACATCTCCGTAATAAACTTTATAAATCGGCGAACCTTTTTCAATTAAGGCATTAAAGCTGAAAATAACGTCATCGGCGAGAATCGGGCTGCCGTCCTGAAATTTTGCCCGCTTATCCAAAATAAAGCCGATAAAACTGCCGTCAGAAGGAACTTCAAACTTTTCGGCAATCAACGGATAGGCCGTCGAGATATCGTCCGCCGGCGAAAAACCCAGCGTGTCCAGCGTCAGGGCCGCCGTTTCCGGAGAAGCAATGCCTTTGAAGATGTAGGGATTGAAGTTGTCAAAGCTGCCATAAGCCGGCAGAACAATCCGTCCGCCTTTCGGCGCCTGAGGGTTGGCATAGTCAAAGCTTGTAAACTCCGGCTTATATTCCGGTTCGCCATAAAGAGAAAAATACGGCAGAATTTTGGTTTCCGCCGCCGCTGACGGCGCAAAAGCAACCAAAAACAGAAACAGAAAAAATTTATTTATAATTTTCTTCATCCACCCAGCCCCGGAAAGGTGAACTGAAAGCATCTTCTCCGGCGGCAGGCGCTTTTAAAGAAGGCTCCGTCCGGCGCGGTTCTTCTGTACGGGCCGCGGAAGAGCTCATTTGTTCCCACTCGCGGCGGAGGCTTTCAAGCGTACGCTGCGTATTGCTCAGAATCGGAATAACGTCATCTTCCACCACAACTTTTTCTTCTGCCTGTTCCTGAGCCAAAACGGCGGGCGCTTCCGGCTGCGGCGCCGAGATTTCAAAAGACGGTTCTGCCGGCGGCGTTACCGGCGCATCATCACCGAAGCTGCGTTCCAGAGCCATGGAAAACGGGTCGCGGCCGCTTTCTTCTGGACGGCGGTAATCAATATATTCTTCATCCTCACGATTTTTCTTTTTGCCAAAAAGCGCAAACTTTTTTCCCAGCGAGAATTTGCCGGACAAAATCGGGCGGTGCGGTTCTTCTTTTTCTTCATCTTCCGGCGCGGCAGGTTCTGTCATCACCGGTGCGACCGGCGCGGCAAAGACAGGGCGTTCCGGCGCTACGGGTGCGCGGTATTCCGGCCTGATGTTGTCTTCGGGCGCGGGGGCACGGAAACTTTCCGCAACGGGGGGTTGTACCGGAGGCATTTGCTCAAAACGGTTTTCGCCCAGAGTGGCATAAGTCTGAGAAGCCTCCCGCTTACGTTTAAGCTCATCAGACACCGGCGCAAAAATTGAGAAGACTTTTCCCAAAACGCCGGTTTCGATAATATTCAAAAAGATTTTCTCGTTATCGTGTTTTTCAAACAATTCAACAATATTCTGATAACGGGCGCAGAATTCCATTATGGTTCCGGCGAGCACCATATCGTGTCCGGCCTTTTCAAACATGCGCATCTGAAAAGTCGGCTGGCTTTGGTTGACCTCGATAATCACTTTGCCGAAAGACCATTTTCCGCCGTTTCTGACCTTGCTCCACAGGCGTTCGATTTGTTCCGGCGAGGCCAGCGAACTGCGCTGGATAATTTCCGAAATCAGTTCATTCATATCCGAAACAAACAAATCAAACTGCTGGACGATAAAGCCGTCGCGAATTTGCTGTTCGCTTTCCAGCATGATACGGGCGATTAAATCCGAGTAGTCCTGATTTTTTTTCATCTGCATAAAAAGCTTGTTCAGGCTGCGGTTGAAGCGGTAGTCATGCAAAAACTGATTGATGATTGCAAAGATAATCCATATGGCAAAAACCGGAAGCAGAACATAAGCGGCATAAATCGAAACATCTGCTATTCCGGCGGATCGGAAGCCTGCGGCGCCGACGGTTTCCATCACGTGCATGACGGCGTAAATAATCCAGAGCAAAGAAGAAAATATTAAGATGAAAAATGACAATGCCAGCAAGTCTAATCCCCTTGTGTTATAATAAACTGGTTTTATACTATTACAAATTGGCTAGATTTCAACGAAAAAGTATGCAATATTTACACAATAAAGCAAAATAAGAGTCGAAATATAAAAAAAATTGTGTTATCAAATCATCAGTTTGAAACAATCAAAGAGAATAGAATGAATACTGAAAACACTCTGGTTTTAGATTTTGAAAAAAACATTGTCGAGATTGAAGACAAAATGGAAGCACTCCGTCATCTGGCCGAAGGCGAAGACGTGGATATTGCTCCCGAAATTTCCCGATTGCAACAGAAATTGGAGAAACAGATGAAAGCTTCCTACGCTAACCTGACCCCGTGGCAGAAACTTCAGGTTTCCAGACATCCGCAAAGACCGCATTGTCTTGATTATATTCATGCGCTGATAGAAGATTTTACGCCGCTCTGCGGCGACCGCGTGTTTGCCGATGACGAGGCCATGGTCGGGGGAATCGGCCGTTTTAAGGGGATTTCCGTTGTTGTCCTCGGTCAGGAAAAAGGTCATGATCTGGAGAGCCGCGTCAAATATAACTTCGGCATGGCCAAGCCGGAAGGATACCGCAAAGCGCAACGCCTGATGGATTTGGCAAACAAGTTTAATATGCCGGTTTTGGCCTTTGTTGACACCGACGGCGCTTTTCCGGGGGTGGAAGCAGAAGCGCGCGGGCAAGCGCAGGCAATTGCGGCTTCAATTGAAAAATGTTTGCAGATCAAAGTTCCGCTGGTTTCGATTGTCATCGGCATGGGCGGTTCCGGCGGCGCAATTGCGATTGCGGCAGCCAACCGTGTTCTGATGCTTGAACATTCTATTTATTCCGTTATTTCGCCGGAAGGCTGCGCTTCTATTTTGTGGCGGTCTGCCGACAAGGTTAAAGAGGCGACCGAAGCCCTCAAACTTACCGCGCAGGATTTGAAAAAACTCGGTGTTATTGACGAGATTATTCCCGAGCCGACTGGCGGCGCCCACCGTGATCCGCAGTTGACAATTGAGCGGGTCGGGGACGCTTTGCTGAAGCATCTTAAAGAGCTGATGCCGCTCAGCGGAGAAGACCTTAAGCGTCTGCGCACCGAGAAATTTTTGAAAATGGGCCGCGATACCGATTATAAAAAATAGGAAAAGGCAATATGGTTATAGATTTGCAGCTTGTTCTGGCCGCCGCCGCGGGGGTTTTGATTATCATCAACCTGCTGGCATTGTTTTTGCGCAAAGATGACAAGAAGCTGCAATCCATAGCCGATGTCTTTTATCGCGGACAGGCCGAACTGGCCGGAAGGCTTTCTCAAATGGCCGAAACGAATCAGCAGCAACAGCACAAAATTTCGGAAGCGATTGCCGAGCAGCGTTTGTCCGTTTTGAAGATGATGGACGAGAAGCTTTTGCAAGTAACCAAAAACGTTGGCGAAGGCTTGCAGAAGACAACCGTTCAGACCAACCAGACCCTCACGGATTTGCGGGAAAGGCTGGCTAAGATTGACGCAGCGCAACAAAAAATTTCGGCGCTTTCGGAGCAGGTTGTTTCTTTACAGGAAGTTCTTTCCAACAAGCAGGCGCGCGGCGCTTTTGGCGAAATTCAGCTCAATGACCTGGTCACATCCATTTTGCCGCCGTCGGCTTATGCTTTTCAAGTGGTTCTGAGCAACCAGAAAAGGGCTGACTGTGTTTTGAATTTGCCGAATCCGCCGGGGACTATCGTGATCGACTCAAAATTTCCGCTGGAAAGTTATCACGCTTTGCGTACGGCGGCCAATGATCGGGAAAAGCTGGAAGCCGACCGTTTTTTCAAAGCCTCGGTTTTGAAGCATATTAAAGACATTTCCGAAAAATATATTCTCCCCGGAGAAACGGCGGAATCTGCGTTGATGTTTCTGCCAAGCGAGGCGATTTATGCCGAATTGCATGCCAATTTTCCGGAAGTGGTTGAAACCTCTTATCGCGCCAAAGTATGGATTGTGTCGCCCACAACCCTGATGGCGACGCTCAATACGGTACGCGCAATTTTGAAAGATGCCAAAATGCGGGAGATGGCCGGCGTTATTCAAAAAGAAGTCGGGACTTTGACCGAGGATATCGGCCGTCTGGACGGGAGAATCGAAAGCCTGAGCCGGCATTTTAAGCAGGCCAACGAGGATATTGACGGGATTAAGGTTTCTTCTGGCAAAATTGCCAAACGTATTCAGCGGATTGAGGATATTCAACTCGGCGAAGACCGAAAAGATCTTCCGGATAATGATACTCCGACAGCGATTTCACATATTGCATAACTCCTGTAGGAAGCACTCCTCACAGATAGAATTCGGTTATTAAACACCGGTCTTGAGAACCGCCCACTCTCCCCGTCATTCACTCTCTTTTGCATCGTTTTTCTTTTTTTATTTTCTGGCTTTGATTTCTTCATTAAGTTGGTTATTCTTCTTTCTTACTTTTGCTTGACCAAAAGGCCGAACGTCGGCGGCGCTCAAAAAAGTCAAGCCCAACCTCACTTTCTAAATCTTCGGAGCAAAGGCCGG
>CABUWG010000009.1 GCA_902495305.1 uncultured Pseudomonadota bacterium | reverse complement strand
CAAAATCATAAAATAACGCAAAAGGGGTGTCATGCTTGTTGATTTCCTCCTCGTGTAGCTAGTTGTACACGTTGTCGGAAATCGACGTCGCAGCACGCCCCTTTATCGTCATTTTATTCAGTGCTTAAAGAAAAGCTCTTTGCAGAAATGCAGAGAGCTTTTTTGTATGTGGACAGGGGAAGCAGTAAATGATTTTTGTTATTTAAAAAGCTTTACAATTGGCGCCGGAATAGGTTTCACAGCAATAAGGCCATCTGAATGAACTGCAGCTGCATGATGTCGTTTTAGCCGCGGCTTCACATGCTTCCTGAGATGTATAGGATTTTATACGATCAACGGCAGTTCCGCTGATGGTTTGTTGGTTACCATTACAATCAGTCCAAGTTCTGGTTATTTTTAAATTACAGTTTACCCAATAAGTCGGGGCATAATCTGTTTGACAGTGAGCTGTTGTGTTGGTGACGCCCGTACATTGAGTTGAGCAAGATTTATAAAAAGAGCATGTGTTTCCGGAACTTCCGCCAGAACTTCCACTACTGCTTGAAGAACATTCATAGCATTTCGTGCTGCTAGATGCACCGCAAGAACATGTCTTATACTCATAATCAGATCCGCTGCAAGAAGTTGAATAACCGGATGGACAAGAGTAACTATGCGTGTGACAAGATTGATAAGGATAATAACAAGTTTTCGTTCCGCATTCATTTGTTGTCGAACCGCCGCAGCCTCCGGGATTTGACGATGATGTTCCGGAAGGACAAGAAGTAGAACAAGAACGACATGCGTTGCCGCATTCATTGTAAGAAACAACGGAACCGGAATAAGATGTGCTTCCCCTGGGGCAAGATGTATTGCAGTAACGGCATGTTGATCCGCATTCAGTTGTTCCGGCTTTAGAGCCTGTATAGTTCTTGGAACCACGTGAGCATTCGTCGGAACAGCAACGATAACAGGTGTATCCGCAGGTATCGGTACCGGAAGAGCCGCGGGAAGCATCACAGTTGACGGAATAATTGGAAGGGCAGCCGGCAGAAGGTGATGCGGTACAGCATTTACCGTAAGAATTGTCATAAGGACAACGGTTTGTCGTTGCATACAAGCGTCTCGGAGAACAGGAGTTGACATAACCGGATTCGCGACAGGCACGTGGTCTGTCTTCTTTACAGCCTTTGTAATAAGGTTTGCCGTTCGGGCATTGTCCGTCAACAAAGGACGGCAGAGAACAAGACTGGGTATTATAACCATTATCGGTACACCATTTGACTGGGTCGCATTTGAGATAATGGTCGTCACGAGAACATTTGCCGACCTGAGCCTGATACTGGGGACATTGACCGGAAGCATAGTAGGTATAACCTTTTTTCTCACAAAATTCGGTATCTTCATTCAGGTTCATGTTAATATCACCGCCGCCGGCAAGTATATCATCACCACAGTCGGGTAGGAAACAGACACCACCAAAGGCAGATGAAGGCGGGAGGATAACCGAGAAAGCAGCGGCGACAGCAAAAACTGATACCGCAGAGTTTAGTTTCATGTGTAGCATAGTGTTCATATTCTTCATCGGCTTCCTCCCATATAAAAATTCTTTTCAAAGCACATACTTTGTCACATTTCCCGTCAGAGCAACGCGATCCTCTGGGCAGTGAACTGACAGTTGATGGCTGTCGGCCTCCCGACCGCGTTGTTCTTTTCTTTATCTGAACAGCATAGTGCCCAGAATGGTTAACACTAAGGGTACTATACCACAAAGAAATGCAAGAGTCAATATATAATGAAAAGTGGGATGGGGATTTTGGCTAGGGAAACAGGAAAAAGCAGGGGAAATTTGGCTAAAAAGGGGTAAAGGGAGTGTGAGGAACGGGGAGAAAGGGCAGAGGTAAGAAAGAGGGTGAGAGTGGGGGTGAAGCAGGTGAGGTAAGCTGGGGGGAAAGGGACGAGGGATGGTGAATAAGGGTGAGGAAGAAAAGAGGGGGTGAGAGAAGGGGAAAAGCAGGGAGCGAGGAAGAGGAGGAAAAGGACGAGGAGTGAGAGGGGAGAAAAGGGAAAGGTGTGGAATAAGGTGAGGGGCGAAAGGATGGAGGAGGGAGAGGTTGATGAGGGAGGTAAAAAGGCGGAAGGTGAGACGGGCGGAGAAAGAAAAGGGGGAAAATGAGAATGGTGAGGGCTGTCGGCGAAAATGGAAGAGATTGGAATTTATGAAAAAGGCGATAGGAAGAAACGGGTGAGGTGGAGGAGATAAGAAGAAAAAAGAAAATGTTTAAGGATAAGCGGAGATGATATGGCATGAAAAAGAATGAAAATTTAAAAAGAATGATTATATATTAAATGCGTCAAGAGTATGGGAAAGAACAGCGATGAATGTCCGGTAAAGAAAATTAGCCGGAATATGTGTCAAAGTTAATTTAAAAAAATAAAAATTCCAGACAGTTAGTTTTATAAAGTTTAATTTTGTCAAAAAAAGTTTAAAATAGGGCTGGATTTAAATGCTTTTTTGTGGTATGGTAGCGCTGTCTTTAGGGAAAACTTCCGTTTTAATCAATTCGGTTTAGATAATAGGAACAAGTGATGAATAAAAAAATTTCTTCAAAAATTGCCTTCAATTCCGGTGACTTTGTCGTGTATCCTGCCCATGGCGTGGGAAAGGTAGCTGATATTACAAAGCAAAAGGTTGCAGGAAGTGAGCTCGAGCTTATTGTTGTGAATTTTGATAAAGATAAAATGACTTTGCGTATTCCGATGGCTAAGGCAGAAACGACCGGTTTGCGGAGAATTTCGGCGTCTGATACCATGGATGAGGCTTTGGGTGTTTTGAAGGGCAAAGCCAGAGTTAAAAAAGTGATGTGGTCCCGCCGTGCGCAGGAATATGAAAATAAAATTAATTCCGGAAATCCGGTTGCCGTGGCTGAGGTTATTCGTGATTTGTATCGCAGCGAGAATCTGGCCGAGCAGTCTTACAGCGAACGTCAGATTTATGAACAGGCGCTTGACCGGCTGGCAAATGAATATGCCGTCTGCCAGAATATTTCATCGGCTGATGCAACGAAAAAGCTCTTGGAAATTTTAGCCAAATAAGTTAATATCATTTGGAAACTTGAAAAGCCCCGTATTTTGCGGGGCTTTTTTGTTTGACTCTGCTGGCTTTTTTTTGTATTGTAGCGAGGACAACAGAATTATTAATCATATAACAATTATTTATTATGGAACAAATTAGTAAAGCTCAATTGGAGCAGACTGTGAAAGAACTTATTGCCCATAAACTTGGGTTAGAATTTGATGAAGTTTCTTTATCTTCTCGGTTCAGCGAAGACTTGAGTGCTGATTCTCTGGATGCGGTGGAATGTGTTATGCTGATGGAGCATGAATTTGACATTTATATTTCTGACGCAGAAAGCAAGAAAGTCCATACGGTTGAAGACTTGTATGAGATTTGTCTTCAAAAGCTTATTGAACGAGACCTGATTATTGACTGAAAATAGCTTTAGGTTATGGTTGTATTAGATGAAAAGCAGCTGAAAGAGTTGGCTGAGCGTGGAAAGTTTCCGATTTATTTGTATTGGGACGCGTCAAATCACAAAGTGATCTTAGATGTAAATAAGAAGGTAGACGCTATAGGCAGCATTTGGAGGAATCCGTTTGCTGAGGTAAAGACTGATTTTGTTCCCGCCAATTTGGCTGAGCAGGAAATTTGCAGAAAAGTGAATGATATCATTGAACAGAAACTGGAGGTTTATCCGGAACAAGTCGTTGCTTCTGCTGTGTTGAAATTTGATCTGGGGGCAGATTCTCTGGATGTTGTGGAAGTCATTATGGCTTTGGAAAAAACTTTTGGAATTGCAATTCCGGATGCTGAAGCTGAAAGGCTTCATTCTGTAGAGGATTTTCAACGTATTTGTATCAGACTTTTGGCAGAGAAGAGATCAACAAAATAAAAAAACGGGGCGTGATGCTCCGTTTTTTTTGTGCCGGAAGAATCTGTGCGTTAGATAAATCGTTGAAAAAAGAGTCAAAATGCCGGAGAAGCGGAATCTTTTTTGGGGATAAGAGGATTATAGAATTTTGATGAGAGATTTTTGTGAATAACTTGCGAGTCGGATATACATCGGGGTTGCGAATCTTAAAAAGCTTAAATAAAAATTAACTATTCATTAACGAATTGCAAGAGAGTGACCAAATGTTCAATGACAGTGAGTTTTTATTCAGCCAGACCGATGATATTGTCGTTTCGGCTTGTCCGGTGTTGATTGACGAAGAAAAAACAATGTCCGAAGAGAAGTTTCTGTGGGGCTATTATCTGTGTATTGAAAATAATTCTTCACGCAAAA
Source organism: uncultured Pseudomonadota bacterium (assembly GCA_902495305.1). Lineage (GTDB taxonomy): Bacteria > Pseudomonadota > Alphaproteobacteria > RF32 > CAG-239 > MGBC133411. Next base: position 46,085 of record CABUWG010000009.1, on the reverse strand, counting down.
TCAGCCTGCTGGGGAAAAACTGGAAAATTACCGATGATAAAGGCAATTCTTTTTCTGATGATACTTACGGTTTTAAGGGAGAGATTCCCGAGCTGGAACCGGGGGAATGTTTTGAATATACAAGCATGGCGCCGATTGCCGCCGCTAATGCCGTTTTTTATGGCAGTTGCAAAATAAAAGCAGAAGGTCAGGACATTGCCAAAGAGGTTAAAATCCCGACATTCTGCTTGTCTGCAAAAAACACTCCGGAAGTGTCCGTCCACTAATTGTCGTAAGTGTGAATGTAGTTGTTGTTGGCAACATACATGTTCAGATATTTGTGGATGTTTTGTTCCATTTTAACGTTGAATTCGTCAAAAAGTTTTTGAACCATTCCGTTCCAATATTTTTCTTTTTCTATGATATCGGTATCCGCCGGAATGACCAGTTCGCGCCAGGCAACGATTTCGGTTTGGGCTGAATCCGTACCGAGGTCGTCAGAAATTTTGAGGACAACGTTCAGGTTGGCTTTGTAAACCAGACGGTCTTTATAGAAGAGTTTGCCTGATTCTTCGACTTCTTCGGTAACGCTGGCGTCTTTGATGATGAAAGAGGCAATTTTGTTGCTTGAGAAATCAACGGCATCCAGACGGTCTTTGGCCCAGAGACGGGCTGTTTTTTCGATAGAGATCGGGAAAAGCTGTTCAACATGCGGGCGTTCGAATTCCGGAATAAACTCGGAAACGATGTCTACTTTGTTGACTTTCAGTTCAATGACGCCGGAATCCTGATAGCGGGGGGCGTTATAAGTTTCAATCTCGGGGGCATTGCTGACGCAGCCTGAAATAAATGCGGCGACGGCCAAAGCACCGAATATTTTGCTAAATTTTATCATTTTTATGGGCCTGTAAAAAATTATAGTTACACCATGGTTAGCGTAACTATAACAATTATAAATTAAAAAAATCTTAAGTTCTGCCGTGTCGAATCGGTGTGGGTTACTGCTTTTGCAGTTCTCCGCGGTCATAGACGTAGTTTTCGGAGCAGAACTGGCAGGTGGCAGAAATTTTGCCGTTTTCGCACATGGCTTCAATCTCTTCCGGCTTGAAGGTGGCCAGCGTATCGCGTAGTTTTTCACGCGAACAACGGCAGCCGAAACGGTAATTCTTGGTTTCCGTAACCGCCAGATCGTGGGTATGGAACAGGCGGGTTAAGATGTCTTGCGCGCTTAATGCCGCGTCAAAGACTTCATCGGCCTTCAGGCTTTCCATAAAGATTTTTGCCTCATCCCAGCTTTCGGCAATGTCTTCGCCTTCGCGAACTTTGCCGCCGGCTTCCGGAATCTTTTGAATCATAATGCCGGAAGCGTACCAGTCTTTGCCTTCGCTTCCCGGCGTGTGGAAAAACAACTTCAAATCCGTATCAATCTGTTCGGACTGCTTAAAGTAGCGCAGGGCGCATTCGCTTAAGGTTTTGCCTTGCAGGTCGACAATGCCCTGATAGAGTTCGGTATCTGGTCCCTGGTCAACGGTGAAGGCCAAAAAGCCTTCGCCCAGAAAATGCGGCGCAGGTTCTATCTGGTTGTCTGTTTTGCGCAGGTGCTGCGATTTTTTCAGGCGTTCTTCATCAAAACGGGCGCAAGCGCGGACTTTGCCGTCTGAGGTGACATCAACAACGACAAGAGAAACAGGGCCGTTTCCCTGAATTTGAAGCGTGAACAGGCCTTCATACTTTAAGGCTGAAGCCAGAAGAACTGCCAGAGCCGTGCTTTCGGCCAGCACAGCCGAAACCGGAAGCGGGTATTTGTGTTTTTCCAAAATGGTGTTGACAACGCTGTCCAAACGGGTCAGGCGGCCGCGAAAGGCGCCGTTGTCGATGTGAAAAGATACACAATTGTCAAAATTATTATTAGGCAAAATCTTATTCCTTTGCTAAATTAAAACCGTTTACTAAGTTTATAATGTATAGGCGGAGAATTTTCAAGTGTTTGCGGCAGAAGAAGTCAAAAAGGTTAAAATAATCAAAAAAATTACGCCGGTCAGGTTGAAAAACATTGCCCTTTATTATTTAAAACGATATGACACCACAAAAGCAGCGCTGCGGCAAGTCTTGATGAAAAGGGTGAATGAATATGCCTATTATAATCCGGAGTATGATAAAAGCGAGGCTATTGGCTGGATTGAAAATATTATAAATGATTTTGAGCGTTACGGTTATCTGGATGACAAACGTTTTGCCGAGAACCGGTGTCGGGATTATATTGCCGCCGGTAAGGCCAAGCGTTATATTATCGGCAAGTTGAAGGAAAAGGGCGTGAGTGAGGATATTATCGAGCAATGTTTTGCCGAGCAGGAATACAGCGCTTTTGATGCCGCCTTAAAGTTGGCGAAAAAGAAAAAGATTGCAGCTTTTCGGAAGGAGAAGGGAGAGCGGCGGGAAATGCGACAAAAAGACATGGCAGTTCTGGTGCGCGCCGGCTTTGATTATGATACCGTTGTTGCGGTTGTTGAGTATGAGCCGGCAGGGGAGGAATAATTTGAGATAAAATTATTGCGGAAGATAAAAAAATACTTGATTTCTTGTGTTTTGTTGTGTATGAAAGAAAAAGTTTAGTAAAAATGTTTTATAGGGGTATAGCTCAGTTGGTAGAGCACCGGTCTCCAAAACCGGGTGTCGTGAGTTCAAATCTTACTGCCCCTGCCACTCAAGATAAAGTCGCTGAAAGGCGGCTTTTTTCTTTATATATCAGTTGCTTAATTGAGTTCGTGTGAGGTTGTATGGATGAGAGCAAAATTGCGCCGCTACGAAAGCTGAAGCTTTCTACTTGCGCGAACAACTAAGCTTTGCTGCGGTCGTTTCTCCCTAGCAAAGCTAAGAGAAGTTTGGGGTAGTTACACGGACTTTTATTTTCAAGTTTCTTTGTTTTACAAGTGATTAAGCCGGTTGGAATCCTATCAGGTTTCGGGATAGCTTTTTCATTTTACAATAAAGTATTTTTCATTTACAATATATCTTAGTTGAAAATGAGGAGTTTTAGGATGTCAATCACGATAGAAGATGCTGAAAAAATGGTTGATAATGTAAGGAAAAGGTGGATTGCTCTTGGGCGTAAACCAGAGACCTTATATATGTATGACAACCATATAAAAGGCGCTGCTGTTGTTGCAAAAACAATAGCTACGCATTTGGGAAGCATGAATCCGGAACAAGCCTATGTTTGCGCTTTTTTACATGATATTGCAAAAATTGATGAATCTCCTGAGTCTATGCTTGGGCGCTTTCACGGGATATTGGGATATGAAATGTTAAAAGATAAAGATTCCGCTGTTGCGCGTGCGTGTTTGTTACATGAAATTCCTTTAAATAGAATTACAAAACATACAGAAGCAAAGTTTTTAGGCAATACAAAAGATTTTGATTTTGTCGTCGATTTTATCTCCAACACATCTTTAACCGATGAAGATATGCTTATCCAACTTTCAGATAGTATGGCAAATAAAGATGGTATTGTAAAGTTGGAACAGCGGCAGGAAGAATATGAGGCAAGATTCAACAAAAAGTTGCCGCCTGAATTTACTGAACCATATCTAGAAATAAAAGCGTATTTTGATAAAAAATTAGGTTTTAATTTGTATGAGCTGTTTCCAAGTCTTAATCAAAATCCTAGAAATACATATAAAATAGTCACGGAAAATATTAGGGGCCGGTAAACGAATTAGTCTGTGTATTGTTCTCGGTGTTCTGCCATGCAAGATAAAGTCGCTGAAAAGCGGCTTTTTTATTATAATTCATAAGATTTGGAAAGGATTGATGAAAAATAAACGAATAAATTGCTTGCTTCTTTGTTTTTTATGTGCTGATATGCGGCTATTAGAAAATATTATTGTATAACTTAAATTTTTGAAAATTATGATGTCTAAAAAAGAAATTGATGCCATGAATGTTGCTTTTGATTTTAGCAAGCAATATACAGTTGCTCGTGTTCCCGAAATTTATGACAAGGCAGAAGAGTTTGCTTTAAGGCTTGTCTATTCTCTTAGGCCATATGTTGCTGATAAGCTGGGAATAGATTGCGCTGAGGTAATTTTAGTGGCTATCAGCAAGAATAATAAAGTTGTCGTATTCTGTGATGATCGTAGCTATAGAAATTGGCTTTGGCATTATTTTTCCTCGCCGTCTGTTGGAAGTGCTCAATTTTACGATGACGTAAAACCGGAGCTTATCCTTGAGAGATTGGATGAACTGTTTGAGTAATCTTAGTCGCCGTGTTGTCATAAAGGCAACATGGCGATTTTTTATTTTATCAAAGTTTGTAGTGAGAGTGATTAAATTTTTGTGTATGAAAATAATTTTTGACTTTGGAAAAAATTTTAATATAATAAAAAATATCTTGCCGCCGGGTAAGAAGGTGCAACATCATGATTTTCTGTCGTTAGGCCTTGGAAGACAGAAGATTTTGGTGTTTTTTTGTTTTTAAATAAAAAATATCAGAGGTGAAACAATTATGGCGTGGATATATTTGCTGATTGCTGCCGTGTTTGAAGTTGGTTGGCCGGTTGGGTTGAAGATGGCGGAAATATCGTCTTTGAAGCTGCTTTGGGTTACTTTTGCCGCTCTTGCTATGGTATTCAGCGGAGTATTTTTATATATGGCTCAAAAGGCAATTCCTATCGGCACGGCTTATGCAATATGGACTGGTATCGGGGCAAGCTGCACTTTTGCGGCGGGAATATTTTTCTTTCATGATACAATATCATTTGTCCGTTGTTTGGGTATTATGTTCATCGTTGTTGGGGTGGCTTGTCTAAAATACGGACATTAAACGCTGCAATATCTGCCTGTGTATTGCCCTATATGTTCTGCCATTTAAGATAAAGTTGTCCGAAAGGGCGGTCTTTGGGAAAAAAACTTATATTGACTTTGAGGCAAAAATATTACATTATCACCTTGTTTTATTTATAATTATGTTATTATGGAAGCAATTAAATTAGATCAATTGACGGAAAACAGGACTTTTACCGTCAAAAATGGTGGAAATTACATGATGCCCTCTCTTAATCGTATGACGATTAACGGCCGAAAACTTCTCATTGCGGTATGGCGGGTTAACAATCTTGAAGTTTTGAGAATTGAGAGTACCGTTCCGGGAGACTGGCGGATACTGCGTGACGGAAGAAAAGCCCATCGTTTTATTCCCGATGTGCCTTCTCCTTTTGTCTGGGAGGTTGTGTATGAGTAATTTGCCTTGTGTGATGTCTGCATTTTAAATCCGAAGATGAATTTCTTCGGATTTTTTTTGGGGGATTTTTGAAAAGACGGCCGTACAGCCAAGATTATTTGAGCAAACCGAGAATATTCTATTGACATACAAAAAATAATTTAATATGTTGGCGACATTAAGTCAGGATATATTTGGCCGGTGTTTCGGCTCGTCTATTGCCGGATATGTTCTGCCGTTTTCTTGAGTGCATCAAGTGCGAATGTTTGTTTTTAATCTTTATTTATAATGGATAGGATCCATGGCAAAAGTTAGTCCAATACAGTTTTTCAGGCAGGTTAAGCAGGAAGTTAAAAAGGTTACCTGGCCTACAAAAAAAGAAGTTATTCAAACCTCAATTATGGTTTTGGTCATTGTTGCAATCGCCGCAACGTTTTTCTTTGTTGTCGACCAGATTCTGGGTTGGGGCGTACAGAAGATTTTTATGATTGGAGAATAGGTTATGGATGCTCGTTGGTATGTTGTAAACGTTCATTCCGGTTCGGAGAAAAAAGTTGCCGAATCGATTAAGGAACAGGCCGTTTTGAAAAAAATGGATGACAAAATTCTGGATATTATGGTGCCGACCGAAGAAGTTGTCGAAGTTAAGAAGGGTGCCAAAGTCAGCAGCGAACGCAAGTTCTTTCCGGGATATATTCTGGTTAAAATGATTATGACGGACGATGCATGGCATTTGATTAAAAATAATCCGAAAGTTACCAATTTTCTTGGCAGCCGCAACAAGCCTTTCCCGATTACCGAGGCCGAGGCTCAGAGAATTATTACCCAGATGCAGGAAGGGGTTGAGCGTCCACAGACCGTGGTTGACTATGAAGTTGGCGAGCAGATCAGAGTTTGTGACGGTCCGTTTGCTTCTTTCATCGGTTTGGTTGAGGAAGTTGATTTGGAAAAATCCCGCCTGAAAGTTTCCGTTTCTATTTTCGGCCGGTCGACTCCGGTGGAATTGGAGTTTTCGCAGGTTGAAAAAGTTTCTTAAAGCAGCTGTAAATTAAAAGAAAAGCCTTTGATATTAATCAAAGGCTTTTCTTTTTTAGTGTTTATACCGGTTGCAAAGCTCTGACGGAAATTGAGTGTTTGTTTTTGTTGTAACGCTCAATTTTGCAACTGATTTCATCACCGGTTTTTGCCCTTTTGCAGCGTTTGGTCTGACAATAGACATTATCCGTCAGGCGAAGAGTCATCACGGCGCCTTTAATGCTGTCTATGGTTGCCTGAACGATTGTTCCGACGGCATGGTTTTTCATGTAGTCATCGGGCGGCAGGGTTTGGGGCGAAACCAGAAGGTGCAGTCCGTAATGCGTTTTGTCGGGATTGCAATGACAGATGACGCTGACTTCGGTTAAGCTTCCTTTTTTAAAAACCTGATGAAGATTCATATTGCCTCTTGTTGCAAAATAAGCTGCCGTAAATGTTTCTCCACACTTGTTTGTTATTTTAAAAAATACCCGGTCGTTTTTGATTTTTGATACGGAGGCCTGATATACAGAGCCTTGGGCAAATCCGTATCGCGTGATACATTGTTTCATAAAAATTAATTTAATAATAAAATATTGATTATACTCTAGAACAAATCATCCGGTTTTGCAATATTTTTTTGTTTAAAATCTTGATTTTTGTCAAAAACAAACTTGCGAGTAAGCTTTATTTATGTTATGCTGAAGTAAATATTGGGTGGAAAGGGGCATTTTAATGAATAATGAGATTATTTATGAGATTTATCCGCTGACATTTAATTATGCAGCCGGCAGTGAAAGCGATCCTTATAAAGGAGCCTATGGTAATCTGAAAGGGATTACCGAGATGGCGGATTATGTTAAGAGCATCGGAGTTGACACGGTTTGGATTGCTCCTTTTTACAAATGGAACAAAACGGGCATGGGGTATGACATTATTGATTATTATAATGTTGATCCCATGTTTGGAACCAATAACGATTTTAAAGAACTGGTTGATGTTTATCATCAAAAAGGACTGAGAGTTATTGTCGATCAGGTTTACAATCATTGTTCTCAGGAACATGAGTGGTTTAAGAAAAGTATCAAAAGAGAAGAACCTTATACTGATTATTTTGTATGGGCCGATGCCAAAGGGTATGATGAGAACGGCAAGCCTGTTGTTCCGAATAACTGGCCTTCAACGTGGGATTCATCAGGAGAAAGTGTTTGGGCCTGGAATGAAGAGCGGCAACAATTTTATATGCACAGTTTTGATGTTTCAATGCCGAATTTGAATATAAATAATCCTAAGGTTCGGACGGAATTGCTGAATGTGGCCCGACATTGGCTTGATATGGGCGTGGACGGGTTTCGGCTTGATGGTTCATGTCATTATGGTTATGATCCGAGGTTGTTGGATAATCCGTTGTTACCCAGCGGGGAGCAGATGCGTATTTATGACATTAATCATAAAATCGGTTGTTCTTTTCTGGATGAAATTCAGGACCTGACGAATTCTTATGCCGGAAAGAAAACACTGCTGTCTGAATATGTTTTTGATAAAGGGCGTTATGGAAATGCCAAGGGAAAGAATACTATAAGAGACAGTATTTGCAGTGCGTTTTATATTGGTTCTCTCAAAGGCGGACTGGCAGATTTTCCTAAAGCCGTAGAAGCCGCGCTGGCAGTTTCTCCCAAAGGGAAAAAGCTTAACTGGGCATTGAGTAATCATGATCTGGAGCGTGTTGCCAGCCGTTTCTTTGGAGAAAAATATTCGCAAAAAAAGAGTGTAATGCTTATGGATATGCTGACGACGCTGCCCGGAAGCATTTGTCTTTTTCAAGGCGAAGAATTGGGGCTCCCTAATCCGCGTTGTTTGGAAAACGCTAAAAACAGAAAAAATGATCCGAGAGAAGTCTGGTTGAACGCCGGTATGCCTTGGGACGGTGCCCGCGGCGGCTTTTGCAAATCTTTCAGGGATGATGATGTTTCAAGAAATATGTCGTTGCGCCCGACTCCGGAACAACGTATTTTAGCGGTTGACCGGCAGGAAAAATTTCCTGATTCCATGCTGAATCAGACCCGTCGGCTTTTGAAGCGGCGCAATGAGAGTTTTCTAAAAGAATACGGTGATGTCAAATTTTTTGAAACCGGAAATGACGAGGTTATTGCTTTTTCCCGTTCGAATCAGGAAGGAAAGTATAAAGTATTTGCTTATAATTTTTCAGAGAAAAACGTGAAGGTGAAAATACCTCTTGCAAACGGACATTTGTCTTTTTCTCTGCCGGCAGAAACCAGTCACGAAACAAAAGGATATTATACATATTCACGCCAAAATCTGAGAACAAACAGGGGAAGATAGTGTTCGTTTTTGCCAAAATTAGACTCGAAAGTCCTTCTTGCTTTCGAGTCTTTTTAGTATGTTAGGTCAAATTTGTGACTCAAAATGAAGAAAATTTAAAAAAGTTCTTGTAATTTTGAATGATTGTGATATACAAGGGCGACTCTTAAAGGCAGGACTCTGTCTTTGATGAGGCGAATCGAATGTGTAATAATTTCGTGGGAGGCGTGCCATCGTCTTGTACCACGACCCTAACAGAGGTATGAAATGGCTAAGTCTAAAAAGAAAATTTTAGGATTAATCAAGCTTCAAATCCCTGCAGGAAAAGCTAACCCTTCTCCTCCAGTTGGTCCGGCTCTGGGCCAAAAAGGCTTGAACATTATGGAATTCTGCAAAGCTTTTAACGCAGCTACACAGAAAATGGAACCGGGCATTCCGGTACCGGTTGTTATTACCGCATTTGAAGATAAAAGCTTTACTTTTATCACCAAATTGCCGCCGGTTGCTTTCTACATTAAAAAAGCCGCTAACATTAAAAGCGGTTCCAAAGAACCCAGCAAATCTGTTGCCGGTCAGCTGACTATGGCTCAGGTTAAAGAAATTGCCGAAGCCAAAATGCCGGATTTGAACTGCTCGACAGTCGAATCTGCCATGAATATGGTTAAAGGTCAGGCTCGTTCAATGGGCGTTAAGGTTGTGGAGTAAGGCTATGCACGGAAAAAGAATCGTAAATGCTTATAAAACAGTTGATAAAATGCAGAGCTATTCTCTGAAAGACGCTGTTAAGCTCGTTAAAGAAAATGCAAAAGCTAAATTTGACGAAACAATTGATCTGGCTATCAATCTGGGTGTTGATCCGAAACACGCTGACCAGATGGTTCGCGGCGTATGCTCTTTGCCGCACGGTAACGGCAAGACCGTTCGTGTTGCCGTTTTGGCTCAAGGCGAAAAAGCTGATGAAGCTAAGGCTGCCGGTGCTGATGTCGTCGGTGCCGAGAACCTGATTGACTCTATTTTGGCCGGTAAAGTTGACTTTGACAGATGTATTGCTACTCCGGATATGATGGGTTTGGCCGGCCGCGTTGCACGCGTTCTCGGTCCGAAAGGCCTGATGCCGAACCCGAAACTGGGTACGGTTACCATGGATGTTGCCAATGCCGTTAAGAAAGCAAAAGCAGGTGAAGTTCAGTATCGTGTTGAAAAGAACGGTATTGTTCATGCCGGTATTGCCAAAGCAAGCTTTAGCGAAGATCAGATTTATGACAACGCCAAAACCTTTATTGATGCAATCATTAAAGCAAAACCGGCTGGTGCCAAAGGTGTTTATATGAAGAAAATTTCTTTGAGCAGCACGATGGGTGTTGGTTTGAAGGTTGATTCTTCAGCTTTGTAATGGGGCGTTTGCTAAACGTTCTTCATACTTGGAATTTTTTCGTTCATGTACGTTTTTATGTACACATCACTCAAAAATTCCGGCGTAGCAAAAACGTTTATCAAAGCCGTGGATGGTTTGTTTAGATTATGGACGAACTTACAAAGTATAAAAAAGTTTTGGGTGGCGGACTTTACCACCACCCGCTCTTCAAAAAGCTTTAACAAGAGTTCATTAAGAACCGGAAAGTTTTTTGAAAACTGTCCAAGACCGTAGGTGGTCGGGTCATGTGACTTGGAAGGCCGATTGGGGCTTTCTGGGCGAGATAGCCGGGTTTCCGGTTATTAAAAGAGGGGCGGTTGTTGTATGGCAGCTGGTTTCCCGCTTGTAAACAAGGCCTTATCTTAAATATCCTACGCAGACGGGAGTAGAGACATTTTAATATCTTTTTTCTCCTGGACAGATTAGGTTCCGCTAAGGCGGTTGGGAGATGAAGCAAATTAAATTTTCTAACCTTAAAGTCTTGGCGGTTAAGTGTTGAAATACATTGCAACAAGCAATGTTTTTATTGGAGACAATAAAGTGAATCGCGAAGAAAAAGCACAATTGCTCAGTGAACTGAATGAGTTGTTCAACGGTGCTGAAATTGTTGTGGTTTCCCACTACAAAGGCTTGACTGTAGCCGAAGTTTCAGAACTGCGCGACAATATCAGAAAAGCAGGCGCTGGGTTCAGAGTTACTAAAAATCGTATCACTCGTCTTGCTCTCAAGGGCACAAAATTTGAAGGCCTGACAGATTTGTTCAAAGGTCCGACAGCTATTGCTTTCGCCAATGATCCGATCTCGGCTTGCAAAGCTTGTGTTCAATTTGCCAAAACCAATGAGAAGCTGATTGTTGTCGGCGGTGCAATGGGAACAGGTGTTCTTTCTGTTGCCGAAATCAACAAGCTCGCTACCATTCCGTCGCTCGACGAACTGCGTGCCAAGATTATTGGCCTGTTGCAGGCTCCGGGAGCACAATTGGCAAGAGTTACCAAGGCTTACAGCGAAAAAGAAGCTGCCTAGTATTAATTATTGTTTTATACCAGTTCTGCTGGCGGATTTCTCTCTTGTGTATTGTGTTTATTACACGTCGTTCGAAATCCACTTCGCATTACTTGGTTTAAAAGCAATAATTGAAGAGAGTGAAAATTTTTAGAATTTAAATTTAATTTATTTATTGGAGATAAAGATATGGCCGATTTAGCCAAATTAGTTGATGAATTGTCAGCTTTGACTGTTATGGAAGCAGCTGACCTGTCTAAAATGCTGGAAGAAAAATGGGGCGTTTCTGCCGCTGCTGCCGTTGCTGTAGCTGCCGGTGGTGCTGCTGCCGGTGCCGCTGAAGAAGAAAAATCTGAATTTGATGTTATTCTTGCTGATGCCGGTGCTAACAAAATTAACGTTATTAAAGAGATCCGCGCTATCACGGCTTTGGGTCTGAAAGAAGCCAAAGACTTGGTAGACGGTGCTCCGAAAACTGTTAAAGAAGGCGTTGCCAAAGCTGAAGCCGAAGAAATCAAGAAGAAACTTGAAGAGGCTGGTGCTAAGGTTGAACTCAAGTAATTAAAAGTTCAGTCTTTGGGCTTCTAGTGCAAAAAACTGCAGAGCGGTCAAAATTCATGTACCTCTTTAGCTTGAGTTTCTAAATTCGAAAAGAAAGTTGTCACAATTCTTTTCTCATTAAGAAAGTCAAGACCTTGCAGAGAAAAATAACAAATCATTGTTATTTTTCCTTAGCGGTTACTAAAATTTTGACCGCTTTGTTTTTCACACTATAAGCCTCAAATCTTGAACTTTTACCCTAGAGTGAGCTAAAATTGCAAAAGGAGAAAATTCATGTACCTCGCTGGCTTGAGTTTCTAAATTCGAAAAGAAAGTTGTCGCAATTCTTTTCTCATTAAGAAAGTCAAGACCTTGCAGAGAAAAATAACAAATCATTGTTATTTTTCCTTAGCGGTTACTAAAATTTTCTCCTTTGCAATTTTGATGCTGTCTGAGCTGTTCTTTGAGTTTGGTTGCTAAATTTTGGGCCATATGTTGCTTGTTAAAAATACAGCGGGATAAATGAAAGGGGGATAAGCCTGCCGGACGATTATATGCTTTGGGAACAGGGCTTGGTGCGTTTTCGGGGGAGAGGGGTGAGATGAACAGACCGAATGAAAAGATATTTTAGAATTATTGTATGTAATGAGGAAAATTTTGGTTTGACTAATTGAGAGCGTTAAGGTAAATTCTTAAACAGAAATTAATTTTAATATAGATTATTATGAAAGAGAATTTGTTAAAAAAATCAAAATTTACTTCTGGCGGATATGAGATTTATTATGATAAAGCTAGTGGTGAAGCAGTTGGAATAGTTTGGGATATCTTTGTTTTTCTGAAAAATGTTTCTGATGAATGTATGTCTCAGTCAGAAGCAGAGAAATATTGTAAAACGATTTATGTTAATGGTCATCAGGCTGCTTTATTTGAACCTGAAGAATGCTTGGGAGCGGTATGGTGTATGTGGCCGCAGATTGATGTAAAAAAGATAGGCTTTGCTTTGCAGGAAATTGGAGCGGAAAATCTTGATGCTTTTTGCTGGTGTGCTTCCTATCCTTATGATTGTAAGGCCTGGCTGGTAAATTTTGCTTCGGGAGAGGTATATTTGGGATTTATTGGAGAAAATTATTTTGCGCGGGGCGTTTTGTACTTGGATCATCGTTTTGCTCAGGAATCATGAAAGAAAAGCTCTCTGTCAGGAGAGCTTTTTTGTAGAATTTCTCAGTTTACTGAGGGGTATCTATTAGTGCGTTTGTTTTTGTGTTGTAAAGCATCTTTTTAGTGATGGCTGTTTATTTAGGTACTGGGAACAGAAAATCATTTTGGCATTATTAATTTAATATCGAAAATGTTTTGAAATATTCAAATTGTAAAAAGAAAGACAAAAATATCTGAATCTTAATGGGAAAATCTGAAAAATAAGCAATGTGCGGCTGAGAATCAATAAGCGGGAAATTTGAATCGCTTAGTTTAAAAATGTGTTAAATTTAATATTAAAAAACTTGACTCTTTTGCGATAATAGTGCTTGCAATTTTAGACTCAGTGGTATAAAAGTAGACGAATTTAAAATTTATTATTCTGCGAATCGCTGCCAAGTGAATTTTTATTCGGGGGTTTGGCAGGATTCCTCCTCTGAAAATCGATTTTTTATAACCTTCTGCGGTCGGGGTTTGGCGTTGTCCAGCAGTATTGTCGCAGAATCTAACTAATAGGGATTGAAGTATATGTTGACATCTTATACGAGCAAAAGACGTGTAAGAAGAAACTTCGGCAAGATTGACGCCGTGTCAGAAATGCCGAGTTTAATCGAAGTTCAAACCGGTTCTTATAACAGCTTTATCGAAGCTGATAAAAACGCAGAAAAATGCGAGTTCGGTTTGGAAGAAGTATTCAAATCTGTTTTCCCAATCAAAGATTTTTCCGGTAACGGCGAGTTGGAATTTGTTAAATATGAACTCGAAGAGCCGAAGTATGACGTGGAAGAGTGCATTAAGCGCGATATGACTTATGCCGCTCCGATTAAGGCTACGCTGCGTCTGGTTGTTTGGGATACTGACGAAACCACCGGTGCAAAATCCATTCACGACATTAAAGAACAAGACGTGTATATGGGTGATATTCCGTTGATGACGGACAAAGGTACCTTTATCTGCAACGGTACCGAGCGCGTGGTTGTTTCTCAGATGCACCGTTCTCCGGGCGTGTTCTTTGACCATGATAAAGGCAAGACGGTTTCTTCCGGTAAATATTTGTTTGCCGCCCGTATTATTCCGTACCGCGGTTCCTGGCTGGATTTTGAATTTGATGCCAAAGACCTATTGTATGCCCGAATTGACCGCCGTCGTAAGTTGCCGGTAACTTCTATCTTGTATTCTTTGTATTCCAAAGAAACCGAAGAAAAAATCAAAAAGCTGGCCAAAGAAGGCAAGAAGATTGATCCGTCCGAAATCAAAGGGATGTCGAAAGAAGAAATCCTTGCTTATTTCTATGAGATTGACACCTTTGTGGCTGATAAAAAAGCATGGAAAGCCAAATTTGTTCCGGAAAGAATGAAAGGCGTTAAATTTGACTTTGATCTCGTTAATGCCAAAACCGGCGATGTTGTTTTGGAACAGGGCAAAAAGCTGACCCCGAGACTGGCTCAGAAACTCGCCGATGAAGGCTTGGAATTTTACAAAGTCGATGCCGGCCGGATGATTGGCAAGTTTTTGGCCAATGAAGTTGTTGAAAAGAAGAGCGGCGAAGTGATTGCCGAAGCCGGTGATGAGATTACCGAAGAACTGCTGGGCAAAATTGCCGCGGCCAAAGTCAGCGAAATCAATACGCTGTACATTGACGGCGTTAACGTCGGCCCGTATATTCGCAATACGCTGGCAGCAGACAAGAATTCCTGCCGTGAAGAGGCTCTGCTTGACATCTATCGCGTTATGCGCCCGGGTGAGCCGCCGACACTGGAAACTGCCGAGCAGTTGTTTAAATCTTTGTTCTTTGATCTGGAACGCTATGACCTTTCTTCCGTCGGCCGCGTTAAGATGAATGTGGCTTTGGACATTTCTTTTGAAGATGCGCCCGACACATTGAGAACATTGCGCGCCGATGATATTTTGCGCATTGTCAAACGCTTGGTTGAATTGCGCGACGGCAAAGGCGAAGTTGATGATATTGACCACCTTGGCAACCGTCGTGTCCGTTCCGTCGGCGAATTGATGGAAAATCAATACCGCATGGGTCTGCTGCGTATGGAAAGAGCCATTCGCGAAAGAATGTCCTCCGAAGTTCTGGCTAACGTTAAGCCGCAGGATTTGGTCAATGCCAAACCGATTGCCGCCGTTATCCGTGAATTCTTCGGTTCTTCTCAGTTGTCGCAGTTTATGGATCAGAACAACCCGTTGTCCGAGATTACGCACAAACGCCGTTTGTCCGCATTGGGGCCGGGCGGTTTGTCCCGTGACCGTGCAGGCTTTGAAGTCCGCGACGTGCACCCGACTCACTATGGTCGTATCTGCCCGATTGAAACGCCGGAAGGTCCGAACATTGGTTTGATTAACTCTCTGTCGACTTTTGCCCGCATTAACAAATACGGCTTTATCGAATGCCCGTACCGCAAGGTTGTTGACGGCAAGGTTACTTCGGAAGTGGTTTATTTGTCTGCCGACGAGGAAGGCAAGTTCAAAATCGCCGAAGCAAACGCCAAGGTTAAAGACGACGGCCGTTTTGAAGATGAGCTGATTGCCTGTCGTAAAGCCGGCGAATTTGAGTTTGCTCATCCGGAAGAAATCGACTTTATTGACGTTTCGCCGAAACAATTGGTTTCTGTTGCAACGGCTTTGATTCCGTTCCTGGAAAACGATGACGCGAACCGTGCATTGATGGGTTCTAACATGCAGCGCCAAGGCGTGCCTTTGCTGCGTTCGGAAGCTCCGCTGGTCGGTACTGGCATGGAAGCTGCTGTTGCCAAAGATTCCGGCGCGACGGTTGTTTGTAAATATGACGGTGTTGTCGATGCCGTTGACGCCAATCGTATTGTGGTTCGTTCTCATAACGAAAATACCAAAGACGTTGGTGTTGAAATTTACAAATTGCAGAAATTCCGCCGTTCTAACCAGAATACCTGCATTAATCAGGTTCCGTTGGTTAAGGTCGGTGACGAGGTTAAGGCCGGTGACATTATGGCTGACGGTCCTTGTACTGATATGGGCGAGTTGGCTCTGGGTAAAAACGTGCTGGTTGCGTTTATGCCGTGGAACGGTTTGAACTACGAAGATGCGATTTTGCTGTCTGAGAGAATTTCCCGCGATGACGTCTTTACTTCTTTGCATATTGAAGAATTTGAAGTCATGGCTCGTGATACCAAACTCGGTCAGGAAGAAATTACCCGCGATATTCCGAACGTTGGTGAAGAAGCTTTGCGCAACCTTGACGAAGCCGGTATTGTTTATATCGGTGCCGAAGTTAAGGCCGGCGATATTCTGGTCGGTAAGGTAACGCCGAAGGGTGAATCTCCGGTAACGCCGGAAGAAAAATTGCTGCGTGCCATCTTTGGTGAAAAAGCTTCTGATGTTCGTGATACGTCTTTGCGTGTTCAGCCGGGTATCGAAGGCATTGTCGTTGACGTTCACGTCTTCTCCCGCCGCGGCGTTGAGAAAGACGAGCGTGCGCTGTCTATTGAACAGGAAGAAATTTCTAATCTGGCAAAAGACCGTGATGACGAGCTGGCGATTATCCGCAAGAATTTTGAAGCGCGTTTGAAATCTATCCTGCTTGGACAGACCGTTGTTGACGCACCGAAAGGCATTTCTAAAAATGCCGTGATTACGGATGAAGCTCTGGCTTCAATCCCGTCTTCGCAATGGCGCAAGATTGTGGTCAAAGACGAAGAAGTCATGGCCAGAATCGAAGAGCTGCTGGCTGCGTTTGATGCCCGTAACGAAAAGATTCAGAAGCATTTTGAAGACAAGGTTGAAAAAGTCCAACGCGGCGATGATTTGCTGCCGGGTGTTTTGAAAATGGTTAAAGTTTTCATTGCGACCAAACGTAAGATTCAATCCGGTGATAAGATTGCCGGACGTCACGGTAACAAAGGTACGATTTCCCGTGTTCTGAAACTTGAAGACATGCCGTATATGGAAGACGGTACACCGGTTGACATTGTGTTGAATCCGCTGGGTGTGCCTTCCCGTATGAACGTCGGACAAATTTTGGAAACTCACTTAGGCTGGGCCGCCAAAGAATTGGGTCAGCAACTCAATGAAATGTGCGAACAGTATAAGAGAGGCGAGAAAACCCTTGACGATTTGAACAACCGCCTGAAAGAAATTTACGGTGAAAAACAGTATAATCGTGATATCGTTCCGATGAGCGAAGCCGAGAAACTCGAAATGGTTTCAAACCTCAAGAGAGGCGTGCCGACAGCGACGCCGGTATTTGACGGTGCTCATGAAGACGATATTAACCGTATGCTTTCTCTGGCAGGGCTGCCGACTTCCGGTCAGATTGACCTGTATGACGGCCGTACCGGCGAGAAGTTTGACCGTAAGGTTACCGTTGGTATCATCTATATGATTAAACTGCACCACATTGTCGACGAGAAAATGCACGCCCGTTCAGTCGGTCCGTACAGTCTGGTTACCCAGCAGCCGCTGGGCGGTAAGGCTCAATTCGGCGGACAACGTTTCGGTGAAATGGAAGTTTGGGCTCTGCAGGCTTACGGCGCTGCCTATACCCTGCAGGAAATGCTTACCGTTAAATCCGATGACGTTAACGGACGTACAAAAGTTTATGAGGCAATTGTTCGCGGTGATGACGGTTTTGAAGCCGGCATTCCGGAATCCTTCAACGTTTTGGTTAAAGAAATCAAGTCGTTGTGCCTGAACGTCGAATTGCTTAATGATGAAGCCTAAGGTAAGAGGAGTTTTAAAAATATGAACGATATTATGAAGTTTTTTGGGCAACAAACTGCCGGGGAATCTTTTGACGAGATTAAGATTTCCATCGCTTCTCCTGAGCAAATCCGTTCGTGGTCTTATGGTGAGGTCAAAAAACCCGAAACCATTAACTATCGTACGTTTAAGCCGGAAAGAGACGGTTTGTTCTGTGCCCGCATTTTTGGTCCGGTAAAAGACTATGAATGTTTGTGCGGAAAGTACAAAAGAATGAAATACCGCGGCGTTGTCTGCGAGAAGTGCGGCGTTGAGGTCACGCTTTCCAAAGTCCGTCGCGAAAGAATGGGACATATTGAACTGGCTGCGCCGGTTGCCCATATCTGGTTCCTGAAATCTTTGCCGTCACGGATTGCGGTTTTGACCGATATTCCGATGAAGGCTCTGGAGCGCGTCCTTTATTTTGAAAGCTACATTGTGATTGAGCCGGGGCTGACTCCGCTCTCCGTGAATGAGCTTTTGAGCGAGGAACAGTATCAGGAAGCTGTTGACGAATACGGCGAAGATTCTTTCCGTGCCGGTATCGGTGCCGAAGCGTTGAAAGAAATTCTGGCTTCAATTGATTTGGAAGCCGAACGCAAGACTATTCGTGAAGAGCTGAAAGAAGCCGCTTCCGAATCCAAGAGAAAAAAGCTGGTTAAGAGACTGAAAATCATTGAGGCTTTCCTTGATTCCAACACCAAACCGGAATGGATGATTCTTGATGTTCTGCCGGTTATTCCGCCTGAACTGCGTCCGTTGGTTCCGTTGGACGGCGGCCGTTTTGCAACCTCTGACCTGAACGATTTGTATCGTCGCGTTATTAACCGCAACAATCGTTTGAAGAGATTGATGGAACTGCATGCGCCGGATATTATCATCCGCAACGAAAAACGCATGCTGCAGGAATCTGTTGATGCCTTGTTTGACAACGGCCGTCGTGCCCGCGCCATTACCGGTACCAACAAACGTCCGCTGAAATCTTTGTCCGACATGCTCAAAGGTAAGCAGGGTCGTTTCCGTCAGAACCTGCTCGGTAAACGTGTTGACTATTCCGGCCGTTCGGTTATTACGGTTGGTCCGGAACTCAAACTGCACCAATGCGGTCTGCCGAAGAAGATGGCGCTGGAATTGTTTAAGCCGTTTGTTTATGCCAAGCTGGAACTCTACGGCCACGCCACGACCATTAAAGCGGCCAAACGCATGGTTGAAAAAGAGCGTCCGGAAGTCTGGGATATTCTGGAAGAAGTTATCCGCGAGCATCCGGTTTTGCTGAACCGTGCGCCGACACTGCACCGTCTGGGTATTCAGGCTTTTGAACCGGTTTTGGTTGAAGGCAAGGCTATCCACCTGCATCCGCTGGTTTGTACCGCGTTCAACGCCGACTTCGACGGTGACCAGATGGCCGTTCACGTTCCGCTGTCTGTTGAAGCACAACTCGAAGCCCGCGTTTTGATGATGTCTACCAACAACATTCTGTCGCCGGCGTCCGGCAAGCCGATTATCGTTCCGACGCAAGACATGGTTTTGGGTATTTATTACCTGACTTATGATGCTGACGGTATGCTTGGTGAAGGTATGGTTTTCTCTGACATTAACGAAGTCGAAATGGCTTTGGATGCCAAGGTTGTTGACCTGCATGCCAAGATTAAATGCCGTATGGAATATGTCAGCGATGACGGCGAAATCAAATACGGCGTTGTCGAGACAACTCCGGGACGTATTAAAGTGTCGCAGATTTTGCCGAAACATCAGAATGTTCCGTTCTCTCTGGTTAACCGTTTGGTTAAGAAGAAAGAAATCGGTGAGATTATTGATATTGTTTATCGTCACTGCGGACAGAAAGAAACCGTCTTGTTTGTTGACAAGATTATGACTCTGGGCTTCACAAACGCTTGTAAGGCTGGTATTTCTTTCGGTAAAGACGACTTGATTGTTCCTGATGCCAAGAAGGTTTTGATTGATGAAACCGAGAAACAGGTTAAGGAATTTGAACAACAGTATCAAAACGGTTTGATTACCAAAGGCGAGAAGTACAACAAAGTGGTCGATATCTGGGCTGCTTGTACCGATAAGATTGCCGATGAGATGATGAAAAACATCTCTAAGAGCGAGCATGGTTACATCAACTCCGTTTATATGATGGCTCACTCCGGTGCGCGCGGTTCTGCCGCTCAGATGCGTCAGCTGGCCGGTATGCGCGGTTTGATGGCTAAGCCGAACGGCGAGATTATCGAACAGCCGATTATTTCAAACTTTAAAGAAGGCCTGACCGTGCTTGAGTACTTTAACTCTACCCACGGTGCCCGTAAAGGTTTGGCTGATACCGCTTTGAAGACCGCTAACTCCGGTTATCTGACCCGTCGTCTGGTTGACGTTGCCCAAGACGTGGTTATTACCGAAACGGATTGCGGTACCGAGCGCGGTATTATTGTCCGTCCGGTTGTTGACGGCGGTAACGTTATTGTTTCCATCGGCGAGAGAATCCTCGGCCGTACCATTCAGGAAGATATTATTCATCCTGAAAGCGGTGAGGTTCTGGTCAAGAGAGGCAAGCTGATTGATGAAAATGACGTTGAAGTTGTTGAAAAAGCCGGTGTTGAACAAGTTAAGATCCGTTCCGTTCTTACCTGTGAAACCAAAGACGGCGTATGTGCTGCCTGTTATGGTCGCGATTTGGCTCGCGGAACGCCGGTTAACGTCGGTGAGGCCGTCGGTGTTATTGCCGCCCAGTCCATTGGTGAACCGGGTACGCAGCTGACCATGAGAACCTTCCACATCGGTGGTGCCGCTCAGAAAGGCGCCGAGCAGGCTTCTGTTGAAGTTCCGTTTGCCGGTGTGATGAAAGTTGAAAACAAACATCTGGTTTATAACTCCGAAGGCAACGGCATTGTCTTGTCACGTAACTGCGAACTGGTTATTGTTGACGCGCAGGGCCGTGAGAAGTCCCGTCACCATGTTCCTTATGGTACAAAGCTTCTGGCTGCCGAAGACGCCAAGGTGAAGAAAGGTCAGAAAGTTGCCGAATGGGATCCGTTTACGATTCCGGTTATTACCGAAAAAGCCGGTAAGGTTGCTTTGGTTGACTTGATTAACAATGTATCGGTTAAAGAAACTGTTGATGAAACGACAGGTGTTGTTTCCAAGACGGTTATTGACTGGCGGTCACAGTCTTCAAGTGCCGGTTTGAAACCGAGCATTATGCTGAAAGACGCCAAAGGCAAGCCGGTTACTTATGATAACGGCAAAGAAATTCGTTATTATATGTCGGTTGATGCGATTTTGTCAGTCGAAGACGGTCAGGAAGTTCAGGTCGGTGACGTTATTGCGAGAATTCCGAGAGAAAGCTCCAAGACGAAAGATATTACCGGTGGTCTGCCGCGTGTGGCCGAGCTGTTTGAAGCCCGCCGCCCGAAAGATCAGGCTATTATCTCCGATATTGACGGTATGGTCGAATTCGGTAAGGACTATAAGGCCAAACAGCGCGTTACAGTCGTTCCGAAAAAAGGCGAACCGCTTGAATATCTGGTTCCGAAAGGACGCCATCTGGTTGTTCAAGACGGTGATATCGTTAAGAAAGGCGATATGCTGGTAGAAGGTACGCCGGCTCCGCATGATATTTTGCGTGTTCTCGGTGTTGAGAAACTGGCTGAATATCTGGTTAAAGAAGTTCAGGACGTTTACCGTCTGCAAGGCGTTAAGATTAACGACAAGCATATTGAGGTTATTGTTTCGCAGATGTTGCGCAAGGTTGAGATTACCCAGCCGGGTGATACGACTTTCCTGATTGGCGAACAGGTTGACCGTGATGTCTTTGAAGCCGAAAATGCCAAGGCTATTGCCGATGGCGGTAATCCGGCCGAGGCTGATCCGGTTCTGCTGGGTATTACAAAAGCCTCTTTGCAGACCAAGTCGTTTATCTCTGCCGCGTCCTTCCAAGAGACAACTCGTGTCTTGACCGAAGCTGCGGTTGAGGGCAAGGTTGACAATCTGAAAGGCCTGAAAGAAAACGTTATCGTCGGTCGTTTGATTCCGGCCGGTACCGGTACCGTTCTGAGAGCCTTGAAGAAGGTTGCTGTTCAGAATGACAAAGAAATTCTGGCGCTCAAAGAAGAAGCTGCCGCCGCTGCCAATATGGCACTGCCGACAGCCGAAGCTGGAGAGCAGAAGGATGCCCAATAATTATTGAGCAAACTTAGTTGAGGAAAATCCCCGATTGTGAAAATATCGGGGATTTTTTGTGGGGAAAAGAGAGGAGTGGCGTGAGGGAGAAATTGGGTATGAGGAGGGGAGGAGAGAAGAACAGGCAGAGGGAACAAGAAGGTGAAGGTGAGTACGAGGGGCTGGTGAGGGAAGGTGGGTGAAAGGGAGAAATGACCGGTGCGGGTGAAGGAAGGCGGAGGTAAAAAGAGGGGGGGGAAGGGAACAGGGAGAATGAGGAGTGAGGGGAGGAGAAAGTCAGTGAGGATCTGCGGGGTGACGGGTGAGAGAAAAGGTTGGGCAAGGCAAAAGAGAGGTGCGGAGAGGTAATGGAAGGAGATGGAGTGATAAACAAAGGAGGAGAATGAGGAGAGGCAAATGGGAAAGCAGAGTATAATGAAAGCGGTGGAAAGAGATGAGGCAGGAGAGAGGAACGGAGGCGGAAAGGCGCGATGATTTTTGTGTTTGACAAAAGGTGTTATAACCTGTAGAGTTTGGATAATTTACAGAATTATTAACTAAATTTTATTTATTATGGATTTGCAAATCTTTTTAATGATTGTTTGTATGGGCGGCCTTGTTTATTTGATTTTGCTGCAGGTTCAAATTGCTCAGTTAAAACAAGAAAACAGGAAGCTGGCGAATGAAGCTCAGGCTTATCTTGAAATGCACAGTGAGCTCAGACGAAAGAGGCTGGCAGAGAAAGCGGAAGCCGAGCATTTGCTTGAGGTATTTTTAGACTCTGCTGATGAAGATGCTGTTCATTATTATCTTCGTACTTTGGTCGACAGAGAAGCATGTGCCGAAGATCAGGAAGCCAGACAAGTGGTACAGGTACTGCAGCGAGAGATTGTTCCCAAGGCATTGCAGAAGAGAGACGCGCGTCGTAACACGGGTGAGGCATGGCATGAGATTGATATTGATCATGTTTAAAAAACAATCTTATGGATGTCGAAGTTTGGATTTTTATCTGCTTTTCTATTGTTATTGCCATCACGGCTTTGGTTTTGCTTGTATATTATCAACGCCAGCTTGATGCCAAAGAAAAGGAGCTTCAGGACTTGGAACAAGAGTTGGAAGAAATGCGTCAGGAATTGCAACAAGTAAGGGCTGATCGAGAGCCTAAGGCATGATATCTGGCATATTTGCTTTTTATGAAAAAACTTCCGGAATATTTCCGGAAGTTTTTTTGTCAAAAAGTAATTGACAAAAATTGGCGGGTGTTTTAGTCTTTGTATGTTAACAAAATTATTAATTTAAAAATTATTTATTATGAGAGTAAAGCTTTATTGGTATGATGTTGTAAACCTTATCATTTTTGCTGTATTTATTGTCGGATGTGCTGATTTGTTAGACCGCCGAGAGCTTACGCCTCAAGTCTGGTGGATTTCATGGTTCGTGCTTGCTTTGGTTTTGTCTTTTTTCGGGATGGCTCTGTATCGTGGCTGTCAACAGGCGGAAAGAGAGTTGACAATTAAGGAGCAAGAACGTATTGAGGGACAAGACTCTTTGAAAAAGGGGCAGGCGATTTTGCTTTCAGAATTTTCTAAGGAGCAGTTGCAGGAGCTTTTGAACAGATACATCGTTAAAGTCGGAGAGTGTGAAGCTAGCGAGATGCCTTCGCATGATGTTTCTGCGACAAAGGAATCTTTGCTTATGTTGATTGAGGGCATCAGAGCAAGGTTGAAAGAAATGGAAAAAAAACACAGCGGTTTTAGTGTTCTTATTGAAGAATAATCTTAAAATTTTTGCTTATGGAAAAGTATTATCTTGCAGCGGTGATTATTCTGGGACTGATTGCCGCGTTATTGTTTTTCTATTGTCTTGTTCTCCGGCATTCACTGAAGTGTTTGGAAAAGCAGGCAGAACGGCAGGCCGGCTGGCTGGCAGAAGATCAGGAAATTCTTGATGCCTGTCTGATCGAAATGGCTCAGAAAATTGCGAAAAACGACCGGATAAAACTGTCTGAGGCTTACAGGCATGAGTTTGAGTTTTTGGCTGATGAGCAAGCTCAAAATCATGAGTATAACAGACGTTATCAGGTTGTTAAAAAATTGTATCTTTATATGAAATATTGAGAAAAGATAAAAACGGTATCTTGAAAAAGTGCCGTTTTTTTCTATTTTAAAAGAAATAAATAAAAATGACAGAAAATATTGACAGAATTTGTCTATTATGCTATAGTCTTTGTCAGTTTTAAGATTCTAGCTGAGGTTGTTATCATGAGCAGTAGTTGGTTTAGTAAAGAAAATATCAGAAAAACAGTTATGAAGACATTGCAGGGGGCTGTGATTCTTGCCGCTCCGTATTTTATCCGGAGTTATTTTGAAAAAAATGACCAGCAAGACAAGCAACAGGTGAAAAAAGAAATCCGCATGGATCATAAAACTGCTCAGGTAAAAGAAAGCGGCAATACAAAAGTATTAAAAAAGGCAGATTGGAATTTTGGCACCAAAACTTTGGCTAAAATTTCAGAACTGGTTTCTCCGGCTGAAAATGAGAAAAAATCCGATACGCGGCCGGCAGCTTCTTCTCAGCAAAAGACGGCGGCTTCCAAAGTAAAGTCAATGGATAAGGTTGTGGCAAAAATCAGAACAAAGCCGAACAAGAAGGTTGATAACCGCCGATATGAATCACAAAAAATTTCTTTGCCGTCCACGCTTAATAAATATGCTTCTAAAAACGGTCAGCGTTTGTGTCAGATTGAAAATAAAATCGTGGCAATGATTGCCCTGATGGAAAACTATGAGCCTTATCCTTATATGAGCGGCGGAGCGGCTACAATCGGTTATGGCTCTTGTTATAAGCCAAACGGAACGCCGGTGTCAATGCGTGATGCTCCGATTGACAAGACAACGGCACGTTTGTATACGCAGGCTCATTTACGTAAAGATGTTTTTCCGGCTATTGAAAAATATGTGCACAAGGATTTGGACGATGGACAATTGATGGCTGTCAGCGCCTTTATTTATGCTGTCGGCAGTGCCAATTTTGCCGGTCTGGGCTATGATGATAAAGGCAGAAAGCGCCAGCCCAGCGAGTTTTTGAAAGCGATTAACAGCGGTAAGAGCGATTTTGAATGTGCGCGTAAGCTGAGCGGTTGGAAAACCGCCGGCGGCGGCATTCTGCATGAAGGACTGCTTAAACGGCGCTGGCTGGAGATGGCTTTGTATTGTCATCGTCTTGCGCCTCAGGAGCTTTTGGATATGGCGCCGGGCGGACATTTTAATCTGGCCGTGCGTGACTTGTATAAACACGGCCGTGCCGACAGAGACGGCTATTATACGCCGATGATGGATGATGCCACAATGCGCCGCGTGATGCAAAAATGTAAGTCCGGCCGCCGGCGTCTGAAAGATATTATTGACGAGAAAACGCAGCAGGATTTGAAAGCCGGACAAGCTTTGGCTCTGGCTGATTTTGCTCAAAGATATGCCGCGCTGAGAACGGCAGGTGCTTAAAAATTTTTTCCGCCTCCTTGTTTTTGTTCCGAAAAGGATTATTTGCATTAGCAAAATTACAAACAGCGAGGTGGGAAAAATGGATGAAGCTTTGCGAAACCTGACAATGATTTTGTGGGCATATTGTGCCGTCAACAGTCCGGCATCTGCCGAGGCAAGAATGGTGACAATCAGCGAGGAAAATCCGCCGGCTCAGGAAACGATTGTATACGGGGCTGCCAGAACGCCTTCGGGAAAGGAAAATGTTTTTGAAATTGAGCAGCCGGAGAACGCGCCCAACCCTTTAGGTAATCCGATTGTCGGAGACAGTGATGTGCCGGCCGCGGACGAACGTACTCAGGCCGTTCCGGTGCAGCCTTTGCCGGAAACGCAGAAGCAGCCTAAGGTTCTTGCCCGAGATGCCGTTGGCGAGGCCATGGGGGCAGGGGAAATTCCGCTGCCGGAAAACGGCAAGATTGAGAATGAACTGTATCAACAGGGAAATGACATTATTGATGTTCAGGCTTTTCCGATTAAAGACGTTAATGAAGTGACAACGCCCAATACCCAGCCCGCGATTGTGACACAGTGAGTTAAATTTTTTCAAAATCCAGAAATACCGGTTTGCGGCCTTCTGCCAGAGCTTTGCGCTGATATTTGGTTTCGACCCAGTCTTTGGGCGGAAGGCGCCAGTCATTGCTGCACTTGGCTGTCCAGCGGAAAACTTTTTCGCCTCTTTCATTTGCGAAGCCGCAGGTTTGGCGCAGTGCCCAACCTTTGTAGATTTTGTGGTCCGTTGCAATGCGGAGCGTGCCGCCTTTTTTCAAAATACGGCTGATTTCTTTTAAGTTATCCGGATTGATAAAACGTCGGAAAGCATGGCGTTTTTTGGGCCAAGGGTCAGGAAAAAGCACAAAAACACGATCAATAAAACCATCGGGAATACGGGAAAACAGCAACCGGATATCATCGTCAAAAATACGGACATTGTCTTTGCGACCGGACAGAAGCGTGATTTTTTCCGGCAGGTCGGAACCTTCTTTGATGCCGGTCAGCAGTCCCAGCAGAGAAGCTATGCCGTTTTTGAAGACCTCTGCGCCGATAAAGCCGCAATCAGGATTGTTCAGCGCTTGTCCGGCAATGTGTTCGCCATTTCCGAATCCGATTTCGAGGCAGACTTTTTCTACCGGATGTCCGAACAGGGTGTCTTTGTTAAATTCGGTACAGGGAGAAAGGATGACCTGTGGCAGAAAAGAATCCAACAATGTTGATTTGGCTTTGCGCAGTTTACGCCCTTGGCGGCGGCCATAGAATTTCGGCTGATTATCGGTTAAAAGCATTTTTTCAATTTCTCGCTCAAATCGGTTTTTTCCCATGAAAAGCATCCGTTTTCTTCCGGTGTGCGGCCAAAATGCCCGTAGCTTGACGTCGGGGTGTAGATTGGCCGGTTCAAGCCCAACGTCCGGATAATGCCTTTCGGGCTCAAATCTACCATATCTTTCAGAATGTGCAAGATTTTTTGTTCATCAACACGGGCTGTGCCGCGGCAGTCTATGAAGAAAGACAGCGGTTCTTTCAGGCCGATGGCGTAAGACAGCTGCAGCAGGCATTTATCGGCTAATCCGGCAGCGACGACGTTTTTGGCCAGATAACGAAGCATATAGGCGGCCGAGCGGTCAACTTTTGTTGCGTCTTTGCCGGAGAATGCGCCGCCGCCGTGAGGGGCGTAACCGCCGTAGGTGTCAACAATGATTTTTCGGCCGGTCAGTCCGGTATCGCCATCGGGGCCGCCGACGACAAAACGGCCGGTCGGGTTTATCAGAATATCTTGTTCTTTGGGCAAAAAGTCCTGCGGGATTGTCTTGCGCAGGCAGTTTGTGACGATTTCGCGGACTTGTTCCTGACTGAGCGCTTCAATATGCTGAGTTGAAACAACAAGCTTGGCTATGCCGACAGGAATGCCGCCGGCGTAGTGTAAGGTGACCTGACTTTTGGCATCGGGTTCGATTCCCGGAATTTCGCCGTTGTGGCGGGCAAGACTCAGGTTTTGTAAAATCTTATGTGCCCAGAAAATGGCCAGAGGCATATAATGGGTATCCAGCCCTTCTTCTTTGCAGGCGTAACCAAACATAATGCCCTGATCTCCGGCGCCGTCATTGTTAACGCCGAGGGCGATGTCGGAAGACTGGCTGTGCAAGAAGTTGTCTATGCGGACGGTCTGCCAGTTAAAGCCTTTTTGTGCGTAGCCGATTTCTTTGATCGTTTTGCGGACGGTTTCGACAATGTCTTCATGCATGATGACGGCGTTGCTGCTGGTTTCGCCGGAGATGATAACCCGATTGGTGGTGGCAAGGGTTTCAACGGCTGTTCGGGAATTCGGATCTTTGCTCAGGTATAAATCAACAACGGCATCGGAAATGCGGTCGCATACTTTATCCGGATGTCCTTCGGATACCGATTCGCTGGCGAAAAAGTAATCTTGCATTGTTTTTTCCTTGTTTTTCTTTTTTTTAAGCATAAAAAAAAGCCGGAATTTATCCAGCTTTTTTTGTTAGTTATACTCGTGATATTATTCGTTGTCTTCGTCTTTGTTATAGGTGCTTTTTGACAAAGAAATGATTAAATCATAAACATGTCTGGCCGCTTTGCGGTTGGGAATTTTGTAGTAAGCGCGAACCAGCTCGATTGTTTCCTGACGGTTCATCGGATCTGCGTCAAAAGCGGCATCGTCTTCGGCCAGAGCCAAGGGTGTGCTGTCGGGAATGCTGAACATTCTCGGACTCTGATTGGCAACTTCTTTGTCCATATCTTCATAAAAGAAACCAATGGGAACTTCCAAAACTTTGCTGATATCCCAAAGGCGGCTCGCTCCGACTCGGTTCATTCCGCGTTCGTATTTCTGAACCTGTTGGAAGGTCAGACCTAATAATGAAGCCATTTTTTCCTGACTTAAACCGAGAAGAGTACGACGCAGACGAATGCGATTGCCTACATGTACGTCGATGGGGTTAGGTTGTCCGGTTGGAGTTCTCCCCCGACTTGATCTTTTAAAAGTTTCAGCAGTCATTTTTTTTCCTTTACGCTTTTGTATTTATATATCTATTACTATAAATATGATTTTCCAAGCGTGTCGTCAACAAATTTTTTATATAATATGTTATATTATTTTTTGCTTATATATCTGTTATTGTTGAATTTGCTTCTTTTTCATATTTTTATTGTTTCTTTGAGAAATATAACAGGCAAGTATTATGTTGAAAAGATACAATGCTATGGGGATATGATTACCATATTTATTGTAAAAAGTAAAGACAGAAGCGGTTGCAGGAAGGCGGATATCCATAATATTTTGAATATTAAGCGGAATTGCGGCAATAACCTGTCCATAAGGCGAAATGGCGGCACTGATACCGCTGTTGGCCGCGCGGATTATGGTAATGCCTTCTTCCACCGCACGCAGTCTGGCAGCGGTTAAATGCTGGTACGGTCCCATGGAGTCCCCATACCAGCCGTCGTTGGTCAGGTTTATCATCCATTCGGGTTTTGCCTGCTTGTTTATAACTTGGTTGGGAAAGATGATTTCATAGCAAATGGTCGTGCTCAATTCCGGAAAGTTTTTTATGCGGAGGTTTTGCGGACCGCTGCCGGTGCCGAAATCGGCAATGGTGTTGGCGACCGGACGGATCCAGTCCGGCAGGTATTGTTTCAGCGGTATGTATTCGCCGAAAGGAACAAGATGGCTTTTGTCATAATGGGCAACGATTTCTCCTTGTTTGTTGATGACAAACATTGAATTGAACGGGGTGTATCTTCCGTCGGGTTTGCCCTCGTATCGGACCAGTCCGGTTATCAGGTATCCGTTCTCCGGAATGGCGGCGGTGACGGCTTGCCGGTGTTGATCGTCAATATCCAGCGGAAAGGGGACGGCTGTTTCTCCCCAAATGACAAAGTCAATTTTATCCAATCCGGTTGTCCGGCTTAAAGCGATGTATTTTTGAAAGTTGTATTCCAAAGCGTTGCTGTCCCATTTCATGGCTTGCGGGATGGCCGGCTGGACAAGGCGGACGGCTGTTTCACCGGCGGTTTGCGTTGTACCGGAAAGCCGGAAGCTGCCGAATCCGAAAAGGAATAGCAGCAGAAGAGCGGGAATGCCGATTGCCGGAAGCAGATTTTTTTTCTGCGGGGCGCAGAAATATAATGCCGGACAAGAGGATATGAGGACTGTGACGAGAGAAAGCCCGTAAGTTCCCCACAGAGAGGCTGTTTGCAACATGGTGTCGGAATAGGCAAAAACCGAGCCGAGGAGGTTCCACGGAAAACCGGTCAGGATAAAGCTGCGCAGCCATTCGCTGAAGCCCCAGAAGCCGGCAAAGGCCAGAATTCGGGCAATGAGCGGTTTGAAGTAATAAGACAACCACAGCGGCAGAGCGGTAAAAAGGCCGAAAAAGGCGCCGCCGGCCAGCAGGCAGAGCGGATAAAGCCAGCCGAAAGTTGAGATGTCCAGCAACAAAGCATTGCCAATCCATGACAAGCCGAAGGCAAAATGCCCAAAGCCGAAAACGTAACCGAGTTTCCATGCTTTTTTTGCGGTGTCCGCCGTTTTTTCAAGCAGGCAGAACAGACCGGAAAAACTTAGGAAAAGAACTGGAAAAATATGGAAAGGCGGCAGGGCATAAACGCTGAAAATCCCGAGCAAAAAAGCCGTGGTTTTGGGAAAAGCAGAAAGCGCGGCGGAAAGGCGGCGGAAAGGCATGATTCTTCCTTTATGTTAATCCAGATAAGGATTTTTGATGTTTAGTTTTTCCAGAATTTTAACTTCGCAGCTTTCCATATATTCGGCTTCTTCGTCTTCAATATGGTCAAAGCCGAGCAAATGCAGCAGGCCGTGAGTCAGAAGGTGGCAGTAATGGTCGGAAAGCGGAATTTGTTTCAGACCGGCTTCGCGTTCCAAAGTTTCCAAGGCAATGATGATGTCGCCGAGTTCGATTTCTTCATAGAGTTCGCAGTCTTCGGCAAAAGCCTCGTCGTCAATATTGGCAAAAGACAAGACGTTGGTCGGTTTGTCCATGCCGCGGAATTCTTTGTTGAGTTTTTGGACATTGGCGTCATTGCTCAGGCACAAGTTGACTTCCATCGGTTTTTTGCCGTCCCAGAAATCAATTTCCCCGAGAGAAGATATCTCGTCAAAAACCGTGGCCGTGACCTGATTGGAAAGGCCGCCGAAATCCGGCAGCGCCTGATTCCAGCGGTCTTCTTCAACCGAAATTAAAAGACGGGTATTACTCATCGCCGTAAGTCTTTTTACTCCTTTCTTCATAGGCTTTGACAATTTTTGCTACCAGACCGTGGCGCACAACGTCAGAAGCGCTGAAGCGGACGGAACTGATATTGTCAATGCCTTTCAAGGTTTCAAGCGAATCGCGCAGGCCGGAGATTGTGCCTTTGGGCAGATCCACCTGACTTAAGTCGCCGTTGACGACCATGCGGGAGTTTTCGCCCAGACGGGTCAGAAACATTTTCATTTGCATCGGCGTCGTGTTTTGGGCTTCGTCAAGGATGATGAAAGAATTTGACAATGTGCGGCCGCGCATGAAGGCCAGCGGGGCGATTTCGATTTCTCCGAGCGCCAGCTTTTTATCAACCTGTTCGGCCGGTAGCATCTCATACAAGGCATCATACAGCGGACGCAGGTACGGGTCGACTTTTTCTTTTAAGTCACCGGGCAAAAAGCCGAGGTTTTCGCCGGCTTCCACGGCCGGACGCGACAAGATGATCTTGTCTATTTTGCCTTCCAGCATCATGGAAACGGCCAAGGCAACCGCCAGATAGGTTTTACCCGTACCGGCCGGCCCGAGACCGAAGACGAGCTCGTTTTTCATCATTTCCTGAATATAAGCCGCCTGAGTGGCCGAACGCGGGTAGATATGGCGTTTTTTGGTTTTTAAGACAATGTTTTCCATATTGTCTTCGGCAATTTTTTCAGCGCCGGCACCGGAAATCCGAACTGCGGCTTTGACTTCTTCTTCATTAATGTCGATGTTTTTTCCAACCTTGTGATACAAAATGTCAATGGCGGTTTGGGCCTGAACGGCGGCTTCTTTATCGCCGGTGATTTTGATTTGGTTGCCGAAAGAAGATATTTCCACATTCAGCAGTTTTTCGAGCAGGCGCAGGTGTGAATCCTGCGGGCCGACGACTTGTTGTACCAAAAGATTGTTATAAAGTTCCAAATTTATTTCTGCCATGGTCTTCACCCTTCCACTACCCCGATCAGGGAGTTTGTTGCTGCTTCGGTTATTTTTACGTTTACAATTTTATTTAAAAAGCTTTTATCCAGTTCGGCATGCAGGTTTTGCATGTACGGCGTGCGGCCAAACAGCTGATTGCGGCCGCGGCCTTTGCTTTCAAAAAGAACCGGCATGGTCTTGCCGATACTGTCCCTGTTGAATTTCAGCTGATAAGAGAACAGTAAGTCCTGCAAAATGTCCAACCGCTCTTTTTTGACTTTTTCCTCGACCTGATTTTTGAGCAGGGCGGCCGGTGTTCCGGCACGGCGGGAATATTTGAACGAAAAGGCCTGAATATATTTGACGCGGTTGACAATGTCGAGCGTGGCCTGAAAGTCTTCATCGGTTTCTCCGGGGAAGCCGACAATAAAATCAGACGACATTCCGATTGCCGGATTGGCCTTGTACAGTTTTTCCATGACACGCAAATAGTCGGCCGATGTATGGCGGCGGTTCATGGCTTTTAGAATCCGGTCAGAACCGGACTGGACCGGAAGATGCAGATAAGGCATCAGCTTGTCTAAGTCATGATGGCATTCTATCAGGTCATCGGTCATGTCGGCCGGATAAGACGTGGTGTAACGCAGGCGCTGCAAGCCGTCTATTTGTGCAAGCTCACGCAGCAGGTATGACAGCGGCCGTTCTTTGCCGGCGGTGTCTTCGCCGTGATAAGAATTGACGTTCTGGCCGAGCAGGTTGATTTCTAACGCGCCGTTTTGAACCAGTTGTCTGGCTTCGGCAATGACCTCTTTGACCGGACGGGAATATTCGGCGCCGCGGGTATAGGGGACAACGCAGTAAGTGCAGAAGTTGTTGCAGCCTTCCTGCACCGCCAGAAAAGCGCAAGAAGAACGGTTGTCGTTTTGCGGCAGATAGTCAAATTTGGATTCAGCCGGAAAATCGGTATCTATAACGGGAATGCCTTTTTGACGTCCGATTTTGGCAAGAATTTCCGGAATGCGGTGATAGGTGAGCGGGCCGGTGGCAAAGTCTACAAAAGGGGCGCGTTTGGCTATCTGCTCGTCTTCAGCCTGCACAACGCAGCCGACAACCCCGATAATGGTGTCAAGCCCCTGTTGGCGGCGTTCTTCTTTGATGAGATTAATGCGGCCGAGATCGGAAAAGACTTTTTCCGCAGCTTTTTCCCTGATATGGCAGGTGTTAAAAATAATCAAATCGGCCTCTTTGGGAGCAGCGGCTTCGCGATATCCCAGATTTTGCAGAATGCCGGCGATGCGTTCCGAATCGTATACATTCATCTGGCAGCCGAAAGTTTTAATAAAATAGTGTTTCACGCTTTTCTCGCTCTTATTTTCCTATCCTTATACTTTAAGCCAAAAGGTCAGGGATTTCAACCGAATTTTGTGTTATCTGCAGCGGATTTTCTTTTCTGTTGCGGGGGAACGTGCTTTTTTGTTGCAAAAAACGGCAGTTTTGGTAAGATAAAACAAAAGTTAAATCAGGAGGCTTGTTATGGCTAGTTTATTGGAGCAGGATATGGAATATCTCACCAGACTTAATGAAGATCAACGAATCGCTTTTATGAAGGCTTTGGCCAGACTGGCTAATGCAGACGGAAAGCTTGACGATGACGAGAAAGCCTTTATCAGCGAGGTCGCCAAGATTTACGGCGTGTCCGAAAGCCGGCTCGAAGAAATTCTCCATCAGGGCTCGGATGATGAAATTGTTGAAGCCGTTAAAATTATTGACAACCGTAAAGCCGCTTTGGAGCTGATTAAGGAAATGTGTATTCTGGCGCATGCCGACGACGAGCTTTCGGACAGCGAGACGCTGCTTATCGGCAGGGTCGGGCAGGCCATGGGCGTGGAGCTGGAAAAGATTGAGCAGATCAGCCGGTGGGTGATAGACCGTTTGATCTGGCTGGAAGAAGGACGGATTATTTTTGAAGAAGTGTAGAACGGAGGGGCAGCATGAGTGCGGCAGACCAGATTAATGAATTGCGCGGCCTGAGTAATGCCGGCGGCGGCGTTGTCAGAAACAACAATGAGCTGATTCAAAAAGGTTTGGAACACGCTTATCCCCGAATCAGCAAGGATGAAAAAGAAGCGCTGGCTTCCCAGCTGGAGGTCAAATCTGACGGCAAGGTCAAAGTCGGCGATCAGGAAATTACGGTCGGCGAGCTCGATTTTATTGTGGCAAATTCGATTCAGACCATTACCTCCGAGACTGATCCGAAAAATGAATATTTTACCTGGATTGAAGACGGGATAGACATTATCAAAGATATGTCAACCGACGGGGTGACCAAAGAAGAGCTGGAAAGAAGAAATGAATTTTTAACGGACTTGGACCAGCGGGAAACCGAAGTTAAAATGTGTATTGCTTTGTACCAGAGGGCGGCTATGGGAACCGGCCATCTGGCTGATACGGCCAAAGAAAAAATTGCTTTTTTGCAGAAAAAATGGGCAAAACTGATGGAAATCCGCAGTGCGGTCAAGCTCTCGACGCAAAATTATGCCGATCAGAAGAAAACAGACCGGATTGCCAATGACCGGACAAAGCTTTATCTGCTGGCACTGTATTTTATGCGGCAGGGGCGCGAGATTCCGCACCGGCTGAAGACAAAACTTGAAATTAATTACGGTATTACGTTTGAAGACGGTTTGGCCGAGCAGATGATTAATCGGGTTAATCGCGAGCCGTTAACGAAAAAGCAAACAATTGATCGTATAAATGCACTTAGAGGCAGACAGCCGGAGATTGAACGTCCGGCATTGTCGGTGCATAAACAGAACTTTAATTCGGCTCAGTTTGAAAGATTGAGCAGGCAGTATGTGAACAGTTATAACTAGGAGATAAAAATTATGGGTGCTTTATTTGAGCCGTTTTTGTATATTATCGGGCTGCTTTTGAACATTTATTTTAAAATCGTGATTGTTGAAGTTGCTTTGCATTGGTTGATTCATTTCAAAATTTTGGACGTTACCAACAAATATGCCAAGAAAACAATGGAGATTTTGGAAAACGTTACGCATCCGGTTTATGAAAAGATTCGCAGCAAACTGCCGCCGGTTTCCGGATTTGATTATTCTCCGTTTGTTTTGCTGCTGGTTTTGCTGTTCTTGGAGCGTCTGGTTTACAGATTGAGCGACATCATTTTGTAGCCTTTGTTTTTACAGCAAAAAGGTTGGTCTTTTTAGATGGCAGATATCACGGAAAAGACGCCTCAGGGTTTGATGTTAAGAGTTAGGATTGCCCCTAACTCTTCTTCTTGTTCCATAAACGGGGTTTATACTGATGCCAACGGAGCGGCATATCTGAAGGTTTCGGTTAATGCTGTGCCGGAAAAAGGAAAAGCCAACAAAGAACTTATTGCCTTTCTGGCAAAGTTTTTGAGGCTGGCAAAATCCCGTCTGACGATTGTCAGCGGCGAGACGGACAGGTATAAAAAAATCTGTATTGAAGCTGATGATGACGAGGCCAAACAGATTGCCGCAAAATTAAAAGAGGAAACATTATGACAAACAGCTGCAACATCATTGACGGAAAAAAAATCGCTCAGGAAATTCGTGCGTCTTTGAAAAAGCAGATTTCCGATATGGCTGCCAAACCGGTTTTGGCGGTTATTTCCGTCGGGGATGACGAGGCCAGCCGCATTTATGTGCGAAACAAAGAAAAAGCCGCTGCCGAAATCGGGATGGCGTGCAGAGTGCTGCATTTTGGCAGCGATGTCGGAGAAAAAGAACTGCTGGAAGTTATTGCGGCTTTGAATGATGACGAGAATGTGAACGGAATAATTATCCAGCAGCCGCTGCCGTCCCCTTTGAATGTTGTCCGGCTGGTGGAAGCCGTTAGTGCCAAGAAAGACGTGGACGGCTTCGGGCCTGTGAATCTGGGACTTTTGCAAATGAACAGTTCCGAGGCTATTATTGCGGCAACGCCGAAGGGCGTTCTTCGCCTGATAAAGAGCACGCGGATTGACGTTGCCGGTAAGCGGGCTGTTATTATCGGCCGTTCTAATATTGTCGGCAAGCCTCTGTCCAGCCTGCTTTTGAATCAGGACTGCACCGTTACGGTTGCCCATTCTAAAACCATTGATTTACCGGCACTTGTCCGGCAGGCAGATATTGTCGTGGCGGCCTGCGGTTGCGCAAAGCTGGTTAAAAGCGACTGGGTCAGGGACGGTGCCGTGTTGGTTGATGTCGGGATTAACCGCGGTTCAGACGGCAGACTTTGCGGCGATATTGATTTTGAGGCAATGGCCGGCCGTGACGTTTGGGTTACGCCTGTTCCCGGCGGTGTGGGGCCGATGACGGTGGCGATGCTATTGGAAAATACGTGGCAGGCTTATAAAAAGCAAAAAAACGTTTTGTAATCTTTTAAAATCGTTTCCAGCTCTTATATATTTTCTATTCAATTGTTTGGTGCAAAGGAAGAGAGATGACAGAGAAACTGGGACGGGTTTTTATGCTTGATGATGATCTGATTGTTCTTAACTTATATCGGGAAATGTTGGAAAAGATCGGTTATGAGGTCTTTGCCACGGCAAACGCCTATCAATTTTTGCTTTATGCCAAAGAACTTATGCCGGATCTTTTTATTTTGGATATTAATATGCCGGAGATTACCGGCTGGGAGGTTATGAACCGGTTGGCAGCGGAAGACCGGACATCCGAAATTCCGGTTATTGTAATGAGTGTGCTGGCTGACAAGGCGCTGGCGGTGCAAAAGGGGGCTGCGCATTATCTTAACAAACCGGTCAAGTTGGAAGATTTGCTGGAGATTTTGGAGGCGTATTGTATCGGAAACAAGAAGCATGATGTTTTGCTGCTTGAGGATTTTGAGCCGATGAAAAAGTCGCTCCGACAGAGAATGGAAGAACGGAAGTGGTCTTGTTTTGAGGTTAATGACCTTAAGGCGGCCAAGCGTTATCTGCAGAAGAATAATCCGAAAGTCGTGGTTGTCAATTTGCCGAAAAACCGGCTGGGACAGGTTCTAAACGAGCTCAAACATCCGCTTATCCGTTATTTGGAGAGTTATGAACAGGTTGATGGTTTAGAGGAGTTGCTAAAATAATTATTTGTCTTTATACTGAGAACGCTTGTGATGACAGGAGAGATTAATTTCCTGCCGGTCCGGCGCCGGATAAAATTTTTCAGGTAAAGACGGGGTTTTTATGGTTTTAAGAAGCATGTTGAATTTGTGGCACAGAATGACGGGTGCCTGTTATGATTATATGATTAATCTGGCTTCTCGCGAAAAGGCGATGTATTTTTTGTTTGCGGTAGCCTTTATTGAAAGCTCGTTTTTTCCTATTCCGCCCGATATTATGCTTATTCCGATGGTGTTGGCGACGCCTTCCAAAGCTTGGAGAATTGCCGGCGTAGCGACGGTCGCCAGTGTTCTCGGCGGGTATTTCGGGTATTTAATCGGCGTTTATTTCTTTGACCTTATTGCCAAGCCGGTTTTGAGTTTTTACGGATATCTCAACCAGTTTGACCAGTTTAAGAACTATTATCACGAATGGGGGGCATGGATTGTGTTCGGTGCCGGAATTACGCCTTTCCCTTATAAAGTTATTACCATTGCCAGCGGCGTGGTCCATCTGGATATCTGGGTTTTCGGGCTGGCTTCGGTTGTAGCGCGGGGAATGCGTTTTTATCTGGTCGCGTGGCTTTTGAAAAAATACGGCGAGCCGATGAAAGCTTTTATTGAAAAAAATCTCGGTTTGTTGTCGGTGCTGTTTTTGCTGCTGCTTGTCGGCGGTTTTGCGGCCATTAAGTTTATGTGATAAAAAACGCGCTTAAGCCGCTTTCTCAAAAGGAGAGAAAATAAAAAACCGAAGAATGCAATTTGAGCAATCTTCGGTTTTTTTTAATCTTTATGACGAAAAGTAATTCGTCCTTTGGTGAGGTCATAAGGCGTCATCTCAATATCGACTTTGTCCCCGACCATGACGCGGATGCGGAATTTTCTCATTTTTCCGGCAGTATGCGCCAAAATTTCAACGCCGTTTTCCAATCTTACGCGAAACATGGCGTTAGGCAGTTTTTCAATGACCTCTCCGGTTAATTCAAGAAGTTCTTCCTTACTCATTAATATTTCCTTTGTTATTGTATTTTGTTATTGTATAACGCCTAAATTTTATTTATGCAATTGATTTCTTTCGCCTATTCGTTTTTTTTATGTTTAGGCGTACGGGATTCGGCATATTGCGGAAACTCGATTGTAAAGGTCGTGCCTTTGCCTTCCTTGCTTTGGACGCTGATGTTGCCGCTGAATTTTTCTACAATGGATTTTACGATGGCAAGTCCCAGACCGGTGCCGCTTTGGCTGCCCTTTTGCCCTTCGGAATAGAAAGGCTCAAAGATATGCGGAAGGTTTTTGGCCGAAATGCCCCGTCCGGTGTCTTTTACTTTGATTGTCGTCAAGTCTGCGGCCGTGCGGAGCGAGACTTCGATTTTTCCTTCGCTGCCGGTTGCTTTGATGGCATTTTGCAGCAGGTTCAAAATCAGTATTTTGAAGTCGGAGTCATTGCCGAGGATACAAACTTTTTTGCTTGAGGATTTAAGCGTGAGTTCAATCCCCTTGCGTTTGGCCTCGTAATCCAGCAGGGCGATAATTTCGCGGCTTGAGGTGACGCAATCAACGGGGCCGTTGCCGTCATGAATGTTTTTGGAAAGTTTTAAAAGCCGTTCGGGAATGTCCAGACAAACCGTTATTTGTTCCAGAATCATCAGCAGATATTTTTTGGCTTCGTCTGTATCGGGAATGTTTTGATAATATTTATTGATGATGTTTTCCATAATCATGCGAACGGAACCAAGACTGTTTTTCATCTCGTGGGCAACGGAAGTTGACAAAAAGCCAAGAGAAGACAGCTTTTGCTGGTGAGAGAATTTTATGTCGTCACTCAGGTCACGAATGGATTCCACAATATAAAATTCCTGATGATTGTCCTCATCAATCACCAGCGGTGCGGCATTAATTGACAGGTGGCGATGCGGAAAGGCCTGAAACTGCTGGATGGCCTTAACCTGTTTTTGCCGGTTTTTCCGGATTTCTTTCAGCGGACAGGTAAAGCTGCTGTCCGGACAAGGGTGATCCAAGTTTTGGCAGGAGGCATAACATTTTAAGCCGACGCCGTGCGGTGTGTTGATTTGTTTGTAATAGGCATCATTGGCGAGAATGATGTCATAATTTTCATTGATGACCCGAATACCGTCAGGAATGCTGTTAATCAGTGCCTGTTGGAATTTTTCTTTTTGCCGGATTTCGTTAAAACTGTTGTTCAGGTTTTCGAGCATTTGATTGAAGGCCTGACCGAGTTTGTCAATCTCGTCTTCAAACAGGTAATTGGTATTCAGGCGGACACGCTGCGAAAGGTCTCCTGACGCTGCCAGATCGCTGATATGAGAGAGTTTGTCAATGGGTTCCAGTATCCATTTTCGCAGTAGAATCCCTAAGATGATGATGAGCAAAATAATCAGAAAAGTGCTGATAAGCGTTACTTTGACGGCACGAGCAAAAGAATTGTAACGGCTGTTGTAATTGCGGATGATTTCTTCAACGCGTTTATGTTCGGTGGTGATTTCGTTTAGCGAACGCGGATCCTCATTGTAGCGGAGAATCTCGGCGACGTTGGCGGAAACTTGTGAAATTTCGTTTTTTTTCAGAAGCGTATTGAGCTCTTGGCGCAAGATGACGTTTTCATAGTTTAATTCGGAAAACTGCTTGGTGTTTAGCAGGTTGATTTGCCCTTCTTCCTGAAATTTCTGGCCATAGACAATGTAGAACGAGTAAACGAAGATTGTACAGGTCAGGATGAAGAAGATGGCAATCGTGTATAGTATTTTTCTGTTCAGGCTGATAAACATGAGGCGCTCGCAAAAATAAATCAAATTTTTAATAAAATAGAAACTTATTGCCAGTATACAGGGGAATGGTTAAAGAAGAGGAAATATTATGAAAAAAGAGACAGAACTGAGTCCGGAAGAGCTGGCAATTTGGTATGAGGACTGGAATGACGACAATCTGGCCTTTATCAAGTATGATAATTATGAGGGGGACAAGATGTGGGTTATTTACGGGGCTGACGGCTCCCGTATTGCGGCAACGGATAATCGGGATTTTGCTTTTTTGGTCGCGCGGCAGCGTGATTTGGAGCCTTGCAGTGTGCATTAACGGAGAAAACCAGCCGTATTTAAACTGAAAAAACCCCGCTTCAGCGGGGTTTTTATTTGTTTGAATTTAGTCCTGATTATTCAACAAAGCATAAATTTCTTCGCATTTGGAAATCTGACGGATTTTGCTGCAGGTTGTTTCGTCTTTCAAAATGCGGGAGGCTTTGGCCAGAGCGGTCAGGTGATCCGCACCGCTGCCTTCCGGCGAAATCAGCATAAAAATCAGGTCTACGGGTTTGCCGTCTACGGCGTCAAAGTCAATCGGGGTATTAAGTTTTGCAAAAATACCACAGACTTTTTCGGCTTCGGCAATGCGGGCGTGCGGCAAGGCTGTTGCGCCGCCAAAACCGGTCGAACCCAGATTCTCCCGTTCCAGAAGGCTGTCAAAAATCGTCCGTTCCGAAATTTGCGTTATCTCGGAGGCTTTTTGAGCGAGTTCTTGAAGAAGCTGACGTTTATTCTGGGCTTTTACTCCCACAACAATACAGTTTTCATTCATGATTTCTGAAATTTTCATAAATTGTATGCCTTATGTAATTTCAACTTAATTTTCGGCTTTCGGCTCTACCCAGCCGATATTGCCGTCTTTGCGGCGATATACCATGCTGATGTGGCCGTTGGCGCTGTTTCTGAACATCAAAGCGCATTCTTCGTTCAGATCCATGAACATGACAGCTTCGGAAACCGTGCAGACCGGAATATTGGCTTCAACTTCGGCAATTGTCAGCGGAGCATCGTCGATATCAATTTCTTCCTGAGTTTCATCAATGCGGAAAACGGCTTCGTTTGCAATTTCGGCCAGGCCGGTTTTGCCTTTGTGATCGTTCAATTTTGTTTTGTGACGACGCAGGCGGGTTGCAATATGGGCATTGGCATTGTCAAAAGCAGAATAGGGATCGCCGGCGGTGCCGCTGCCTTTTAAGACAATGTTTTTGGCAGGGTGAACGGTAACTTCAGCGCAAAAATCATCACGTTCTTTAGAGAAATAAACGTTACAGCTGATCGGAGCACTGAAATATTTGTTTACAGAGTTTGAGATGTTCTCTTCAACATGTGAACGCAGTCTGTCGCCAATGTCTACTTGTTTGCCTGTCAATGTAATTTTCATAATTTTTCCTTGCAAATTGATTATTAACCATGTTTATAAGCATTAATATACTTCAGTTTGATGCTTATTACAATCAGAAAATCAGATAATAACATATTTCGGGAAAAGTCAATATAAAACTTTGCCGCTTTATGCTTGTGCCCTGTTATGGCGTGGTTTTTTGTTTTTTGCGAACGGCGGAGGAGGCCAGACCGAGCTGGTCGCGGTATTTGGCGACGGTGCGGCGGGCGATTTTTATGCCTTCCTGACCCAGAAGATCTACAATTTTATCGTCAGATAAAATATTATCAGGCTTCTCCTCGTCAATCATTTTTTTGATTTTGTGTTTGATTGTCAGCGTGGAGGTGCCGTCATCGCCGGTGTAGCTGCCGGCGGCATTGGTGAAAAAGTATTTAAGCTCGAAGATGCCCAGCGGCGTGTGCATATATTTGTTGGTGGTAACGCGGCTGACTGTGCTTTCGTGCATTTCAATCTGTTCCGCGATGTTTTTGAGCTGCATGGGGCGCAGAAAATCAATGCCTTTTTCAAAGAATTCGTATTGGCATTTGACAATTTCTTCCGTGACTTTCAGAATGGTTTCGGCTCTCTGGCGCAATGCCCGAACCAGAAAACCGGCACTGCCGAGCTGCTGTTTGAGATATTGGCGTTCCGCTTTGCCGCCTTTGTCTTTGATTTCCGAATAGTATTGGCGGTTGACCAGCACGCGGGGCAGTGACATATTGTTGAGCTCTATCCGGTAGCTGCCGTCTTTTTGCCGGCGGACAAAGACATCGGGGATGATATAGCTTGTGAGATCATGGTGGTATTTGGCGGCGGGTTTGGGGTTAAGGGATTTGATGTCGTCAATGACGGAAGCAAGATCCTCGTCGTCAATCTGACAGATTTTTTTCAGTTCGGCGAATTTTTTGTTTCCCAGCAGTTCAAGGTTATCCAGCACCTTTTCGGCAACAGGATCCAGCCGGTCCTTGTCGCGGAGCTGTATTTTCAGGCATTCGGACAGGGAACGGGCAAAAATGCCGGAGGGTTCAAAATCCTGCATTTTGTTGAGAATGTCTGCCGCGGCCGTTTCGGAAATTTTCAGGCGTCGGGCAATGGCGGCCAAGTCTCCGCGAAAATATCCGGCATCGTCAAGGTGTTCAACCAAGTTCAGCGCAACGGCTTGTTCTTTGCCGGTCGTGAATTTTTGAGAAATTTGTTCGTCAAGAAGGCGGTAAAGAGATTTTTCATCAGCGAGCTTTTGTTCAAAAAAATCATAATCATCATCGTCGCGGCGGGTTTTGGCGGCGGCATAATCCTGCCAGTCGTGTTGGTTTTCGGTATCGTCATATCCTTCACGGTCACTGCCGTAGTCGTCGCATTCATTGTCGCAGGGGATGTCGTTTGCCGGTTCTTCCGGCGTGTCGGGCATTGAGGGAGGCGTATAATCGTCAATAGTCGGAATTTCCGTTTCCGGCAGCAGGGGGCTGTTTTCGTCTTCCCGTTCCAGCAGCGGATTTTGTTCAAGTTCTTTTTCGATTAAGGCGCTTAATTCAAGGTTTGAAACCTGCAGAAGATTGATGGCCTGCCGCAGTTCCGGCGTCATTACCAGAGACTGTGTCTGTTTTAAGTCTAAATGCGGGGTGACGGCCATTCAATCAATTCCTCTTACATGGAGAAATTATCGCCCAGATAAACTTTTCTGACCTCTTTGTTGGCAATAATTTCTTCCGGCGTGCCTTCCATTAAAACCGTGCCTCCGTGTAAGATATAGGCCCGATCCGTAATATCAAGGGTTTCTCTGACATTGTGGTCGGTAATCAGCACGCCCAGACCGCGGTGTTTGAGCTGGGAAACCAAGTTGCGAATCTCTCCGACGGCAATCGGGTCAATACCGGCCAAAGGCTCGTCAAGCAGAATGAAATTCGGCTGGCTGGCCAAAGCTCTGGCAATTTCAAGACGTCTCCGCTCACCGCCGGACAAGGCGATGGCCGGTGATTTGCGCAGATGAGAGATGGAGAATTCCGACAAAAGTTCTTCCAGCATATTTTCGCGCTGGCTTTCATCGTCAATAACCAGTTCCAGAATGGCTTTGATATTGTCTTCAACCGTTAACGAGCGAAAAATAGAGGCTTCCTGCGGCAGGTAGCCGATACCCATACGGGCGCGGCGGTACATCGGCAGGTTGGTGATGTCTTTGCCGTCAATATGGACATCGCCGTAGTCCGGCGTGATCAGGCCGGTAACACAGTAAAAACAAGTGGTCTTGCCGGCGCCGTTCGGCCCGAGCAGCCCGACGGCTTCACCGCGGCGGACATTAAGCGAAACGTTGCGCAAAACCGGGCGGTTTTTATATTTTTTTCCGATGTTGAAGATTTCCAGTTTGGAATCGCTGTAGTTATTGGACATTTTTGTTTTCCTCCGCTGTCGGGGCCGCTTCTTTGTTTTTGGCTTTTTCAATAAACACGCCGGTTACTCGCTTTTTGGTTCCCGGAGCGACCAGCATTTTGCTAATGCCGGTATTTAAATTGGTTTCGGCCAGATCTCCGTGCAGTTTGTTGCCTTTCTGGTCGATGGTAATGTTGTCATAAAGTTTGACCAGCCCCTGTTTGGGCAGGTAAGTCCCGCGGTCGGCCCAAACCGTGCCGTCTTTGGTCAGGATTTTGACATTGCCGAAGACTTTTACCTGCTTCATGCCGGTTTTGCCGGCTTTGTCTTTTTCAAAATGAGCTATCATGCTGTCAGAGTAAATTTTGCTTTCGCCGTTAGTGGCAAAAACATTACCCTCGGCGACGGCTTTTTGCTGTGACGGATAGTAGGTAATATGGTCTTCGGCCGTGATGGTATCCGTTGCGGTTTTGACTTTGGCCGGCGCACCATGCAAGACAGCCTTGTCTGCAATCAGATCATAGTCCATGGTATGGCCATAGGCAGAAGATTCTCCTGATTTCATAATAACATTGTTGCGGGCATGGACTCTGGATATCTGCTGCTTGCCGGCGGGCGGAATTTTTTTGTACCAGGCCGAGAGTTCATCGGCCTTTATGCTCATGTCTTTTTTGCTGGCAACGGCATTGCCGACGGCGACCATTTTTTGTTCTTTGGAATGCCACTCGACTTTGTTGTCGGCATGAATATTAATGTCTTCCGCCATGGCGGCGCTGCTTA
This sequence comes from uncultured Pseudomonadota bacterium, assembly GCA_902495305.1. Taxonomy (GTDB): domain Bacteria; phylum Pseudomonadota; class Alphaproteobacteria; order RF32; family CAG-239; genus MGBC133411. The sequence continues at coordinate 2,354 of CABUWG010000009.1, read as the reverse complement.
AGAAAAAGCCGAAAACGGCTGTGATAAGAGATAGTTTGCGCATATTACTGGTTCCCTGCGTTAAAGCTTTCTTCCCTGATTCTTATATCGGCCGGCCCGATGAATACCAATATTCCGGTTTGATTGTATAAATCAAATCCGGCGGCCTTGATGTCTCCGAAAACGCCTTGTCCGTCAACCGGCGTCCGTCCGCTGCCGGTTGAGGCCGTAAAGTTGAAGTCGGCTTCAAAAGTGTTGACGGTCATGCCTTCGCTGTAAAACATTTCAACCTGATCGGTCAGTTTCAGGACATTGTCTGTCTGGTTGAAAAAGCCGGTCGGCGCTTTGATGTTGACCCAGGTTTTGTCACTGCCGGGGATAATGCCTTCGGGGGCATTGAGTTTTATCAATTTTGAGCCGGGAGAGGTTTCATCAATATTGGCAGCCGTCAGGTTGGTGACCCGATTGTTTTTGTCCGTGATGTAAAAAGTGGCTTTTTCCATATGAAGTTTTTCGAGTTCGCCACTTTTGGGGCGGGTAATGTCAAGCTTTATGTCATAAGCCTGCTGCCTGAGGTTGGGAAAGATGAGCAAAAGGCTGACGAGCAATGCCGCCGCACCGGGCAACAAGAGTTTGGCAAGCCTGATCATTTTGGAATGACGGCTTACGGCATCTTTTTTTTGCGGAGAAGAGGCCGGTTCCTGATAAAAATATTTATCCAGTTTTTGAGTATCGGACAACTCAGGCTACTCCGATGCGCAGGCAGTCATGCATGTGCAGAATGCCGACAGGTTTCCGGTCTTTTAATACAAAGAGCTGGGTAATGTGTTTTTCGTTCATGGTTTTTAATGCTTCGGCAACCAACATATCGCCCTCGATCGTTTTGGGATTGCGGGTCATGATGTCAGCGGCTTTTTTGTTAAAGATATCAGCGCTCATGCAACGACGCAGGTCACCATCGGTAATAATGCCTTCCAGCCGGCCGTCGTTATCGACAATTCCGACACAGCCCAGCATTTTTGACGTCATGGTCAGCAGGGCGTCCTGCATGGAAGCCGTATCGGGAACAAGCGGAATTTCGTCGTCTTTATGCATCAGGTCAAAAACTTTTTGCAAAAAGGCGCCGAGTTTACCGCCGGGGTGCCTTTGGCGGAAATCCGTTTTGGTAAAGCCTTTGCGTTCCAGCAGGGCAATGGCCAGAATGTCTCCCAAAACCAAGGTGGCAGTGGTAGAAGATGTCGGTGCCAGACCAAGCGGACAGGCTTCGCCGTTATCGGGCAGTTTGAGGATGACATTGCCGGCCTGACCTAAGGCGCTGTGCGGATTTTTGGTCATGGCAATCAGCGGAATGCCGTAACGTTTGCAATATAAAATGATGTCTGAGAGTTCTTTGGTCTCGCCGGAATTGGATATGGCAATGACAATGTCTTCTTCCGTCAGCATGCCCAAGTCGCCGTGACTGGCTTCTCCGGGGTGTACAAAGAAGGACGGCGTGCCCGTAGAAGCAAGCGTTGCGGCAATCTTGCTGCCGATATGGCCGGATTTTCCCATGCCGGTGACGATGACGCGGCCTTTGGTGTTTTGCATCAGGTCAAGCGCCTGAGAAAGGCTGTCGCTGATTTCGTTTTCCATGATTTTTAAGGCGTCAATTTCTTTTTCAATGGTTCTTTTTGCAGACTGCAGGTCTTCTTCGCGTGTCATCTTCCATAGTCCTCTGTCAAGTTTATTTCTGACAGCGAGGGTATTATTTTATATTGCGAATTGCAAGAGATTTTTATTTGTTATGCAAAAATCAGACCAAAAAATAAAATTTATGGACTCAAATTGACTCAAAGACTCGGCGTTTTTCAAAACGGGGCGCGGTTGCTTCCCGACTCTGTACAACAGCTTTCCGACTCGGGGAAATAAAGTCTTAATCAAAGGTAAAAATATTTTAGACTCAAATGTGAAAAAAATTGTAAAAATGGGGTTGACTTTCGGGGGAACTGATTCTAGTATGCCGAGACTCATTTGAGAACGAAGGGTTCAGTGTACCCGGAATCTCTCAGGCGAGGAGTTTAATTTTATTTAATTTAAGGAAATTAGTGATGCCTACAATTAATCAGTTAATTCGTAAATCACGAACACCCAAAGTGAAAAGAAACAAAGTTCCGGCTTTGAAAGCTTGCCCTCAGAAACGCGGTGTTTGTACAAGGGTTTATACAACAACCCCTAAGAAACCGAACTCTGCGTTGCGTAAAGTGGCACGTATCCGCTTGACAAACGGCTTTGAAGTAATCAGCTATATCCCTGGTGAAGGTCACAACCTGCAAGAACACTCAGTGGTGCTGATTAGAGGAGGCCGTGTAAAAGACTTGCCTGGTGTTCGTTATCAT
>CABUWG010000008.1 GCA_902495305.1 uncultured Pseudomonadota bacterium | reverse complement strand
TCTTGAAAGAGAGGGATGGGGAGAGTTGACCGTCCGTTAACGAGTACTTCTTAGTCTTTGTGAAAAAGAGGGAATTAAAAGTACATTGTGTTTTCTTGCCGTCTTAGCCTTGTGCTTAGACGGCCTGAACTTTTTCACGAAGACTTAGAAAACGAGTTTAGGGCTAGTACTTTTGGTTACTTTTGTTACATGACAAAAGTAACAATTAAAAATAACCAACTCAATGAAGAAATCAAAAACAGAAAATAAAAAAAAAGAAAAACAGCGGCAAAATGAGAAGGAAAGGGAAAATGAAAAAAGGGAGCGAATGACGGAGAGCGGGGCGGTGGAAGATAAAAGAGGATGAAGGAGAGGGAAGGAGAGAAAAAGAGAGGGAGGAAGAAACCATAATGAGAAAATAAATAAGAGTGTATCAGAGGGAGGGAAAAACGAAAAATATGTATTTCTACATTTTTATGGTTGAGAAAACCGTTATTTGGTGTATAGTAACCACGAAAATTTTTAATAAATAGGAGAATACAATGTTCATTAGTGACGCTTTTGCACAAGTTTCCGGCGCAGCTGCACCGGCAGGGTCAATGGCCGGAACTTTCATTCAGCTCGGGCTGATTTTCTTGATTTTTTATTTCTTGTTGATTCGTCCGCAGCAAAAGAAAATCAAACAGCATGAAGCAATGGTCAGCGCTTTGAAAAAAGGTGACCATATCATTACCGGAGGCGGAATTTATGCAAAAGTCGTCAAAGCTGATGATCCGATGGATTTGACTGTTGAAATTGCCGAAGGCGTCAATGTGGTCATCAATCGTGCCACTGTGCGTGAAGTCCTGACGGCCGAGTTGTTGAAAGCCGCTCTGGAAGCCAAGTCAAAAATGCTTGATAAGGCGGCAAACTCTAATAAGAAAAACAAAAAATAAGAAGGCAGCAAGATGTATAAATTGTCACAAACCAGAATAATGATTATTATCGGCATCTGCCTTTTGGGAATTTTCTTTTCGATTCCCAATCTGATGCCGGACAAAGCGGCTTCGCTCCCCAGCTGGTGGCAGCCGGTAAACCTCGGACTGGATTTGCAGGGCGGCTCCAATCTGCTTTTGGAAGTCAAAATTGATGATGTTCTGAAAGAAAAGATGGATTCGATTGAAGACGGCATCCGTCAGACCCTACGTGAAAATAAAATTCGTTATCAAAGCCTTAAGGCTACGCCGACGAACGTTCAGGTCAAAATTGAAAATCTGAACACCCGCAACAAGGCCGCTTCTTTGTTCCGCAAACTGGACAAAGACTATGATGTCAAAGAAGAAGCAGATGGCTTGCTCGTGATTTCTTATAATGAAATGGCCTTAAACGAGCTCAAAAGCAAGGTCGTTGACCAGTCTATTGAAATCGTCCGCCGCCGTATTGATGAACTGGGTACCAAAGAGCCGGTCATCCAACGTCAGGGGGCTGACCGTATTGTTGTTCAGCTTCCGGGGTTGCAAAATCCTGAATACGTCAAGACGCTACTTGGCAAAACCGCAAAACTGAGCTTCCATTTGGTAGACAGCCGCAGTTCGGCGCTGGATGCCCGTCGCGGCATGATTTCCAACGCGTCTAAACTGGTTAAGGGGTCGGAAGGCGAAAACTATGTTCTGGGCCGCAAAGCTATCGTAACCGGAGAACATCTGGTTGACGCTCAGGCCAGCTTTCAGGATCAGGAACCTGTCGTAAGCTTCAAATTTGATACTTTCGGCGGCAAGAAGTTTGGCGAAGTAACCAAAAACAATATTGGCGAACGTCTGGCTATCGTCTTGGACAACGAGGTTATCTCGGCTCCGACAATTCAAAGTGCCATTTTGGGCGGCAGCGGCATTATCAGCGGCAGCTTTACTGCAAAATCGGCAAATGATTTGGCTTTGCTGCTGCGTTCCGGTGCTCTGCCGGCGCCTTTGGAAGTTTTGGAAGAACGGACGGTCGGAGCCGGTCTGGGTGCTGATTCCATTCGTGCCGGAGCCGTTGCCTGCGTTATCGGTCTGATTGCCGTTGTGGCGTTTATTATAGCGGCCTATGGTTTGTTTGGCATTTTTACGACCGTCGCCGTCTTTACCAACCTGTTTTTGATGCTTGGTATTTTGAGCTTTATCGGCGCCACGCTGACCTTGCCCGGAATTGCCGGTATTATCCTGACAATCGGTATGGCGGTTGATGCCAACGTATTGATTTTTGAACGGATGCGTGAAGAAGTCAAAGCCGGACGCTCTCCGCGTGATGCGGCAGATGCCGGCTTTACCGAAGCTTGGACGACAATTGTGGATTCCAACCTCACAACCTTGGTGGCCGCCATTGTTCTGTTCTGGTTCGGAACCGGTCCGGTTCGCGGCTTTGCCGTAACTTTGGCAATCGGTATCGCAACCTCTATGTTTACGTCGGTAACCGTAACCCGCGTTATTATTGCCACTTGGCTGAATAAGGCAAAACCGACCAAACTGCCGATTATGTAAGGATAAGAAAAATGAGAATTTTTAGTTGGATTACCAAAGATACAAACATAAACTTTATGGGGGCTAAAAAGCTGACCTATGCAATTTCGATTATCAGCTTTTTGCTGTCGGTTGCGCTGATTGCCGTCAAAGGGTTTAATTTCGGTATTGATTTTTCGGGTGGTATTTTGATGGAAATCAAAAGCGAGCAGCCGCTCGACCTGACGGAAATCAGAAACAAGCTGGAAAGCATTAATGTCGGAGAAATCAATCTTCAGACAATCGGCGATAAAGGCAATGAACTGATGATTCGCGCGGAAGCTGATAATCTGGATGAAGAAGGGCAGCGTTTGGCTGTAAAAAATATTAAAGAAGTTTTGGGCAGCAATGTTGAGTACCGCAAAATTGAAACTGTGGGGCCTCAAGTCGGTGACGAATTGAAAATTGCCGGAACAATTGCTTCTTTAATCGCTATTTTGGCAATTTCTGCCTATATCTGGGTTCGCTTTGAATGGCAGTTTGCACTTGGAGCGTTGGTCAGCCTGATTCACGACGTGGTTATCACATTGGGACTGTTGTCTCTTTTCGGAATGGACTTCAGTTTGACGACCATCGCGGCTATTTTGACGCTCGCCGGATATTCTGTTAATGATAAGGTTGTAACTTATGACCGCATTCGCGAAAATTTGCGCAAGTTTACCAAAATGCCGCAGGAAACTCTGCTGAATAAGAGTATCAACGACATTTTTTCTCGTACGTTACTGACTGGGTTCAGCACGATTTTTGCCGCTTTGGCCTTGTTGATTTTTGGCGGCGATACTCTGCGAAGTTTCGCTTTCACCATTGTCTGGGGTGTCATTGTAGGAACTTATTCCTCTGTTTATGTCGCTACCGGCATTTTGAACTTGTTTGATCTGCGCAAAACGCAGGAAGCCTCTCAAAACGTCAATCCTTTTGGCAATGTCGAATAGGCGGACATAGGTTATCCCACGGCGGAGATAAGGTTTTGCCTTGTTTTCCGCCGTTTTTTTTATTTTGCTATTGAAAAATCCAAAAGATTGTGCTACATCTTTATCATAATTTGAAACCATGGATGTTGTAATGATTATTGATGGTAACAATAAAAAACAAAGAAGCATATTAACCAATAAATGCTTCTATCAGACAACCGCAAAAATCATGCGTGACTTTGAACAAAAGGGTTACGCAAACTCCGCCGACGAAACTGTAAAGGTAATTTCCGCCTACCACGAAATCGTCAAGAAAAAATCCCGCAATCACTATAATAACGACTATAATGCCGCTTTTCAAAAAATTGATGAAGCCATAGACAGTCTGGCGAACAAAGTTTTTTATGATTATGATAAAAAACGCCATGACATTGCTTATCAGTCTTTTGAAGAATTTGATTATGTCGGTGCCATCGTCAACCGCCAGCTTTCTAAAAAAAGCAGCTTTTCTTAAAATTTTTCCGTATTTTTTCATTTTTTCTTATTCCTGACAATAAGTCGATAAAGCAATTGCCAACCGCCGCATAATATCCTATAAAATAATCATTACACTTCTTGAACTTTTTAGAGGACAAGCCATGAAAAAAATTTCATTGATCGGATGCGGCCGCTGGGGAACTTTTCTCGGTTGGTATGCCGGAAATTGTGCCGGTTTTGAACAGGTTGATATGTATGATATCCCAACCTCTCCAAACTTTGTCGAACTGCGCGATACCCGTAAAAATGCCTACCTGCAATTATCAGATAATATGGTGCTGCATGAGGATATTGCCGATGTTTTGCAAAATGACATTATAATTGTATCTATCGGCTGTCAGCACTTGCGCGCGCTGGCTCGTCAGCTGAACAATTATAATCTGGACGGCAAAACTTTTCTGCTGGCGATGAAAGGGCTGGAAGAGCCCGGTGCCAAAACCTTGCAGCAGGTTTTTCAGGAAGAAATCAGACAAAATATTCATGTCGCCGTGATTGTCGGCCCCGGACATGTTCAGGATTATATGAAAGGCGTGCCGTCTTGCGCCGTCATTGACAGTTATGAGGCAGAAACCAAAGACCGGTTGATAAAGTTGCTTTCCAGCGATTTGATTCGCTTTTATTATGGGACGGATATGATTGGCAACCAGATTGGCGCAGCTTTGAAAAATGTGATTGGTATTGCCGCCGGCATTTTGGACGGACTGGAGTGGTATGGCTTAAAAGGCGCGTTAATGGCACGGGCGCCGATAGAAGTCGGTCGCTTTATCAAGCACTTTGGCGGCAACCCGCAAAACGCTTACGGACTGGCGCATTTGGGCGATTATGAAGCCACATTGTTCTCGCCGCACAGCCACAATCGCAAATTTGGCGAAATGTTTGCCAGAGGGCAGGACTTCGGAAAACTCGCCGAAGGCGTTGCTACGCTGAAAGCCGTTAAAATGATTGCTGACGAACAGGGGATAGATATGCCGATTTGTCAGGCACTGTATAAAGCGGTTTATGAAAAAGCCGACATTAAAAGCGTTTTGAAGTCAATGTTTGAAAGAGATTTAAAGAGCGAGTTTGAGAGCATTTGTTAAAATAAAATGCCGGAGTCAGTCTCCGGCATTTTCATTGATATTGGCGTCAATAATTTCCTGACGGTTATAAATTTCTTCAAAAGCGGCAATCGCTTCGGTGCAGTCTTTGATCAAAAGCTGTTTGGCTTCCGGATGTTCTTCGTCATGAACAATTTTACGCAGAATTTCCATTTCTTGTGCCTGCATGGCCGGATTCTGTTCAATCAGCTCACCGGTCAGGCGTTGATATTTCTGGTTGGCAATCCTCAAAATATCCATGCTGCCGGCTTCGTTGCCGGAATCATATTGCGATAAAAACAGCAAATTCGCGCAAAGGGCGTATTGGTCTTTTAACTCGGTAAAACCGAGGATGTTTTTGGGTTCTGCCGACACCTCATCGGTAACGGCTTCTTCTTCCTGAACGCTGACCTCTGGCTGGGGCAGGGAATTCCGGCTGATGGTATACCCGATGAGCGCCAGAATGACAATGACGGCAGCGATAATGTAAATCTCATAAGCTTTGAGCATGACCGGATGAAGCTCCGTACTTTTCTTAACCGACTTTTCAGCCTGCTTTTCGTTGTTCTGAACTTTTTGAACCTCATCTTTAACGGATTTTGGATTTTTTTCGTTTTTAAAACGCGGGTTTTTGTTCCGCCGGTATTGGTTGTTTTTTTTCTGAGGCTTTTTTCCTGTAGTTTCCGCCATTATACGTCCCCTGCTGAATTTGAATTAACCATAATCTACTGCCGATCTTGCCAATAATCAATAGATAAGCTCAATATATAATAATTTTTTGAAGCGGCAAAAATTATACATACCTTGTTATACCTTATCTGTTTCTGAAATTGCTTTAATCTGAATTTAATCTAAAATACCACACAATTTTGAACTTTAAGGACTGCTGAACTATGAAAAAATATTTTTTGTCGCCGCTTTTTATGCCTGTTGCCATTTCTTTGCTCTGGCTTGGAATGATGGATGTTATCTTTGCATTCTTTCCCCAAACTTTGCCGGCTGTTGCTCAAAACGGCGGCCTGATTGAAAAAATAACACATGTTTTATATGTGTTAATGCTTGGCTTTTTTGTCTTGTATTACAAAGACTTCTTTCGGATTCGGAGCGATTATTTTATTTTTGTTTTTCTGGGAATTTGTGCTTTTTTGAGAGAAGCCGGAATCCAGCACCACCTGACAACACACGATTCGACGCCGTTTAAGTCGCGCTTTTTTACAAATCCTGCCAACCCTTTGTCAGAAAAAATTATTTTTGGCTTGGTTCTGCTGCTGGTCTTTGGTCTGGTTATTTGGCTGGCTGTCAGATATAGCCGTTATCTGATAACGTCTTTTCTGAAATTCCGCTTAATCGGCTGGTCTGCCGCCGTTCTGTGCACGATGCTGGTCTTGGCCAAATTTGTAGACCGCTTTCCGTCGAATTTCAAACACTATACCGGTGAGCGCTTAAATCCGGTCATGATAAATAATCTGATGCTGATTGAAGAAACCGGCGAAATGTTGCTGCCGTTGATTGTCATTATCTTCTTGACGCAGTATCATGTGTTGCAACAAGAGCGCTGGGACTAATCCCGCCCTCTGTTTCTGCCGGCCTGAAAAGAAAGGTCGATTCCTTTTTTGCTCATGTCTTTCAGCAAAATGTCAAAATCGCGGCGCAACGGATCGGAATCAATCAGTTCTTGTCTGTATTTTGCGCCGATTTTGCTGGAAGCCGGTTTGTATTGCGTCAGATTTTGCAAGGCTTTCAGAGAGTTGCCGGAAATAATGTTTTCAAGCCTTTCCTTCCGTTGTGCCTCAATGTCCGTAAAAGACAAAGATTTGAAGTCATCGCTGTATTGGGCCTCGGGGTCAGAAAAGTTTAACTTCGCCTGTATCCGGTTTTTTTCGGCAATTTGATTATACATTTTTATCAGGCCGAACATATTCCGGTTTTGCTGACTGGCAATGTTTTCATAAGCCGCGGCTATGGTCGGGGCATTAAAAACTTTTGTCTGATAAAAATGCTCAAACCGGTTGGAAGAAAATGTTGTCGCCGGACTGTTTACCATCTCGCTGAATTTCAAAATTTCCCGACACAAAGGCGTTTTATAAAAACCGCATTGTTCTTCAAAATCCATGTCGTTAAGATATTGCTGCACCTTCTTGTCCGTCCAGTTGACAAGGTCAATATCAGTCGTTTTTATGCCGATTTTTTCAGAAGCAATATCGTTCTCAATGCTGTTGTTCAGTCCGGTCAACAATTCTTGCAGTTCCTGCCCCGGAACAAAACGGCTTTCGGCAATCTTGTCAATAACGGGCTGCAAAGCGCCGTGATTTTGCGGCGTCCGGCTGCGGTTCTTTTGCATATTTTGCTGCAACCGCCGCAAAATGGCAATGTTGCTTTCGGTAATTTCTTTTTTGTCCTTGGTTTTGTATGTTACCTGATAATCATAACTTGCCAAATCCAAGGCCGGATGATTCTCTCCCAAAGCTTTTACAATCTTGTCAGTCGGAGCTTGGCCTTTGGTATCATAAAAAGCCGTCATCTGGTCAATAACGTCGCTGATACCGCGAACTTCATCGTGAATCAAATCTCTCAACATGCCGTAAGTTTCAGACAAAGCAATTCCGTCTTGCCGGTTGCTTTGAAAAATCTCAAACGCCGTTGCCGGCAGCTCTTTGGCAACCGTCCGCAGTTCATGAAGGCGGGCCGGCGTAACTTTTGAGGTATAAGCCTGATAAGTGTAGTCGCCGATTCCGTATGTGTGGTTCAGTGTGCCGTACATGTTGGACTGCTGGCAAAATAATGAATCCGGATTGTCCAAAGCTTCCGGTAACACATTTTGCAGCAAGCCGGCATAGGTTGAGTCGCTCAGACGCTGTGACCGGTCGGAATAAATCGTGTAAAAAGCCGAATTTAATGTTTTGATCAAATTCGTATCGGCGTTTTGCGCCAGCATCTCTTGCAAATACTTGAGCTGTATGGCCTTAAAGTTCCGGCTGTTTTCATAATCGACACTGTATACGTTGCGCATAATTGAAGAAACGTCTTCCTCGTCATCCCCGCGGTTTGCAAATTTTTCCAGCATTGCCGCCGCATTTTCAAACACCAGCTCCGGTTTTTCCGGACACAAAAATTCAGCACATCTGATTGTTCCGGCCATGATTTCGCCGGCCAGATCTTTATAATCCCCGCCAATATTGTGTTTTTGTAAAATTTTCTGATACGTGGCGGAATACTTTTGACATTGCGCCATCATTTGGGTATCGGAAAGATTGATAAGGGCAAGATAGGTGTTGCAGCCGTTTAATGAAAAAATGTCGCGCTTGCTGATTTTTTCCGGCCGGAAAAAATCGCTGAACTCCAGATTATATAAGATTTTTGCAAATTTTTCGGAGAATAAGGCACATTCGGCTTTTTCTTCATACCCGAAAGCCTCCGGATTCAAACCGGAACAATTTTGTTTCTTCCAGATGTCGGAAACAATCTTGTTCATTCCGTTGGTCTGCCAGACTTGTAAAGCTTCTTTTAGTGACATCATGTCTTTTGTCCTGCGTTTTGTAATATGAATCACTATATCATAACCGGAGTCCGCGGGCAAGAAAAAAGGCTTCTGCAACAGAAGCCTTAAAGAAATTGGTGAGTATGACAAGGATACGCTGCCGTGCAGCTCGTCCCTTCGGTATCTAAGCGCGCTGCAGTTGCTGCCGCTTCCTTGGCTTGCTAAGATATTCCGAAGATGTTGCAGATCCAAACAACAAATCGTTGTTGTTTGGCCTTAGCCATCTTTTGCAAGTTCGATCCTTGTCTGAATATGAAAAAAGCCTGCACAAGGCAGGCTTTTATAAAATTGGTGGGTGTGACAAGGATCGAACTTGTGACCCCTACGATGTCAAAATGTCCCTTTCCCCTGTAATCCTTAGCCTGCAAGTGTTTTTATGTTGTGACACACATTGTGCCTAAACAGTGTCAACTATCGAATCGGTATACGTAATGCTCACGGATTCGTGTAGCGTAGTGGTTGCAGATGCTTAAATAGACAATTAGATCTTCACTCTATTCTCTTTATGATTTTATGATTCTATCAAAGTAATAACCAATCCTACACACGACTCTGAAAAATGTAAAAAGACTTTCAATAATAAGTAAGTAAAAAGTGGCTATGAATGCAAACAAGGCGCCACGAAGTAGATCAATCAAAGATTCTGCAAAAACAGTATAAAGGTCGTTAAATTTATATATAGAGAGTAGATGGATTCTGATAGCGAAATCACTTTCACATATAAATAGCATATTTATTAATGAAAAACATATCAGCGCAATAGAGGTAATATTAAAATAGGATACATTATAAAAGATTTCCTCTACAAGCATTGAGTTTTTTTCTTTTATTAGATCATCTTCAAAGTTTATTGGAAGCTTTTTTTCTTTATCCTTGCTTACTTCCTTTTCACAATTCTTTATGCTTACTAAATAAAATAATGCACTAAATCCGAATCCTAGCAATATAGAATAAACTGTTAAGACTGAATTTATAAGGTTTACTGATAACTTAGGAAAAATATATGCAATAATTATAGCCAATAAAGCTTTTTTCCATAATGCTACTTTTATATTCTCTTTTGCTCCAGTGGAATAATCATAAAATGTGTTATTATTATTCTCAATTATGTCAAGAATTCTTTTAAACATTTTCCTTCACCGATAAAACATCTGACTTCAACACTTCAATGATTTTATTTTTAACTTCATCATAATCTGGATGACCTCCTACTCTTTTCAATATATCTAAGGGAACTCTGCTTGCAAAGTTATTTTCATCAATCATATAAAACTTTTTTCGCCGACCTTCTATATCCAAAAGAACTTTACACTCTTCAATGTCACGATCTTTCATATCAAACAGCTTCTTGTTTTCTATAATCTCTTTAATGCCATCCTTTATTTGCCTCTTTCCTTGACCCAACAAAGGAAAGAAATCTCTTTTTATATTGTCTTCAAAGTTATCTTCTTCACTTTCTTTTGAGAAAGACCAAGCACCCGAAATGCCATATTCGTTCTTAGACGCAATATCATTTGATTTTTTAGAAAACTTTATTTCCACAGCCTTAGGTTTTGCGTTTTTAACAAAAAAAGATGTATTATTAAAGGAATGAAACTCCAAATGCTTTTTATTCTTCATAAGGCTGTATATTGTTTCTTTAAGAGGAGAATACCCCCCATAATTACCTAAGTATTGACTTGCAATATAAATCTTGCCACTTTTAGATAAATATAACAAGAAAAAAAATGGTCTAAGATTCAAGCTATCTGCGGTTATTTTTCCAACACTTAAATTTCTGTATTCGTGCCCCCAATATCCAGCCTCATATAAACCACAAATTGATAGATCGACTATAACATCCTCACATTTTAACACTTTCACTCTAGATTTTGACTTTATGAGGAGTTCATAATCTTTATCAATCTCCTTAACCATTGAAAGGGATTTAAAACCGTTTGTAATGTCCTTAAACTCTTCTGTAGTTATTGGAATTTCCCTATCATTTTTTATGTCATATCGATCCAAATAGTGAAAACTCACGCTGACTTCTTCGAATTTACTTTTTTTCTTATCAACTTCGTCTTGATAGTTTGTTTTTTTCGCCATATGTTTGACCTTTATTAAAAATATTTACGCCTCTTTGTTTACTATAGCGTTACAATAGATAATATTTAAAGCTTTTTAATTGCATTAAACACAGATAACCATAAAACATAAATCAAATTGTAAGATATTTCACTTTTAAGTAGATAATTCAAAATGCTATGAATGTTTACTGATTCGTGTGGCGTAATGGTTGCATCTCAAAACAATAGCAACTACTCACTTTTAGCACATTAAGTCATTGATAGTATTTTGCTTTTACAAAGAAAACTCCTGTTAGCCCATCTTGATTATATTATTAAGCAAAAATAGCATTTGAAATTAACAATTCGTTAAGATATAAATAAGGAATAATTATACAAGGAGATGAAAATGTCTTATACAGAAATTGTAAGCAATATAAGCCATATATCAGAAGAAGATATTCTAAAGAATACCAAAACAGACATTTTTCTTGCCTTTAAAGAAGCCTTTAGTAATGCATTGGAAGCAATTAAATATAAAAACAAGCCAGTTTTGAATTATAATGATGGCTCAGTTATTGTATCCATACACACCAAACAAGATATGGCTAATGAGGAAATATTTGATTTTATGACCATTCAAGATAATGGTATTGGATTTGAACCTAGTGGATTTGAACGATTTTGCCAATATATCAATTCATCAAAAGGTTTTAATAACAAAGGAACTGGACGCTTCTTCTTGTTAAAGAGTTTCAAAAAATCAAGGTATGAATCAACCTACCTGAGTAATAGCCAGTATTATGATGTGTCGTTTAACTTTTCATCAGAAAATAATCCCAATAATATGTTCATTGATGTTCTATCTGAAAAAGAATCAGAGCATAAAAAAACGCAAACAATATTAACGCTATATCCATTTGATACAGACAAAGAAAGCATAAGAAAATATGTTTCTTTCTTAAATATAGAGAATATAAAACAAAAGATTATTGATAATTTTCTACTAGAGTTTGTTCTTCATTCCAAGAGCGGCGTTCCTTTAATCGTTATAAATAAATATGTTAACAAGAATCTCACTGAGCATCAGCAGATTACAGCTGATGATTTCCCGTCTATTGATAAAGTTGAAAATGTTGAGATTGAATTAAGCAAAATAAATTATGATACTAAAAACATTGAGAAGTCAGATAAAGCCATAAATTTTCAACTTTACTCAGCAAAATCTCCAGATATTAAAAAGAACGAAATAATTCTTACTTGTAACAATCAAAAAACTGAGGCTTTGGATATGCAGGATTTATTGCCATCTGATAAGCTGGCAAATGATGAACGTATTCTTCTGTTGGTAAAATCGGAATATTTAGATGATCCTCAAAACATAAATAATGAAAGACAAAAATTTAACTTTCCGAAACGATCTGATATAGAAAAAAAATTAAAAAAACAAAACATAGAGCAATCGGACTTCAATTTTTCGGAAGAAACCTATTTATTTCGTGATGATTTAGAGAGGAAAATCAATAAAAAAGTTGCGGATATGTATCCTGAAGTGAAAGAATTAAAAGTTAAGAAATGTGATACCGTCCAAAAACTAAAAAACAGATTTCTTATTTCGAATAGTGTTTTTGATAAAGTAGTAAAAAAACTAGATATAAATGCATCTCCAGAGGATGTTCTCGTCGAGTTTTACCGTGCAGAGGCTGAAGTTCTTGCTAAAAAAGATATAGAGATTAGTAATAAAATCGATGAGGTTTTATCTATTGATACATCTCAAGATAATTATATGAATAGATTGGATGAACTATCTAGCCAATTAGTTGAGCTTATTCCTATACAAAATAGAAACAATCTAGCTCAATATGTTGCTAGAAGAAAATTGGTTTTAAAAACCTTTGAAAATATATTAAATCAAAAAATGCCTTTTGAAATTAAAGAAAGGCATTTGCATAATTTATTTTTGGTTAAAAATAAAGATAATTCTCATCAAGACAGCAACTTATGGATGCTAAATGAAGATTTCATATATTTTACAGGTAAATCAGAGGAGCGTCTCTGTGACTTTAAAATTAATGATATTAATGTTTTTAACTCTAAATTTCCTGAGGAAGAAGAAAGATATTTAAGATCATTAGGTGAAAATCGTAAAATTAAGAGACCTGATATTTTGCTTTTTCCTGAAGAAAACAAATGTATAATTATAGAGTTTAAGAATATTGATGTGAATGTTGCGGAACATTTACATCAAATAAATCAGTATGCTTACTGGCTGAGAAACTTTGCTAATGAAAACTTTGAGTTTACTCAATTCTATGGTTATTTAATAGGAGAAGCTATAGAACCCAGAGATGTAAGAGCTTCAGACGGCGAGTTTAAGACAATGTATAGCGGAGTGGGCTTATATAGACCCAAAAAGAACATTCCCTGTGATAATAATGAAAATAAAGATGGTGAACTGTATATGGAGATTTTGCCTTATAGTGAACTCTTAGAGAGAGCATCTTCAAGAAATAAAATTTTCATAGAAAAATTGGGTATTGATAATACGGATAAAGAAGATCAGAAAGAATGCGATGAGAATATTTTGTGATGAATCTGGGTATAGTGGTGAGAATTTATTAGATTCTGAACAGCCATTTTTTACTTTTGCTTCAAATAACTTTGAAGATGATGAAGCTAAAGATTTGATTACTATAGTCTCGTCGCAAGCTCCAGAAGCCAAGTTCTCTAATTTAAAGAAAACGCCATCAGGTATCAATAAACTTTTGCGGTTTTTCTCTGATCCTAGACTCAATAATAATAGGGTAATTATTTCGTGCTATGATAAAAAATTCTTTGTAATCTCTAAATTAGTTGACCTTGTAATTGAACCTTGCCTTCATATAATAGGGGAAAACTTATATAAAGGGGCGAATAATCGTATTTTAGCACACTTACTTTATTACTCCTTCGTGAACTTACATAATGAAGAATTGATTACTAGTTTTTTTAACACGTTTATTAAATTCATACAAATTCCGACACTAGAGAATTGGAAGCTTTATCAGGATACAGGGGACATTATCGTAAGGCATTCAAAAGACAAGGGGTTTAATGACATAATTCATATACTTACAGAGCCTAGATTTATAAAAATATGGTATAGTAAAGAAGAGTTACATCAAACTTTTGACCCATTAGTTCCAGCCATTTTTGAAAATATGGCCCATTGGGGAGAAAGATTAGATGCCTGTTTTGATGTATTCACAGATGATTCTAATGCTTTAAAAGAAGCACACTCAATGCTTTCTGAATTTTTGTATAAGGATGGAGTGCCTCCTTCTTATATCGGGGCTGGAGACAGAAAAATAAAATTTCCACTAATGGCGCAATCCATCAATTATGCAGATTCTCAGAGCTTTCCTCAAATCCAAATAGCTGACTTATGTGCTGGGTTATATAATTATTTTTATAAACATAAAACAAAAGACGATAAAATATGTAATTTATGCCGCCAACTTGACTGGGATATATATCCTATAATACCCGAACCCCTATTTACTCATAAAGATCTGAATGTAAATCCAGATGACGACTTTAATATAGTCGATCCTATTGCACAATATTTAGCCGACTCCAAATAATAAAATCTTCAAAAATTAACATTAATGAAGATTTTTCTTGAAAAGCCAGCAAATCCTAACATATTGAAATTGGGGCCATTCCTTGACATTTTATAAATTTTCATTTATATATAATTCATATACTTTAATGAATATTTTATGAGGTTAAAATGAAGCGTGGGAAATCTAAATTATTATCAGATATTGATGTAAAAAATTGTCTTCGGTTCATCAAGGATATGCCATCACATCAGGAACGAACTAGATTAATGTTCTTGATGATGCTGATGACCTCTCTTCGTATCCACTCCATTCAGAAATTAACTATTGGGCAGGTTTATGATGAAAATTTTAATCCTGTTGAATCATTCCTGCTGCAACCAGAACAAAATAAAGGTGGAAAAAAGGCTCTGCAAGTTTATTTGAACGATACATTAAAGCAAGAATTGAAGAAATATGCCAAATTTTTACATTCAGATAAGTATATCCAACCTAAAATGGAAGATTATCTATTTAGATCCAATAAAGGATCTTATCTTTCAAAACAACAGATTATTCATATTTTCCGTCAGATTTTTGATGGTGTAGGCCTGGATAAGCAATATCGGGTTCATTCATTAAGGGCAACCTGTTTAACCAAATTAATGGATGCCAATTACCCCTTACCTTTGATTCAACAGATCTCTGGACATAGTTCCATTCAGACTTTATCAATCTATTATAGAACCAACCCCAAAAACATTCAAAATGCTTTGGAGACTTTGAATTTATAGCTTTTATCGTTTTGCCAAATTAGCATTTAACACAACAGATTCAACGATTTTTCTGGCCAATTCCGTAGCATTCCAGCCAGAACTGTTAAAGTTATAAGTGGATTTTATCCCTTTTGGGGCATCTAACAGAGTAATTAGGGCATATTCTTGTCCTTGATAGCTGAAATGTCCAAGGAATGTTGTGATAACTTCATCTGGATTATCTAATTCATAATCCGTAGCGGTCAGACCGTAGATGTTAATGCCTTCAATGTTTACCTTACGGGCTGTTCCTTTGGTAACATTATTTCTTAATTTTTCCAATTCTTTCTTATTTGCTGATTTGATGAAAGAGACATAATCTTGAATAAACAGCTGTGTGGTGGCTGATTTATCCTTTTTCAGGAGTTTCATTATATTTTTAGGAGCATAAGAATAATCTACATTATAATTAAAATTTTCCAAATTACTGATTGATGCAGAGTTCAAAACTTTATTATTTTTAAGATTTACCAGAATAAAAGCCCCGCCAGCAGCATTAAATTTCTTAATTTCTTCTGCTAATACACTATAATTTCTCTTACAGATACTTGTTTCCATATTACAATTTTCAGCAAAAGATTTGTTATCGGCGATATTTTGATGAACACATCCCATCAAAATTAAAGAAATCATCATTAAAACCTTTTTCATTAGTTTTTCTCCTTATATCAAGTCAATCCTTCTGCCGCCCAGAGAATCGCTTGAATTGCTGGTGGCTGCACTGGAAACGGAAGCACTGACAGCGTTTTCATTTGCCCAATCTCGCAAATCCTTAAAATCTTCCTGCCGCATTTTGGCCATCGGTATCATTCTCTTAATAACTGTTTCAAAATCCTGCATTGATAAGTCTGCTCCGCCTTCTCCATTGGTTTTACGGGCATAGGCCTCCATCAAGGCATCTTTTACCCAAGCTTCAATTTCCGCACCAGCCAATCTGACATTGGCTCCGTAATTGTCTTCGCCAGACATCGTGGCTAATTTATCCAAATCAAAGTTTTCAAGGTCTCTTCCTGATTTGCCGATGTGGATTTCTAAAATTTTCTTTCTCTCTTCAAAATCTGGCAAATCCACAAAGAAAATCTCGTCAAATCGTCCTTTGCGGAGCAATTCTGGCGGCAGATTCCTGATATTATTAGCTGTGGCAAAGGTAAAAACGGGAGATGTTTTATCCTGCATCCAAGTCAGAATGTTGCCGAATACCCTTGAAGATGTTCCGCCATCACTTCCGCCGCCCGATAAACCTTTCTCTATCTCATCAATCCAAAGCACACACGGAGCAATGGCCTCGGCAGTTTTTAAGGCTTGTCTGATATTGGCTTCTGAATCACCAACATATTTGCCGAATATCTTTCCCATATCCAATTTTAACAACGGCATACTCCACGCACTGGCAATACATTTGGCTGTTAATGACTTACCGCAACCAGGAATACCAACCAGCAAAACACCTTTGGGCGGGTTTAAGCCAAAGGCTTTGGCATCTTCCGAAAAGGTTTTACCTCTCAATTCCAACCATCTCTTTAAGACAGTCAAACCTCCGACATCTTCCAAAGATAGTTTATTTTCTACATATTCCAGAATCCCACTCTTGCGGATAATCTGCTTCTTTTCATTAACAATGCTTTTGATGTCATTAATATCAAGCTTATGGTCTTCCACCAAAGCTCTTGCCAAGCAATTCTCTATTTCGGCATAAGTTAAACCCAAAGAAGCACTGGTTAAGGCGGACAAGGTTTCAGTGGATGTATCAACAGAAACCTCTTTCATTCCTTTGTATTGGTTAATGAATTTAGAAATTTGCTCGCTCACCTCTTGTCTGTTGGGCAAAGGATAGTCCAGAACAGTGATTTCTGAATTGATACTGCCGTCTATTTCAGATTTTGAGGACACTAAAATGCAGTTGCAGCGATAACCATTGGTTCGGATATTTAAGGCAAATTCCTTTAATCTCCGTTGATAAATTGCTCCTGTCTGCGGAGATGAAATAACGGGAACAATGTCATAGAATACAAAAATTGTCGGTTTATCGGTCTTGGCAATGCTTTCACAAGTATCAATCGCTTTTTTAGGTTCAACTGTGCCAATATCAAACTGTTTATTATCTGATTTTAGCCCAGAAGCAATGCTCCAAGTGATTAAATCGTGTCCCAGCGTTTTGGCGACCAATTTCAAATCCATTGTCAGACGGTCTTCCTCGGTTGATTTAATCAAAATCAACGGATATCTGGCTTTTAAGTAATTTTGCAATTCATCAACAAACTTCATTTGTTTTCTCCGATTGTTTGTATAAACCTGTTATTTGAACGTTGTTGCCGTCAATGACTATTTCGGCATTCAGCCAAGGCTTTAATTCCTCTTTCTTTATCCGATTACCATTAAGAACTAACTTTTTACCATAAAAAGGATGAGGAAGATTTTTGTTGTATCGGCCAAATAATGCCGCATCAATTTGGTATAAAAGCTGTTTTTTTACTGTATCTGCTTTGATTTCTTCCAAGGTGTAACCTGAAAATAACAAAACATCCAAATCCTTGCGAATAAGATTTAGCAGCAAACTGATTTGCTTTATCTGTAACAGAGGTTCACCGCCTGTTAGGGTAATTCCACGAATGTCTTGGGTTTTATTGATTTGTTCTGCCAGTTGTGTAATATCCATATTAAAACCACCTGTTGGGCTATGTGTCGGCTGATTAAAGCAGCCATCACAATGAAACGGGCAACCTTGCGTCCAGATAACAAAACGATTATCAGGTCCATTGACCGTAGAACATTCCATTATGTGATGAAGGCGGATAGTCTCGGTCATAGTTCTAACCTTCTCTTTGGTTTGAGTCGTGAAATATTATCATCTGAATTTTGTGGTTTAGATGGCACATCATTTGCAGAAATAATCTTCCTTTTACGGTGTGGAGATGGATTTTCAGGCTGAGGTATTGAAGGTTTAGCTGGTTTTACCTTTTCTATCTTTATATCAGGTGTAATCGTATAATCTTTTCTTAATTTAAGGGCTATCTGAATTTTCTTAGAACGTTTTCTGAATTCTAATAAAATTCTTTCAATTTCATTATTGGAAAAAGCAGATAAAGAAAATTTACCAATAACTACCCGATTTTCAGTCACAAATTTAATTTGTTTTCCGGCATCCAGATATACTGATAAAAATTGAGTATATTTAATAATTTGATTTCCATACAAAATACTGCTTTTTAGCAAACATTCTTGTGGTCTGAATATAAATATCTGTTCATTATATCCCAAACCCAATAAAACGAAATGTGCTGCAAATGTCAGGCAAAATACAATAAAACCTCCGTTCAATATCAGAATAAAAAGAGTAGAACAAAACTGGGCAAAAGAATTTTGAACATCTCCAATTAGCTCGCTGCCAATAATTGCAACAAAAGCCCCTAATAAAATTCCGCATCCACATATTTTTTCATATTTATAGAGTTTGTTTAAATTACGTTGAGATTTAATACTGGTCTCATTTATCGCTTCATTTTTCATATTTAGCTATCCTTAAAACCATCAATACAGTATATTTTAAGTGCTTCATCTTGGGAATCTTTAAAATATTCTTCCGTCCATTCGGTATTCAGCTCAACATCAGCTGATGAAAGCATATTTTCTAATGCTTCGGTTAAAGACTGGCAGGCTTCTCCTTTAACTCCGCTCACGCTTTCAATAACACGCCCATTTTGCAGTTTAACAAGCAAACTTTTTTCATACATCAAACCAAATTTTATCTCAAAACTATCTGAATTTTCTTCTAGCAGGCTGTTATATCCGTTTTGTTCCAATTGTTGCATAATCTGCTGGACAGCACATTTTACATATTGCTTCTGAAACTCTTCTCCCATTCGTTTGACAATACGACTTTCCGAAGAAGACATTGTGTGCTTTTCAATACTTAACTCATAATGATTGCCAAAATCTTCCATAAAATAATTAAACCCATTGCTTTCGGCAATTATGGCAGGTCTTTTTTCTGATGCTATCCCCAATGATTTGGTATATGCGGAAGCAAAGGAATAAACGACACTGTCTTTATAGGTTAACCCTAAATTACTAAAAGCTTGGGTAATTAATTTTCTATCTGTATATTGAAACTTAAAATTCGTGCAATGAGACATTTATCTTCTACTGGCTAATTATGATTGTATTTCTAATATCCTGCATTTATGTTTTTGCCTGTTTTATTCATAAAATTACTTTCTAAAACATAGCCAAACATTCTTGCTGTTTATCTTTTCCTTTAATCTGCCAACAGTGTGACTTTTCTTTTTTTATGATTGCTAAGCAATATTTTTGTTCATCATTATCTTTAATTTGCCAACAATAGGATGTGTCATTTTTAGTTTTTGCCAAACACATTTTTTGAGCATCATTATTGCTGATTGCCCAACAATCAGCTTTGGCTGGATTAATAGAAGAAAAGATTAAAATAAATGCCCAAATATATTTTCCCATAAGATTTCTCCCAAAACAATTTTACAGCTATACCTTATATTTCGATTTTTCGTCCTCGCTGTTTTTTAACAGTATTTTGCGATTTAGTTGTTGAATTATGATTTTTCGAAGATGCAGGGGATGTGCTATGAACAGTATCTTCCAACTCTGTATTATCTGCCTCATCTTGAATTTCTTCTAATATTTCAGAATTTTGTTTTTCACTATTTTCATCATTAGTTAGATACTTTTCCAACACATCGCTTTTTAGAAAAATTATCCATCCTATTTGAGCAATTATCCATATCCACCCACTAGCATTTTCTCCCCCCAATAATGCACAAAAAAATACAAATATGATAAATGGAATGGCAAACCATTTAATTGCCCAAATCAAAAACGTTGCCTGCTGATAAAGTTCATTTTGTATGTCACATCCACACCACGGACAAGTTTTTGCTGTATCTGAAATTTTTCTTTTACAACAAGGACAAGACCTCAACATTATATTTTCAATCCTTTTCTGAATAATTTAAAGAACATTAAATTATTCATTTATTGCCATCAGCAGTAATCCACCCCTAATCCTGTTGTAATCCAAGTGGTTCAAGGGATTAGTTATACATTAATATTTTTTACTTGCATTTTTTTATTAAAAAGATATGTTAAAATAAAAAGTTCATTAATTTTCAACATATTAGCATATTTTTCAACTCTAATTCCGATAAATAAAAGAAAAAGGATTAGAGATGATATATGCATATGTAAGAGTTAGCTCACAAATTCAAAACGAAGCTAATCAACATTATGAAATTGAACAATTTGCTGAGAAAAATGGCTTAAAAATTGATGAATGGATTGAAGAAACAATCAGTTCAGGAAAAGACTTAAAAAAGCGAAAATTCAATTCTTTGCTTAAAAAATTAAGCAAAGATGATATTCTAATAACCACCGAGCTTTCCAGAATTGGGCGTAAAAGCTTTGAAATTATGGGCATCCTTTACGAATGCCTTAACAAGGGTTGCCAAGTCTGGACAACAAAGGAAAAATACAAGCTTGGAGATGACCTAAACTCTCAAATATTGGCTTTTGCTTTTTCTATTTCAGCATCAATTGAAAAATCATTAATTTCCGCCAGAACCAAAGAAACACTCGCCAGATTAAAAAATTCTGGTGTGAAACTAGGAAGACCACAAGGTAGTAAAAATAAAAATCTAAAATTAGCCGGCAAGGAAAAAGAAATTAAGGAATTACTTGTCCAAGGTGTTTCAAAAGCTAAAATTTCCAAAATATATGGCGTAAATCGTATCAGTCTTTATCATTTTATCAAAAATCATCTAAATAAAGAGCCATAGTTTTCGCTATGGCTTTGGGTGTAGAAATAGTTTTTTTATGTTACAAATAATGAAAGCATTTCCAATCATTTTTTGATAGAGATAATTTTTGGGATTTTGATAGTGAAATTGTTCAAAAGTATAATCATATTCTATTCCGATAGAGCTAATAAAATTATATGGTTCAATTGCAGCATAAATTCCATCTTCGTTGTAAACATAAAAATACAACTCTAAAACTACATTTTTACTGTCTTGCTCATAATACATTACCCCGACAACACCTAATAGATTATTAGGATGAATAAGATTCCACCCCTCTAATAGCGATAAAATAGCTTCTTTTACTTTATAGAGTAGAGCATCCTTAAAGGTCAGCTTAAAAATATCGGAATGCATCATCATAAAATCTCGATGGAAACAATCGAAATTAAATTGTTTATCAAGAGGAAGAAAAGTATTTGTAAATTTTTCCAATTCGTAATTTCTTTTATATATGGTCATTTTTGTCCTTTCATTGCTTTATTAAGCAAGCATAAGGACAATTTTTGTTGCCAATATGGTAACAACTTTTCTTGATTTAGCTTCAAATATAACGATAAAAGCACGGGAATGCTCGGTTTCTTATCGTTATAGATTAGAACATTTAGCAAATTGCTGTTTTTTTGTAAATATTTTTTGCAAAAATTTCGGTAGCTGCTTACTCTGTCTTTTCGATATAGTTCATTTGCAATAGTTAGAAGTAATCTTATTTCATCATTTATGTCTGTTCTTATTTTTTCTCCGATTAAATTCATAAAATTCCTTTGCTTGCTGCTATTTATATTTATCATTTTGGAGAAAAAACGATGCGTTCAGAAAAGCCTGCTTCCTTGGTGATATAGTAATACCATTTATAATCAAAAATATTTTCTAAATAAACAGAACCACCTTGTTGGACTGATTTCCATAGGGTGTCAATCCGTTGCTCTTCATCATAAATAAACTCATCGTTAATATTTCGTTTGATGTGTTTGATTGCCAGATGGGCGTGAAGATTGCTGTTGATGTGTTCAATAGTTCCCATATAGCTCATTGTTTTGTATTTTGAAGCATCTCTGCCTAGATGATAGGAACAATATAATTTCCACCAATTGTTTAACTTATTTTGAACCAGTGATAGGTTCAATTTATTAGAATAATTGGTGTTGTTGAAATTTAATGTCAGAGCTAAGTTGAATTGATTTTCTGGATTTTTTAGAGTGTTAATCCATTGTCTTCTTTCTTCTGAAATGGAATATTTAATTTCATTACCATTAAAATAAGTTGTTTTTTTCATATCTTTCAATTCTCGCATCAACTTAATGCTGTTTTGTTTAAGAATCGTTTGTTGAGCTTTAATTTCAAGCTTTTTATCAAAATAATAATCAATCATTTTTAATTTCCTTTTATATAATAATTTAAGAATACCATCCGTTCTCGGTATAGCTTGAATATTTTTGCACCGTCTAAAAGTCCGCTGCTAAATTTATTTATCAATTTGTTGTAATTTTTAGCTAGCTAGTTCATCATAGAAATCTAACATTTCTGACTGATCATAGTGCTTATTAATCATCCGCACAGATGTTTGGGCATATTTTGCAATTTGTGTTGAATCAATGCTTTTTTTGACCAGATCTGTAATTTTCTTATGACGAAAACTGTAAAGCACCTTATTGTTACAACAAGTTTCAGGATCATAAAAGCTGCAACTTTTAAGAAGATTTTTCCACGCTGTTTTGCAATTTGCAATGGAAACGATTTCTGCTGCAAGTCTTCCTTCTTTATTTGATTTATAAACATAGAGACAGCTAAATAAATGAATATTACTGCTAAACTTAATACCATTTTGATCGCAAAATTGTTGGTGCTTATTTTTTATTTTTTTTAACCAATTGGCGAAATTTTTTGATATTGGAAAATTTAAACGCTTCTTGACTTTGTTTTGCAGTGCATCAATCGAATAGTAGGGCTTTTCTTCATCAAGGAACATATTTTCCCAAGTTAACTTTCGTGCTGTGCCGCAGCGAATTCCCGTTACTTGCAAAAAATGTATATAATCTAGCAAAACACGCCGTTGTTCTTTTTGAATGCTATGTTTGGTATTTTCATAGCGAATTTTAGCATTTCTTATTAATTCTTCGGTTTCCTTTTGGGAAAATTCATCTCGGCGGTTACTGACCACTTCAAATTGTTGGAATTTTAAATTCTTTTTAGGACACAAATATCCATTTGCCATCGCAAAATTAGTAAAGCTGCGTAAGGCACAATTTTCTCGGTTTAACGTGATGTCTTTAACATCTTTATTTTGATATTTTCTGGCTCGCCGCCAAGGATAGTATCTGGTTATGTCAACCTGTTTTAATTTGGAAAGCTTTATTTTCTTTTCTTCCAGATATGGAAGCCAATGCCGCTGGACAGTATCTTGGTTATACTGGGTTGGTTTCGAGGCTACATATTCTTTAAATATTTTAGATAGATCTTTATCTTCAACACTAATACCTAATTCTATATCTCGAAGGACATTAAAATATCTTGTATTTGCATATTTTTGAGCTAGCTTTTCATCACTCGTTTTTAGGCTTTCTCTAATTCTTTTTCCTGTTTCAGGATGGATGAAATCTATATAGTATTTGTTTTTTCTTTTATAGAGCTTGTAATCGTTCATAATAAAATCTTTCATAATATGTATATAATATTTTTCGCCAAAACTTGATATTGAAAATCATTAGTAGAAGTAACAAACATCAAATTCTGAACACCTTACTTTTGAGTTTTAATTATTTTTTTCTTAAAACTGAGATAAATATACTGCAATTTTGCGAATCTGTCAAAATGATTCGATATAAAAAATTAATATTGTTTTACAATAGGTTACCATATATAAATTTGTCACAAAATTCTCATCCAGCGATCATTCTTTGGCACAAATGAATTATTTAGGTTCAAAATTGTGCCAAATTTGTGACTTTAAAAGATAAAAACATTACGCTTTTGATTTGCTAATGCATTGTTTTTGCTTATTTATACTGACAGGTATACAAAAAAGAAAAGGCTTACCGGATTAATGGAAAGCCTTAAACTTATTTTGAAGTATCTTATTGATATTTCTTGTAAAATTGGTGGGTGTGACAAGGATCGAACTTGTGACCCCTACGATGTCAACGTAGTGCTCTCCCGCTGAGCTACACACCCGTTAATACACAGATATATAAATGATGAAAAATAAAAAGGCAAGAAAAATTTTTGCAAAAATGCAATTAAGGCCGATATTGCGGTCCAATTGGACATGACGGCCTTTCGTTATCAAAAATTTAATGATTTATCGGCATAATAAAACAAAATAATAAAGGAAAATACGGCAGTGAAAAAGATTGACTTCAAAGTAGACTATTCCAAACTCAAAATCTTTACCGAATATAATACCAAAGATTTTGCTTATCCTGTTGTCTTGTCTTCTCCGCACAGCGGGCACGATTTTCCTCCGGAATTTCTGGCCAACAGCAGCCTGAGCATTGAAGAACTCCGTATGTCGGAAGACTGCTTCGTTGATGAACTCGTACGAGCCGCGTCCGATGCCGGCATGCCGATGATTGCCATGAATGTTCCGCGCACGTTTATTGATGTTAATCGTGATAAAATTGAAATCGACGATACCATGTATTTCAACCATCCCCGGCCGCAAAACAATGTCGGCGGCAGCCGCCGTTGCCGTGTCGGCCTTGGCGTCGTTCACCGGATTGTCGCCCAGAACAAAAACATTTATGACGGCCTGCTGTCTTACGACGAGGTGCAGGAACGAATTAAAAATGTTTATGACGTTTACCATAAAAAACTAAAACAGCTGGTTGACCGTTGTGTAAAAAAATTCGGCTTTTGCCTGCTGGTCGACTGCCACTCCATGCCTTCCAAAATCTGCCGGATTATGACCGAAGAACGTCCGGTCGAATTTTGTTTGTGCACGCTTTTTGACGAGAGCTGCCCGCCGCGCATTTCTTCGCGTTTGTACGAGGCTTTGGAAAAAGAAGGCTATCGGGTTGAATACAACCGTCCCTATGCCGGCGCTTATATAACTTTTAATTACTGTCAGCCCCGAAAAAATATTTTTACGCTGCAATTGGAGATAAACCGGCGTCTTTATATGGACGAAAATGTGTATAAAAAAACAGACGATTTTCAAAAGGTTAGCAAAGACGTCTGCGAGTCCCTGATCTCTTTGGGAAAATTTTTGCTAGACTCTCAAAAATAATAATGCTATAACCACCCTTGTTTTTGAGCTTATCTTGTTTATATGATAGGCGTTAAGTTGCTTTATTTTGTATGCTGCAGATTGCCTTTTTTATGTCTGGCAGTGCGGTTGAAAACAAATGGGAGTTTTACTTATATATTAACCAACCTCAAAATTAATAGTCATTTTTGCATCGTGCCGTTAGCAAATTGAAATTGGCTGTTTTTGCAGACGAGGGATATTTGTGGCGTTTTGAGGGAGAAGAGGGATACGTTTGAGCGTGTCAAAATTTTTAATGTTTTTTTTAATTGTGCTGATGTTGATTCAGCCTGTACAGGCAAAAGCCGCTGAAAATGCTGTTGCCGGCGATGCCGTTGCCTGTTTGAATGCCACCACAAAATTAGAAGACAAATATCAAATCAAAGAACATCTGCTGACCACCATTTCCAGTGTTGAAACCGGTCGTTGGAACAAAGAAATGCAGCAGAGTCTGGCTTGGCCCTGGACAGTAAATTCACAGGGCAAAGGTACTTTTTATAAAACCAAAGCCGAAGCCGTCCGCGCTGTTAAAAAACTGCAGGCACAAGGTGTCAGAAGCATAGACGTCGGCTGTATGCAAATCAATCTGGCTTATCATCCCGATGCCTTCAAAAATCTGGATGAGGCATTTGATCCGTATAAAAACGCCGAATATGCCGCCAAGTTTTTGAAGAACCTTTATGAAAATCGTGACAATGACTGGATAAAAGCCGCCATGGCTTATCATTCCAGCGTTCCGAGCAAGGCACAGCGTTACAAAAACAAACTGGTGTCGGCTTATGAAAAAGTCAAACAGGCGCACAATACCATGGAGCTGAAGAAATTGGCTTCTGCGGCTGCGCCGGCTGACAAAAAAATCAAAAACGTGGTTCGGAAACAAACGGCTTCGCTGCGTACAGTTCCGGCCAATGCCGAAAGGGAAGCTCGTCTGATTGCCGATTCCAGAGCCTGGCGCGAAGCCAAGCTTGAGGAATATCGTCAAAGCAGACAATATTAGGTAGAAATTAAGGATTGTGGACGGGTGTACGGATATAGGGCTGTATTGGCAGCCTCTTGGCGGCAATAATGTTGACCAGATCAGCGGCCATTGTTACAGCTATACCGACTGCACCCGTTCTGCGTCCGGTTTGCAATATACCACAATCATCATAGACGTCGGAAAATATGACAACTACGCCGCGCTCGGCGTGGCCGGAGCAGATGCTGCCGTTCCCGATATCCGCCGTTTTCTGCTGCCGTCGCCTTGGGCGGCTTCTGCCGTTTTTATTACGCATTCTCATCCTGACCACCTGAACGGCTTGGTGCATTACCTGAAACTGGGTTACAAATTTCCCCCGATTTATATGAGCCGTTATACCAGAATGATATTTGACGACTTGCTAAAAGAGTTTGCCGTTCCGCGGCAGGATTATCCGTTGATTGTTGAGGTTTGCCCGCGTGACGTCATTACGGTCGGAAGCATGACGGTAGAAGCCGTTGCCGCGTCGCATACCTGTTTCGATTCTCTGGGCTTTGTCATAAAATCTTCTAACGGAACTGTTTATCATACCGGCGACTTTAAGGCTGATAACAGCACTTATTTCCGCCGGCCGACGGATTTTTCAAGATTGCGGGAGCTGTCAGGACAGATTGATGTTATGGTTGCCGATTGCTGCCGTCTGATGGATGAAGGCTTTGCGCCGAAGGAAAGCGATACCTTCAAAAAAATGGTAAAGCTGATTGAAAAAAGCGGCAAATCCAAGATTTTTATTCCGGTCTATCCGACACATCCGGAAATGTACGTCATTGCCTTTTTGACCGCGCTCAAACTGCAGAAAAATGTTGTTTTCTACGGCACGCGTGATTTTTATGTTTATCTGAATTTGATGATTGATTACGGACTGGATTTTAAGGCCTTGGCAAAAGGACGGATTAAAGTCATTTATCATCCTGACTTCGGGCTTGAGGGACTGGACGACAATTATGTCGTAATCGGAACTTATAATCATATCGGCCGTGAGTTTGCGCTCCGCCGTAAAGACAGCTATGCCGTCATCACCGCCAAAACATTCTTCAATCCGTTGCGCGGCCAGTTAAATCTGCACGGCGTTAAGTTTGTCAGTGTGAATGAAGAGCCGGTTTTGCAAGGGTACGGTCATGGTTTTCTCGGCGATATTGAAAAGATGAATAATATATTGCAAAACCCGCTGCTGATTCCGACCCATTGTCCGGCTTATGTCACGGATTATTTTCGTGAGCTTGCGCCCCTGCTCGGGATAAAGCTGATAAATCCGACGCCGTTAAACGGCCAGATCTTCAAATTCATCGGGCGCGAATGTGTAAAAATCAGTGACGGCGTTGCTAAATGGCTGGTCATCAGCTATGATAACCCCAAACAAAAAATAACGGAGGCCCTGCAAAAGCCCACGTCGGGACTGGGATTCTTAAAACGGACAATCAGCCGGAAACGGTGCCGCCGCAAATTCAAGGCGATTCGGCATCAGCGGTTAAACGGAGTTTGTGATGTTAAAAAAGCTCGAAAAAGAATATCTGATTCGCAGTTATGAATGCGATAAAAACGGTGCTCTGCGCCTTGTGACAATGATGAACATTTTTCAGGATATGGCAGATAACCATGCCGCCGCCATGGGGTTGGGGTTGGATTTTTGTCTGGCGCGCGGGCTTGCCTGGGTGGGGGCAAATTATCATATCCAAATAGACCGCCTGCCGAAACTGCATGAGAAAATCATTGTTCAAACCTGGCCGGCCGTTGAAAAAAAACTGGGTGCCGTGCGTGATTTTGCGGTTCTTGATGAGCGCGGCAAAAATATCATCAGAGCCTCAAGCCAGTGGATTCTGATTGATTTTCATAAAAAACGGCCGGTCGGCCTGCGTGACAATCTGCCGGAGTATCAGGTGATTGCCGAACGCTCGGTCGAAACCGATTTCCCGAAAATTGCCGACGTTGCCAGAACCGATTGCCAAATGGATTTTAACGTCCGCTTTGATGATATTGATTTTAATAACCATGTGAACAATGCCGTTTATCCTTTGTGGGCGGCCGAAGCCGTCGGCACGGAATTTCGCACGGCGCATACGCCGGCAGAAATCGAGGTCTCTTTCAAAAAAGAATGCCGTCTGGGCGAAAAAGTGATTGTGCAAACCGAACTGAATGATTTAATTTCTCTGCACAGCATCCGTTCGCAAACCGACAACAGGGAACTCGCCCGTTTAAAGATTACTTGGAAAATCTGAAAAAATAATCTATATATACAACTAAAGTTACAAAATTGAATTTGAGAGAAAAATATGAAGCCGCTTTTGGAAATTGAAGATTTGCACGCCCGCGTCGGCGATAAAGAAATTATTAAAGGCTTTAACCTGACCATAAACGAGGGCGAAGTCCATGCCGTGATGGGGCCGAACGGCGCCGGAAAATCAACCCTGTCTTATGTCCTGACCGGCAAACCGGGGTACGAAATCACCTCGGGTACGATTCGTTTTAAGGGCAAAGACCTGATGGCCATGTCGACGGAGGAACGGGCTCGCGAAGGCATCTTTTTATGTATGCAATATCCGGTAGAGATCCCCGGCGTCCCGACAGCCACCTTTTTGAAGCACGCCGTCAATGCTGTCCGCAAACATCAAAACCTGCCGGAAATGGATACTTTTGAATTTTTGAAGCTGGTCAGAGAAGAGGGGCGAAAACTTGGCATTGATAACGAGATGATTAAACGTCCGGTCAACGTCGGTTTTTCCGGCGGCGAGAAAAAAAGGCTGGAAACACTGCAAATGTCAATTTTAAAGCCTGAACTCTCAATCCTTGACGAAGCGGATTCCGGCTTGGATATTGATGCCCTGAAAGTTGTTGCCGGCGGCGTTAATGCGTTGCGGGACGGCAAGCGTTCCATGCTGGTCATCACCCACTATCAGCGCCTGCTGAACTATATTGTGCCGGATTATGTTCATATTTTTGCCGATGGGCATATTGTCAAATCAGGCGACAAGAATTTGGCGCTGGAGCTGGAAGAAAAAGGCTACGCTGATTTTGTGAGAGAAAAATAATGGCCGGTTTGCTGCAAAATACCACACTTTGGGGTGAGAATATTCCGTGGCTTTGCGCCCTGCGGGAAAAAGGAGCCGATGTTTTTACGCGTCTTGGCGTCCCCGGTGCAAAAGTGGAAGATTGGAAATATACCAAACCCCGCCTTTTAACGGCGGACGACTTTGTTTTGCCGGAAGCGCCTGCTCAGCATTCCTGCTCTTGCGGTTGCGGCGGCCATTGTGACGAAGATTGCGGCTGTCGGCGGAATATCCAACTCGACGCGTATCAAATTCATTTTGAAAACGGTTTTTGGCATCCGGAGCACAATCATTTTCCGGAAGGTGTTACGGTGTTGCCGTTGGATAAAGCCATTGCTGACAATGAAGACTGCCGCCGTTATCTTGGCAAAATTGCGGATATTGAAACAGCGCCTTTTGCCGCGCTAAATACCGCTTACCTTGAAAACGGCGTTTTTATCAACATTGCCCGCGGCGTTAAATTGGACAAGCCGCTGGTTATTATCTGCCATACCTGCGCCGGTGGACGGAATTTGTTTTATAATCTGCGCAATCTGGTGATAATGGAAAGCGGTGCCGAAGCTGAAATTATCGAATATTTCCATTATGACGGCATTGAAAAATCGCGCTATTTTGCCAATGTTGTCAACGAGATCATGGTAGGCAAAAATGCCGTTTTGAAACATTATAAATGTCAGGACGATGCTTATAAAGCCGCCCATGTTTCCCTGAGCGCGGTTCAGGTCAAAGCCGGCGGCCGTTATCAGAATTTCTGCCTGCAAAAAGGGGCAGATATGGGGCGGAACGAAGTGCGGGTCAAACTGCAGGACAAAGGCGCCGAAGCCCGCGTCGATGCGGCTTACAAAATGTCGGGCTGGGCGACGTTGGATACGACAACGGTTATTGAACACTTGTCGCCGGAAACGTGTTCCGAGCAATTGGTTAAAGGCGTTGTCGACGGAGAGGCCAAAGGCGTGTTTCAGGGCAAAATCCATATTGCACCGAACGCAATTCATACTGAAGGGCGGCAGTTGCATAAAGCGCTTTTGTTGTCGGATACCGCCGAGATTGATTGCAAACCGGAGCTGGAGATTTTCGCCGACGATGTCAAATGCTCGCATGGCGCGGCCAGTGGAGAACTTGACGAAGAACAGCTTTTTTACATGCGTTCCCGCGGTATAGATGAAGATGAAGCGCGCCGGATATTGGTTGAAGCCTTCTTGGATGACGTTCTGATAAAAATCGATTCGGAACCCGTCCGCAACTGGCTGAAATCACAGTTATAAAATTATGAATGCTTAAGTTTATATATTAGCTAGCCAAAGAAATGGTACGCTTTATATTGGTGTAACTAATAATATAATACGCAGGATATTTGAACATAAAAATGGTTTAATTGAAGGCTTTTCTAAAAAATATAAAATAAATAGATTAGTGTACTATGAAACATATAATGAGATACAAACAGCAATTGTCCGAGAAAAAGAATTAAAAGGTTGGTTGAGAAAAAGAAAAATAGAATTGATTGAACAACAAAATCCAAATTGGATTGATTTATATGAAGAGTTGGTGAAAGCTTTTTAGTTTATTACCATATAAGGCTTCTTTTATGTCATCCAGAACCTCTTTCTTTGTCAACCTGAGATTTTTTTTCGTCATCCTGAGTCCTTTCTTCGTCATCCTGAGCGAAGCGAAGGATCCAGTCAGACAAATCAGCTGTATAATTAAACTGGATTCTTCACTGCGTTCAGAATGACAAAAGATGAAGAACCCAAAAGCAGAAAATAAAAAAAGAAAAAACATAAAAAGTGAATATTAGAGATAAGGAAACAACAATGTATGATGTGTATAAAATCCGTCAGGATTTTCCGGTATTGTCACAAAAAATCAACGGCAAACCGAATACTTTTCTCGATTCTGCGGCTTCGGCGCAAAAACCGCAATGCGTGATTGATACCATGTACCGTCTGTATTCCTCCTGTTATGCCAACGTGCATCGCGGCGCCTATTATCTTTCCGAACACATGACGCTGGAATACGAAAACGCCCGCAAAATCGTGCAGCATTTTATTAATGCCGCCAGCGAACGCGAAATTATTTTCACCCGCAACGCCACGGAATCAATCAATCTGGTGGCCGCCTGCTGGGGGAGGAAATTCCTCAAGCCGGGAGATGAGGTCTTAATCTCTCAGGCCGAACACCATGCCAATCTGATTCCATGGCAGGTTATTGCTGCGGAAACCGGTGCTGCGTTAAAAGTCTTTAAAATCGCCGATGACGGCAGTTATCTGGAAGAAGAATATTTAAAACTGCTCGGCCCGAAAACCAAAATGGTTGCCGTGACTGCAATGTCAAACGTCTTGGGCACGGTTTTTCCGGTACAAAAAATGGCGGAGCAGGCGCATAAGGCCGGCGCGTTGTTTTTGGTTGATGCCTGCCAGTCTGCGGTTCATCATGCCTTGGACGTACAACAAATAGACTGCGATTTTCTGGCTTTTTCCGGTCACAAAACCTACGGTCCCAGCGGTATTGGCGTATTGTACGGCAAGTATAAGCTGCTCGATTCCCTGCCGCCTTATCAGTTTGGCGGCGATATGGTGGAAAAAGTAACCTATGAAAAAACCACTTTTGATGAAGTTCCCGCCCGTTTTGAGGCCGGAACGCCGGCCATGGTGCAAGCTATCGGATTGGGGCGGGCATTGCAGTATATGCAGGAGCAGGGCATGGAAAACATTGCTGCTCACGAGGCGGAACTGACAAATTATGCCCGTCAACGTTTTCCGGAAGTTGAAGGATTTAAGGAAATCGGCACGGCTCAGGGCAAAGGCGGCGTTTTTTCTTTTGTTCTGGACGGGATTCATCCGCAGGATATTGCCTTCATACTGGATAAAGAGGGCGTGTCTGTCCGCACCGGCCATCATTGTGCCCAGCCGCTGGTTGAAAGAATGGGCTACACGTCATTAGCCCGCGCTTCGCTCGGCATGTATTCCGCCCGTGAAGATATTGATGTTTTTATTGCGGCGTTGCAAAAGGCAAAAACTTTCTTTTAACGTGAATAATTTTTGCGCTCCGGCTTGTTTTATTCATAAACTTGGCTTATAAAGTAAGCAGGTTTAGAAAAGGAACAGGCATGTCTGAAAATAACGAAAATACCCTGAATGAAGAAGAAAACGAAAAACAGCTTCTGGCCGCAATGTCTGAACAGATGAAGCTGCTGGATTATGTTGCCAAAGCCGGAAAACCGCTGCCGTCCGGTGAACAAGTCGCCGCGCGCGAAGCCGTGATTGAGGCTTTGAAAACCGTCTCGGACCCCGAAATTATGATAAACGTCTGGGATATGGGACTGATTTATAATATTGAAATAAAAGACAATGGCGATGTTTTTATTGACATGACCGTAACGGCGCCGACCTGTCCTGTTGCCGGCATTTTGCCCGGTCAGGCCGCCGAGGCCGTGGCCGCGGTCAAAGGCGTCGGCTGCGTGGAAGTCAAACTGGTGTGGGAACCTGCTTGGACGTTTGAGCGGATGAGTGATGACGCCAAAATGATGTTTGAAATGTTTTAGGAGCAGGCAATGGCAGAAAAAGTTTTGTATCTTGAAAGCCCGAAGGACGACAGCGTCTATTATCTTCTCTCTCCGCAAAAAGTTCAAGCCGCGCTGACGGAAGGAGAGCCGTTCGGTATTCGCCTGCCGCAAAGCCGGCGGGATAAGAGCAAGCCGCTGGTGGCGGTTATTCTCGGGCTGGAAAAAGGCGATTATGCCATTGATAAGAATTATGTCGAGGCATTGCTTGCCGCCGGGGCGGATTTGACTTTTATCCATTATGACGATGTCGATTCCCAGCTGGAAAATGCGCAGCCGGATGCCTTTTTGCTCCCCGGCGGCTGTTTCGATTCTCCGGCAGAATTTTATAAGGAGCCTCAGCGCCTGCCGCCGGAACATGAATTGAGCCCGCGCTCGCTTGCTTATATTTATGCCATTGATTATGCCAATGAAAATCAGACGCCGGTCTTTGGTATCTGCGCCGGTTTTCAAATGCTTGCCGGCATGGCGGGCGCAAAAATGTATGTCAGCCTGAAAGATGAGCTTGCCTGCCCGCTGCCGCATAAAGAACCAAAAGACAAAATTGCCCATGACGTACAGCTGGAACCGGACAGCCTCCTGCGGCGAATGGCCGGTGCCGAAACGCTGCAGGTCAACTCTGTCCACGGCGAAGGCGTCATAAACGATTCGTCTGCAATGGAAGGGCTGAGGATTGTCGCCGTCTCGGCTGATAACGTTGCCGAAGCCGTCGAGCATTCGGGGGACCGGTTTGTTCTGGGCGTGCAGTGGCATCCGGAATATTTGTACAAGACGGACAAGGCTGCGGCTGCCTTGTTTGCCGGATTTGTAAAAGCCGCCGAAAAATATAAAGAGAAAAAGCATGACCATAGATGAATTGATTGAAAATTTTGACCTGTTGGATGACTGGGAAGACAAATACCGTTATATTATAGATCTCGGCGCAAGGATGGACGCTCTGCCGGAAAATCTGAAAACGGACGACTGGAAAGTTCACGGCTGTCAGTCGCAAGTTTGGCTGATTCCGACCGTGACGATGGAAGACGGTCAGAAATATCTCGATTTTCAGGGGGACAGCGATGCCGCAATCGTGCGCGGCATAGTGGCAATTATTTTAATGATTTTTGCACATAAAACGCCGCAGGAGATTAAAGAAATTGCAGTTGAAAATATTTTTGCTAAACTGGGATTACAAGATCATTTAAGCCCGAGCCGGCGCAACGGTCTGGCAGCAATGACGGAAAAAATTCGCTATTATGCTTCGGCGTTATAAGGAACAAGCATGAACATTCACGAGTATCAGGCCAAAAAAATCTTAAGCCAGTACGGGATTAATATCCCCAAAGGCGGTGTTGCCTACACGCCGGCGGAAGCCAAAAGCGTGGCGGCCAGAGTTTCTTTTCGCGGGCCTTGGATGCTCAAATCCCAAATTCAGTCCGGCGCCCGCAATCGCGGACATTTTCTGGAAAAGGAAGCCGGAAAAGGCGGGGGTATCCGTTTGGTCAAACACCGTCGCGAAATTGCCCGTGAAGCAGAAAAAATGCTGGGCTCAACGCTGGTAACCGAGCAGACCGGCCCTAAAGGCAAACTTGTCAGCCGCCTTTATGTCGAGGCCTTTTGCAAAGTTAGCCGCATTTTTTATGCCGGACTGGTCATTGACCGGATGATTCCGGCGGTTACCCTGCTGATTGCCGAAGTCAGCACCGAAAATATTACAGGCGTTGCCTTGGAACATCCGGAAAAAATCTTAAAAATTCAATTGGATTTGGACAAAGGCGCTTCACCGGCACAAATTCGGGACGTTATGGATTTTTTGAAGCTCAAACCGCGCAGCGCCCGCAGTCTGGAAACTTTTATCAACGGAATGCACAAAGCCTTTAAGGACTATGACGCGACGATGATTGAGGTCACGCCGGTCGGTGTCATGCGGAACGGCGGACTGATTGCGCTCGACGCCAAAATGTCTTTTGATAAAAACGCACTCTACCGCCATCCGGAAATCCGTCGTCTGGAAGACGAATATGAAGAAGACGACTACGAGATTCAGGCCAATAAATACGGTTTTAATTATAGTGAGTTTGACGGCAATATCGGCTGCATTGTCAACGGTGACGGCATTGCGCTGGCGGCAATGGATCTGCTGCGTTCCAAAGGCGTCGGTACGGCCTGTTTCTTAAACGTCAAAGGCGGTGTCGACAAAGAAAAGATTGCCTCGGGAATTAAGATTATTATGACCAATCCGCGGGTGGAAGGCATTTTGATTAACATTCTCGGCGGTTTTTTGCGGTGTAACCTGATTGCAGAGGGTATTATTTCGGCAGCGTATGAAGTGGGGCTGAACGTACCGCTGGTCGTCCGTTTTGAAGGAACCAACAAAGACGAAGCCAAGGAGATTCTGGAGCATTCCAAACTGCCGCTGGTGATTGCCAATGATATGCAGGAAGCCGTGGATACGCTGATAAAGGCCGTGGAGGAGAGTGATTAAATGTCAATTCTGGTAGATAAAAATTCCCGTGTTCTCTGTCAGGGTATCACCGGTACTCAGGCCACGTTCCACATCCGCCGTTCATTGGATTACGGTACCAACGTCGTCGCCGGTGTAACGCCGGGGAAAGGCGGCAATATGCATTTGGGGCTTCCGGTTTTTAATACGGTTAAAGAAGCCGTAGCCGAAACCGGCGTCAACTCAAGCGTGATGTATGTACCGGCCCGTTCGGTCAAAGAGGCTGTCAGAGAGGCCGCCGAAGCCGGTTTGGAACTGGTGGTCTGTATTGCTGACGGCGTACCGATTCGCGATATGATAGAAATAAAAAATATCTTAAAAGGCAGCCAAACCAAATTAATCGGTCCTAACACGCCGGGAATTATCACCCCCGGCGCGGCCAGACTTGGAATTTTTCCGGAGAATATCCATACCCCCGGCCGTATCGGCATTGTGTCACGCTCGTCAACGCTGACCTATGAGGCGGTGGTGGAAACCAAACGCGCCGGCATGGGACAATCAACGGTTATCGGATTGGGCGATGACATGATTTTCGGCATGGATTTTGTTGACGTGCTGGAACGTTTTATGAAAGACGACAACACCGATGCCGTTGTGATGATTGGCGCCTTGGGCGGAACTTTTGAAGAAAACGCCGCCGAGTATTACCGCTCGTTAACCCACAAAAAGCCGATTATCGGTTTTGTTGCCGGCGAGGCGATTCCTTTTGGGCACAAAATGGGCTATGCCGGCGATATTATCACCAAAGGCAGAATTTCCGTACAAGACAAAAAAGACGCCATGAATGCGGCCGGTATTACGGTTGTGAACAATATTAACGCAATTCACGAAAAATTGCAGGAACTGGCGGCACCTGCGGTCTGAAAAAATGAAGCTTTTGCAAAAAATCTTAAATTCCGTCCTGCCGCCGCGTTGTATCTTATGCGGCAAGATATTACATGAAGAAGAGGGGCTTTGTCCGGAATGTTTTAATGAAATAAACTTCATTTCCCGTCCATATTGCCCGTCTTGCGGCCGGCCTTTTCCGGAAGCGCCTTCGGATGAAAAGCTTTTATGCCCGTCTTGTCTGAAAGGCGGCAATTATCCGTTTCGGATGTGCCGTTCGGCTTTTCATTATGATGATACTTCCAAAAATCTGGTGCTGGGGCTCAAGTTTTTGGACAAGACGGAAAATGCCGGCGTTCTGGCCCGCTTTTTATATCAGGCCGGACGCGATATCTGGGCAGAGGGCGCAGATTTGCTGCTTCCGGTTCCGCTGCATTATACCCGATTAATCAAACGCCGGTATAATCAGTCGGCTTTGCTGGCCGGAGAACTGGAAAAACTCGTGATGATTCCGGTAGACTACGGCTCCGTGATCCGCCATAAGAAAACGCGCCCGCAGGTAGAATTTTCGGGACACGAGCGGATTCAAAACGTCAAAGGGGCTTTTCGCGTCAGACATCCGGAACAAATTTCCGGCCGGCGGATTGTCTTGATTGATGATGTCATGACGACCGGCTCAACCTTAAAGGAATGCGCGCTTGTTTTGCAAAAAGCCGGTGCGGCCTCAGTCGATGCGCTGACGGTTGCCAGAGTATGTTAGAGAGAGAAGCAATGCAAAAATTAATCAACAAAAGAGCGGTTTTTATGTTATTGCTGGCAATTTTTGTCGGCGGTTATGCCAGCTTGTCTTTGGAGCTGATTGTCCTGCGTCAGTTGAGCAGTTTTGTCGGCACCACGACCATTACCGTTTCAATTGTCATGGGAGCGTTTCTGGCCTTTATGTCCTGGGGATACTACAAAGGTTCTGTTGAAAACGTCCGGCGCTTCAGTTTGCGCCGGCAGGCGGCTGACGGCTTTTTGATTATTGCTTTGTTGGTTGTGCTGGCTTCGTCTTATATTTTGATTGATATCTATTTTATGGCGTTCAATCAGGCCGGCATTACCTCCAATCTTGTCCAGACTGTGCTTTATTCTTTGCTCTTTCTGTCTTACGGACCGTATTTGTTTGGCAAAATCACGGCCATGCTGAGCCGCTATCTGCATTACCGCGATCCTAATTATACCGGAAAGATAATGGCGGTGGATACCGTCGGTTCGGTTTTGGGCTCTCTGATAACCACCCTGATTATCATGCCGTTTATCGGCGTTAACCATACGATAGTTGTTGTTGTGGTCGTTTCTCTGGCAACGGCGTTCTTGTTGTCCCGCTGCCGCAATTATCCGGCAATGTTAACCATTCTGCTGGCGGCTGTTTTGTTCAATCAGGACAAACTTTTGCAAGAAAATTACGGGATTATTGAAAACAATGCCGTGTCCACAATCAGCGTCTATAATACCGACAGAAGTGCCTCGCGCCTGCTGGTTGTCAACGGTTCGCTGTCTTCTAAAATTTCAGACAAACACGAACTGAATTTCCCTTATGTCAACTTTATCAATGACAATTTCATCAACACGATTCCCAAAGACAAAACCAAAGATATTTTGGTCGTCGGCGCCGGCGGTTTTACAATCGGCTTGGACGATTCGCGCAATAATTATGTTTATGTTGACGTCGACAAACACTTAAAACGGATTACCGAAGAGAATTTTTTGAAGAAAAAACTGGGTGAAAATAAACAATTTGTGGTTCAGGATGCCAACCAGTTTTTTAAAGAAAGCAAAAAGAAATATGACGTGATTGTGCTGGATACTTATTCCTCCCGCCAGTATATTCCGATGGAACTTGTGACGAAAGAATATTTTGAGCGTGCAAAAAACAATCTCAAGGACGGCGGAATTTTGCTGCTGAATGCCATAACGTCACCAAATTTCGGCGATGATTTTGCCATGAATTTGGACAATACGTTGCGTCAGGTCTTCAAAGATAACCTGCGCGCCCAGACCATCAGCAGGTTTGATGCGTGGAAAAAAGATATGCATAGTAACATTATTTATATATATTACGCCCGCCCCAATCCGGAAAAAATTTATACCGTCAATAAAAATCCGTCATTTTATGATTATCAGCTGTAAAAAAGATAATCTGCCCGAATCTTGACAAGAATAGTGCGCTGTGCTATGTCAGAAAAAAACAAAAAAGGATAAAAAAATGGATGTTGTTTTAACTGGGGATCGTCCGACCGGAAGATTGCACTTGGGGCATTATGTCGGATCTTTAAAACGCCGTGTCGAAATGCAAAACAGCGGCAATTACAAAAATATGTATGTCATGATTGCCGATGCGCAGGCTTTGACCGATAATGCCGGCAATATCGCCAAAGTCAGAGATAACATTTCCGAAGTGGCTTTGGATTATCTTGCCTGCGGGCTGGATCCCGAAAAGGTGACAATTTTTATCCAGTCTCAGATTCCCGAGCTTTGCGAACTGTCTTTTTATTACATGAATCTGGTCACGGTTTCCCGCCTGCAACGCAACCCGACCGTCAAAAATGAAATCCAGTTGCGCGGCTTCAAGCAAAGCATTCCGGTCGGATTTTTAACCTATCCGATAAGTCAGGCTGCCGATATCACGGCATTTAAGGCCAATCTGGTGCCGGTCGGGGAAGACCAGCTGCCGATGATTGAACAAACAAGAGAAATTGTCCGCTCGTTTAATTTGGCTTATAAAGAAGTTTTGGTCGAGCCGGAAGCCATCTTGCCGGAAAACAGCATGTGCTCCCGTCTGCCGGGGCTGGACGGCGCCGCTAAAATGAGCAAGTCTCTGGGAAACTGCATTTATCTTGCCGATTCTTCTAATGACATCAGGAAAAAAGTCCAGAGCATGTTTACCGACCCGACCCATTTGCGGGTAGAAGACCCCGGTCATACCGAGAACAATCCGGTCTTTATCTATCTGGACGCTTTTTGCAAAGATGAGCATTTTGCCGCTTTCCTGCCGGCTTATCCCAACCTGCGGGAGCTGAAAGCTCACTATCAGAGAGGCGGTCTGGGTGACGGGACGGTTAAGAAGTTTTTGAATGAAATTTTGCAAAATGAACTCAAACCCATTCGCGAAAGACGTGAGGTTTTGGCGCAAGACTTGGGGTATATTTTCGATACCTTGGAGCGCGGCAGCCAAAAAGCCAAAGAAGTCGCGGCTCAAACCCTTCAGGAAGTCAAAACCGCTATGGGAATTAACTATTTTAACGGAAACGAACTGAAGAAGTAAAATATTATTGCCGGAGTTTGAACCGGCAATATTTTTTTTGAGGAAAATAGTCATGAAACGGGTTCTGGATGAATATCTGGCCTATGAAATTTTATCCGTCGTGGAAGAAGTGCCGGAAGGAAAAGTTGCGACTTACGGCCAGATTGCCCGTTTGATCGGCCGCAGCAAAAATTCACGTTTGGTCGGAAAGGTTCTGAGCTGTTCGGAATATTACGGCGCTTATCCTTGTCACCGTATTGTCAACCATTGCGGACGTCTGGTCCCCGGCTGGGATGAGCAAAGATATCTGCTGGCTGAAGAAGGCGTATTTTTGAATGATTACGGACGCGTTGACCTCAAACGCTATCAATGGGACTGGTAACCGGCTTGTTTTTCATTGATTTTTTTTGTTTTTCATTTATAATCGTACCATCTTTTTATTATTTCTTTTCTGATTATATTGGCAGCAATGGTTGCAACGCTTGCGTATATGGCAGAAGAGTGGTCATTCAGCCGGCCTGTCTTGCTGGTGATTGGTTTAATGCTGATTAGCTCTTTTAGTTTATTGACTAAAAAGAAATAAGAACGCTCAAAAAAATACTTCTTTGTAAAAAAGAAGTATTTTTTTTTTATGTTATATATCTGTCGTTATCCCTATCTGCCGTCTGAACGGTTCCGTCCGAGCTGTATTCCTCTGGTGCCAGAAGTCTTTACTATCGCTTCGCATTGAGTTCTGATAGTGCTTTTATCAAAGACAATGCCGTGAATCCCCAATTTGGCTGCGGATTGTACATTCTTCTCTTTGTCGTCAATAAAAATCATCTCGTCAAATTGACATCCCAGCCGTCGGCGGACTTCTTCATAAATTTCCGGATTCGGCTTCAAAAGCTTCAAGTCAAAAGAGGCAAAACGATATTCTTTTTTTACCTGTGCCGGAGCTGTTTCGCTTAACAAAGGCAGAGCATTGGATAAAATGCAGTTTTCAATAAAAACAATATTTCTCATCAGGCAAAAGAACGTATTGTCAGCCGGATATGTTCTGAAATTTTGGAATTTGACGACCATAATATGATCGGAGATAAAAACTTAGACAGTTTCTTAACAAAAGATAAACTGTCATCTGATTTTTCCGGTGTTATTTCTTCTATAAAAAATTATTATAAAGCCAATCAGGTGATAATGAAAAACAACCAAAATCAAGGAAAATAAGATTTTTTATCGCCCATAATGTTTGTTAAACTTTTCTTTGAAACTAAAAGTCCGATAGATTAGTCAAATAATGCTAGTTTGAGAAAAGGAGAAATCGGACTAGATAAGTGCTTGTTTTAAAACAAAAAATCCGCAATAAATGCGGAAGTCTTAAAAATGGTGCCGCTAGTAAGAATCGGACTTACGACCCCACCCTTACCAAGGGTGTGCTCTACCACTGAGCTATAGCGGCATAAGTTATGCTGTGAATGAAACATACATAAACATTTAAATAAAATCAAGTATGAATTATGCTAAATGCATAATTTTTTTTATGAAGGGCAAAAAACATGTCGGAAAATACTGAGAGCAAAACCAATAAACCTGCCAAAACCCGCAAAGATCAACGCTTTGAGCGTGAAGCAAAAGCCCTGCAGAAAAATTTGGAAAAGCGCAAAAAACAATTGGAAGAGCGTGAAAAACTCAAAAAGTCATAGTTTGTTTTGACTTTTTGCGATTCTTTCCTATATTAACAACTAAAGGAGAAATAATATGAAAAAACTTTTAAGCCTCGTTTTGGGAGCAATGTTTATGATAACGGCCTGCAACAAAAAACCTGCCGAAACTTTTGCCGGCAAAGAATACAAATTGGCTGATGCCAACCCGGGCGTCGAAATCACTTTGGGCTTTGCCGCAAATGAGCCCCGCTTCTTTGGAAAAGCCGCGGTTAACCGCTATTTTGGAAATTATACCGTTGAAGGCGACAAATTAAAGCTGGGCGCAGCCGGTTCAACCATGATGGCCGGCCCGAAAGAACTGATGGAAGCAGAACAGAACTATCTTAAGGCTCTCAGCATGGTTGAAAGCTATAAGCTGAATGGCAAAAAGCTGGCAATCAAAACGTCTGACGGCAAAACTTTGGTCTTTGATGAAATTGGCCAGGTTAAAGAAGATAAATAAAAGCAACCGTAATAATCGATAAAAAAAAGAACTGTTGCCTTTCAAAGCACAGTTCTTTTTTTATTATCGGTTTGAGTCCAATGTACCGGAAAATACCGCTTCCAGCTGACAACAACGGTTTATGGCGTCTTCTCCGCGTTTTTGCGTTATCGGATGACAGGCATAATCATGCGCCAAATCGTTTTGGATGTTTACAAAACTTTTTAGCTCCTGCCGTTCTTCTATGCTGATTCCGCATAAAAAAACTTTTATCTGCTCCGGATCAAACTCTTCGCCCTGCCAAATATGGCCGTCCAATTTTTTTTCTAACTGTTTTGCATTCATAATTTTTATTTTTGAGGGTTTAACAAGCCTTCTGTCACACTTAAAATCAAAGAACTGCTCTCTACGATTTTTTGAGATTTTTCTCTTGTAAACGGCAATAAAGTACCAGGTTCTGCACCGTTTTTTACCGTCAAAAACGTTTTGCCGATTAACTGCAGTTCTTCCGGCAGAAAAGGTGTCAACAACTCCAAAAGTTCGGTCTTATCCAGACTTTTGCCACTCAAAACATCATCTTTTAATTGTGCAATCAGTTTTATTACTTTCTGGTTCATACTAATTTGTTATTAATAATTATTAAACACCTCTGATTTAGCACAAAAGACTTTGTTTGTCTAGATAATATATTGGCGGCTGATTTCTTTAAAAACGTCAGAACCGGCCTTT
Organism: uncultured Pseudomonadota bacterium; assembly: GCA_902495305.1. Lineage (GTDB taxonomy): Bacteria > Pseudomonadota > Alphaproteobacteria > RF32 > CAG-239 > MGBC133411. Next base: position 8,348 of record CABUWG010000008.1, on the reverse strand, counting down.
TCCAGCCATTCAAAAAAGACCATTTCCGAAGTCACGACATCCACGCCGTTGCGCATCAGCCGTTGCAATGCCATAATGTTTTGAATCGGCTTGCGGGAAGAGCAGGCATTGGCGACAACAAAAACCTCATACCCGAGTTCCTGTAAATGGAGCGCCGTCTGCAAAACGCAGATATGAGTCTCAATGCCGGCAATAACAATTTGCTTTTTGCCGCATTTTTTAATCTGCTCAAAAATACCGCTGTTGCAGGCACAGGAAAACTCCAGTTTTTCATAATAGCAGGCATCTTCTCCGGCCTTTTGGCGCAAATCGACCATCGTCTGCCCAAGCCCCTTGGGATATTGCTCTGTAATAATGAACGGAATCTCCAGTCGTTTGGCAACGCCGATTAAGGCTGCACAGTTATTAATGACTTCGCGCGGATTGTCCATGGCCGGCGCCAGCCGTTCCTGCACGTCAATAATGAGTAAGAGGGAGTTGTCTTTTCTGATTAACATATTTTTCTCCTGCATTTAGAAGTTGACTAACCGATATAAACTAAATAATATCTAAAAAATAAAAATTAACCAGAACTTTAAAGAAGAAATAAAATGAATTTTCGTGATTTAGGATTAAGTGAAAAAACGCTTCAGGCAATTGATGAATTCGGCATTCAGGAAGCAACAACCGTGCAAAGCGATGTCATCCCTTCCATTTTGCAAAGAAAAGACGTTTTTACCATCGCACCGCAGGGCTGCGGCAAAACAACGTCTTATGTCTTTCCGCTGATTGATATTATCAGCACCAAAAAAGCTGACAATATTTTGATTATCACACCGGATTCCGAGCAGTCGGTCGTTGTTTCCGACCGCTTGGCCATTTTTAACAAATATCACGAAATCAACGAGGCTACCATTAAAGACAAGGATGAAGACATCGACAACGAGGCCAATGTGATTATCGGCTCGCCGGATCTGCTGGTTGAACTTGCCGAAGATAAAAAAATTGACTTCGGCAAAGTGTCAATTCTGGTGGTCGATGACATTAATCTGATTAAGAAAAACAAACAACTCGGCAATTTGGAAAAGATTCTCGAGATTTTGCCGGCTAACAAGCAGAATATTGTATATACCAACCGCCGCTCCAAAGAAACGCAGTCGATTCTGGAAAAAATCCTGAAAGCGCCGGAAGAAATCAAAGTCGACAAAGCCAAGGAACAGGAAGCCCAGATAACGGCGCAGGCCAAACCGGCTCAGAAAAAGAACGGCGGACAATCCCCGCGCTTTGCACCGGCCAAAGAAGACAAGCAGGCTGTCGAGCTGATGAAGAAATATAACAGTTTCCAAGGCAAAACGCCGGAATTCGTCCTGATTCAGGGAATCGTTGTCGAAGCGGAAAATGCTGCCAACTGAAAACTGTAAATGCTTTTCTGAAAACGCCTCCTGAAAGTTTTTTAGGGGGCGTTTTTTTTTTAGAAATGTAACAAATTTATGATATTCTGCGGCTTTTTTAGTCTTCGTTTGACAAAAAGCACAATCAATGCTATTATATAATTCTAAAATATATAGATATATCGATTATTAATCCGCTGAGGGTCGTAAAAACATAACAGTTTTCCGCCCAAAGCACAAAACATAAAAATATGAGACATAATAGCATTATAATGTTACTTATTTTGGCACTCAGTGCAATAAGTAGCTCAATGTTGGGACAAAGAGTGGTTGTTGACGGCATGATCACAGAGTGGACAGGCCGCGGCAACGAGTACTATTACGGCCCCGTAAACTCAAATCATCTTGATGTTATCTACATCAAGCCGTTTGAGCAAATGGGAGTCCAGTTCTATACAGACGAGGTTTTGTACGGAGTTGAACTCTATCGGGATGGGTACTTTTTCTCAACCAATTATGGATTTTATATCTGTGAAAATAACGGATATGTCCATCAGGTGAGAGAAATGCCGAAATACCGTTGCACCAGCGGACTTCGTTTCGCTTATGGCGGCGGGTATTTCAACTATGCCGGTATCGGTCGTTATGGTATAGGCTATGGTTACGGTCCCGTTCGCAATGGCGTTGGCCGTGTGATTCAGGGAACAGTCGACGGTGCTGTTATTGGCGGTACGGTCGGTAGTTCTGTCGGTGGCGCAGTCGGTACTGTTGTCGGTATCGTAAACGCTGTCAAGGACAAAAAGGCACGCAAACAGGCTGAAGAACGTTATTACGATGACGTTTACGGTAACGGCCGCAGCAGCCTTCGTTCTTCAGATGTCTCCCGGAGCAGTAGTGTTTCCGCTGCCGGTCGGACTTCGTCCAGCCGCGTTAGGGAAACAACCCGCACCCGGTAAGAATTATTAGCGAAATATCCTCCCTGTCTTTTGGACAAGGAGGATATTCTTTTTGGTAAAAAATTTGAAAGCTTGGATGCTTTCTTTTCAGGAGCGCAAAACTTAGTAAGCGGAATATTTTTTTGTCGCAACCACTTTTTGATACATGCGTTCAAAATAAGTTGCTTTCCGCCAGTTGTACTTCTCCCGCTCGGGCGCATAAGCATAAATCTCACGCTCCCAGAGCTTTTCGGCAAAGGGTTGGTATAAACGGTTAAACGCCTTTGCAACAAATCGTAACGGGTGATATTTCTTTGGGCTGTGATAATCCACAAAAATAACTTTCCCATCCGGAGCAATGCTTTTCAGGGCATTGTCCACAATCTTGGCCTTGGTTTGAGGCGGCACCTCATGCAGGAGCATATAACAAATTGTCACGTCATAGTCCCGAAGGTTCAGCTCTTGAGAAACATCGCGGTTTGCCAGCCGTATATTGGGGAAGATATACTGGTACTTTTCGCGAATCCGGTGCAGCTGCATATTGCTGACGTCGATAATGTCATAAGTTCCGTTATCGCCGATTTTTTCGACCACAGCTTCTATTTGGGGACCAAAAGTCGCGCCGAACTGCAATACTCTCGCGCCGGGTTTAATTTCTTTTACCAAAGCGTTGGTTAATTTTTTACTGTACCCGCAAGAAAGCACATTTTGCACAAAACTGTTGTCCAAAATATTGCTGATTTTTTTGCTGCCATATATCCATCCGTAAACTTCTTTAAGGTATAAGGGCAGCTTTTTATTTTGCGTTGGAATTTTTTCCATAAATACACCCTTTGAAGAATCGGTTTGCTTCTTTTTGTGCATTGTGGAAAATTTTTTTGCAATTGTCTATAGTTTTTTTTATATTTTCGATATTTTCGCCATTAAGGGCCATGTTTTCAATGTTTTCACACTGTTGAACAAAGCTTTTTAGTCCAAAAACTTTTGCCGACGACCGCCAGCTGTGAAATTTCAGGCGGATGTCTTCTCTGTTTTGGCTTTCAATTGTTTGCAGGGTTTCGGTTGTATCCTGCAAAAACTCCTGCCACAGACAGCCCATTTTGTCTTCGCCGAAAATACTCAGGTATTGTCCGGCCTCTTTTTCATCAAATAATGCGTTACTCATCTTGAAGCAAACCCCGTTTTCGGGCTTCATTAACGGCCGAAACCCGGTTATATACGTTAAAAATTTTCAATATTGCCGTAACATATAATTTAACCGTTCCTTCGGTAATTCCAAGGTCATAAGCGATTTGTTTGTTGGACATGCCTTTTCCCATGAGCTTCAAAACGTCAATCTGGCGCGGCGACATGGCAACAGTCTCTGCCGGATTTTCTTTTTCGGAAGTCGTTTCGCTTTGTTTTAATAAGTCAAATTCCGATTCTTTAGTGCTGCTCAGCAGTTCGGGCGGAATATAAACGCCGCCGGACAACACCAGATTGACTGCGCTGGTAATAACGGCATTGGGTGCCGATTTCGGAATATATCCGGCCGCGCCGATTTCTATGGTCTTTTGCACAATGTCTTTTTCAAACACGGCCGAAAGGATGATAATCGGAGTGTCGGGCAGATCTTTGTGAATATGCTCAATCCCTTGCAGCCATCCTGCTCCCGGCATGGCCAAATCGGTCAGAACAAGATTAAAGTCTTTTTCCTTTTCAATAATTTTGAAAATGTCGGTATAACTGTGGGCAAAAACAAATTCGTCATTCGGAAACAAATCCCGCAAAATAAACTCCAGCCCCTTCAAAAACAATTCATGGTCATCAGCAATCAAAAACCGCATTTCTTTCTCCTTATTTCCAATCTCCGCAAATTGCCTGCCAGCAGGAAAGCGCCGCGGCAACCGCGGTTTCGGCACGTAAAATCCTTTTTCCGAGCGACACGCCTTTGGCATATTTCTGTTTGCGCAAAAAGCCAAGCTCTGCTTCGTCAAATCCGCCTTCCGGCCCGACCAGAACGGCTGCTGCCGGATGTTTTCCGGCATCTTCGGCAAAAACTTCTGCTACAGGCCGGCCTTGTCCCGTTTCATCCATGTAATACAATATCCTGTTTTCGTCCCATTCTTTCAAGACGGCTTCCAGATTTCGGGCATCTTCCACTTCCGGCACATCCAGCCGCCGGCATTGTTCGGCAGCTTCAACGGCTTGGGCAATGTAACGTTCTTTCTTGATTTTTTCGCTGATTGTGCGACGGGTAATTACCGGTACGATTTTTGAAACCCCCAGCTCTGTGGATTTTTCAACAATAAAATCGGTCTTGTCTTTTTTGACCGGCGCAAACAACAAATGGATATCCGGCGCTTTTTCAAAATTGCGCGTCTGGTGCAGGACTTTTGCCGCGGCTTGCTTTTTGCCGCAAACCGAAAGTTCGCATTCAAACTCGCCGTTTTTGCCGTCAAATGCCAGAAAAGAACTGCCAGCAGCCATTCTCAAAACATGGCATAAATAATGAGCCTGAGCATCGGGCAAAAAGAACTCCAGATTTTTCCGGAGTTCCTGTGTTATAAATAATCTGGGTTTGGTTGCCATAAATTTTTAATCCACGCTGATGTTAAACACTTTGGAATGAACCTTGATGCCTTCGCCCGGAACATTGGTCACACAGTCAACATAGAGTTTCGAGCGCCCGAGATTTTCGGCATTGAAAACAATTGAAAGCTCGTTGCCCTCTTTGCTGCCTCTTTCATATTTCAGGATTTGGTCATTGCATTCATAAGTACAGGTCTGGTTGTTTTCCTCAATCAGCTTAATCGTCAGGTCTTTGCCGAGCGGTACGGAGATTTTGCGTCTTTTGGAATGGACGCCGACCATAACGTTGTCATTGGCTTTGCTCAAAAGTTTCTGTGCAATAATCCTGTTGTAATTAATGGCAATTTCTGTTTCGGCATCTTGTGCTTCGGCCTGTTCTTTGGCGGCCTGCTTGGCGGCATATTTTGCTCTGTTTTCATTCGTGCGGTAAGAAGTAGCCGTTTTGTTGTGTCCGCTGTTAACCGTGTCTGCCGGAGCAAACATCTGATAAGCGCGGGCTTTGGAAAGAGAAGAAACCGTTGCGGCCTGAGCATGTCCGCAGGGCCAGATAAGCATTGCGGCTGCCGCTAAAAACCAGAAATTTAATTTTGCCCCGAACATGTCATCACCTAATTTTTGGTATAAGTAATAGTTTTGCTTTATAATTTTATTATATACGATATATTTGGAAAAATAAAGTTAAGATTTTGTGACATTTGGCATGAGGAGCAGAAATGATTATTACCGTAGACGGACCGGCCGCCGCCGGAAAAGGCACATTATCAAGTGTTTTGGCACAAAAATACGGTCTGGCTTATTTTGACACCGGCATGGTTTACCGCGCCGTCGGATTGGAAATGGCCCTGCAGGGAAAAGATCTGGGCAACGAGGCCGAAGCCCTTAAAATTGCGGATAACCTGACTTTTGCCCAAATGATGGCGCTGTCAAAACATCCTGATTTTCGTTCCGCTTTGGGCGGCAAAAATGCCTCTGTTGTTTCGGCTTATCCGTCGGTGCGGGCTTCTTTGCTCAAAATGCAGCAGGATTTTTCCAAAAATCCGGTCTTTGCAGACGGTACGCCGGCCAACGGCGCCATTTATGACGGACGCGATACCGGAACGGTCGTCTGCCCGCAGGCCGACATCAAATTTTTTGTAACGGCTTCGCCGGAAGTCAGGGCAGAGCGCCGTTTTAAGGAATTTCAGGCCAAAGGGGCGGACATTACTTATGATGAGGTTCTGGCCGATGTCAAAGCGCGCGACGAGAGAGACATGAACCGTGCCGTTGCCCCGATGAAGCCGGCCGCTGATGCCGTAATTCTTGATACCAGCAATGATTCGATTGAAGACGTTTTGCGCCGCGCCGAAGAAATAATCGGTTCCCGTCTGCAAAATAAATAAAAAAACGCTTGAAAAATAATAAATTATGTGTATAAAAGAGCCATCGGTTTACGGTGCGGTAAACCGGTGGATTTTTTTAACCCCGCACAAGTCCGCCTCGTCTATGTTTTTTTGAGGGTGGCATTTTAATGAAATATATATATTTTATGACAAATACAGAAATTAAAATTCCTGAAATGACCGAAAATTTTGAAGCCCTGTTGAATGAACAGTTTGGCGATAACGGTATTACCGGTTCGGTTGTTAAAGGGACAATCATCAGATTAACTCCGGATTTTGCAATCGTTGACGTCGGATTGAAATCCGAAGGCCGTATCCCGCTGCGCGAATTCGGTCAAAATCCCGAACTCAAAGTCGGCGACAAAATCGAAGTTTATGTTGACAGATACGAAGACAAAGACGGCAATATTGTTCTTTCCCGTGAAAAAGCACGCCGTGAAGAAGTATGGATCGATCTTGAAAAATGCCTGAACTCCGGCGAAAGAGTTAACGGCGTTATCTTCGGCCGCGTTAAAGGCGGTTTCACCGTTGATTTGAACGGTGCCATTGCATTCCTGCCGGGATCTCAGATTGACATCCGCCCGATTCGCGACATCACGCCGCTGATGGGCATCTCTCAGCCGTTCCAGATTTTGAAAATGGACAAGGTCAGAGGCAATATCGTTGTATCCCGCCGTGTTGTTCTGGAAGAAACCAGAGCCGAAGCCCGTGCCGAACTGATTAATGACCTCAAAGAAGGCTCAGTTCTTGAAGGTGTTGTTAAAAACATTACCGACTACGGTGCATTTATTGACCTCGGCGGCGTTGACGGTCTGTTGCACGTTACGGACATCTCTTGGAAGAGAATCAACCATCCGGCAGAAGTTCTGTCTGTTGGTCAGACTGTTAAAGTTCAGGTTATCAAATTCAACGAAGACAACCAACGCATTTCGCTGGGTATGAAACAGCTTGAATCTGATCCTTGGGCTGCTGTTGCCGACAAGTTCAAAGTTGGCGAAATCTACAAAGGTAAAGTCACCAACATCACAGATTACGGTGCATTTGTAGAGCTCGAAGACGGTATTGAAGGTTTGGTTCACGTTTCTGAAATGAGCTGGACCCGCAAAAACGTTCATCCGGGCAAAATCGTTTCTACTTCTCAGGAAGTTGATGTTAAGGTTTTGGAAGTTGATGCCGACAAACGCCGCATCAGCCTCGGAATCAAACAATGTACGCCGAACCCCTGGGCTGCTTATGTTGAAGAGCATCCGGTCGGTTCCGTCATTGAAGGCAAAATCAAAAACATTACCGAATTCGGTTTGTTTGTCGGTCTGTCTGATGAAATCGACGGCATGATTCACTTGTCTGACATTTCTTGGGACAAATCCGGCGAAGAAGCTGTTAAAGATTACAGCAAAGGTCAGGATATCCAAGCCAAAATTATTGATGTTGATGTTGAAAAAGAACGCATCAGCCTCGGTATTAAACAACTGACCGAAAACGAATTTGCTTCTGCTTTGGATGAAGTAAAGAAAGGTGATGTTGTAAAAGTAACTGTTGTCAGCACGGATGACAAAGGCGTCAGCGTTGAATTGAACGGCATTAGCGCAACCATCAAAAAAGCTGACTTGTCTAAAGACAAAGCTGCCCAGAATCCGGAAAACTACAATGCCGGTGATGTTCTGGAAGCCAAAGTTACTTCTGTAGACAAGAAAAACAACAAGCTTGGCTTGTCTGTAAAAGCTTTGGAAATCGAAGAAGAGAAAAAAGCTCTTGAAGAATACACCAACAATTCCACCGGTGGTTCTTCTTTGGGTGAAGCTCTCGGCGAAGCTTTGAAGAAAAACGCTTAATTGATTTATTGGATTGATTAAGCCCGCTCCCCCTGATTGCTCCGGCAGTCAGGGGAGTTTTTTTGTTAAAAATAAAACGTTCTTTTTCTCAAAATTAAAAAAAGACCAAATCCGGATAAAGGACTCTGGTCTTTATGAAAATTGGTGGAGCTGAGGAGCGCTAAGCAAAAACAACCGCTGCTCCGGTTGTTTTTGTCTGCCAGCTCTTCGTAACATCTTAATGAGCGCCGACACGAAGTGAGGAAGCGAATTTAGATGCCG
>CABUWG010000007.1 GCA_902495305.1 uncultured Pseudomonadota bacterium | reverse complement strand
TGACGGCTGTCGGCCTCCCGACCGCGTTGCTCTTTTCTTTATCTGAACAGCATAGTGCCCAGAATGGTTAATACTAAGGTCACTATACCACAAAGAAATGAAAGAGTCAATATATAATGAAAAGCAGGATGGGGATTTTGGCTAGGGGATAAGGAAAAGCAGGGGAAATTTGGCTAAAAAAGGGCGGATGAAGGGGAAGAGGTGGATGGGGGAGAAGTGTTGGATGATGCAAAAGGTGAGATAAGCGGGATGGAAGAGGAAAAGGGCACGGGGTGTGAATAAGGGTAGGGGAAGAGATGGGAAGTGCAAAAAAGAGAAAGGTGATGAACGGACGGCGGTAGAGAAGGAAAGGGTAAGGAGAGGTGAAGAAAGGAACGAGGTGTGAGGAGGATAGGAGAGAGAAAGGTTGATGAGGGAGGCAGGAGAACGTGGAAGAGAAAAGGGAAGAGAGAGGGGATGGCAAAGAAATGGGTGGTGAAAGAAGCGGGTGAAAAAAGGCGGAATAAGTGAACAGAGAGATAAAGGAGAAGGCAAAGGGAGAGAGGCAAAGTTGGGAAAGAAGAAGATGAGAAACCGGAAAGACAGGTTCGAGTGTTGAATTTGGAAGAATCGTTGAAACAAAAAAGCCTCATCCGGAAAGGAGAGGCTTTTTGAAGTCCGTTGATTGTAAAAAATTTATTTTTTTTCATCCGGATCGCGGAGAACATAGCCGCGGCCCCAGACGGTTTCAATATAGTTCTTGCCGCCGGAAGCTTTTTCCAGTTTCTTGCGGAGTTTGCAGATAAAGACGTCGATAATTTTTAATTCCGGTTCGTCAATACCGCCGTAGAGGTGGTTTAAGAACTGGTCTTTATTCAATGTCGAGCCTTTTCTGAGGGAGAGCAATTCCATAATGCCATATTCTTTGCCGGTCAGGTGAAGCGTTTTGGTTCCGACGGTAACAGTCTGCGTGTCCAGATTGACCTCGACTTCGCCGGTGCGGATAATGGAGTTGGAATGCCCTTTCGAGCGTCTGACAACCGCTTGGATTCGCGCCAGAAGTTCGGCTTTGTCGAACGGTTTTGTCAGATAGTCGTCGGCGCCGTAGCCCAGCCCTTTAACCTTTTTGTCGGGTTCCGAAAGGCCGGACAGAATCAGTACCGGTGTGTTGACTTTGGCGGCACGCAGGCTTTTTAAGACCTCGTAACCGTTCATGTCGGGAAGCATCAAGTCCAGAATAATGATATCGTAATCATAAAGTTTGCCAATCTCAAGGCCGTCTTCGCCCAGATCGGTCGTATCTACAATCATGCCTTCTTTTTTGAGCATGGTTTCAATGCTTTGGGAGATGGCGTAATCGTCTTCGACAAGTAATACTCGCATGGTGTTGCCCCTTTTATTAAAATTATGTCTTATCATAATCCTTAAATTTTTATTTGTTAACTTTTTAATCAGGGCTGTTAATAATTATTAACAAAAATTATATAAGTGATGATTTATGTGAATAAAACGGAAGAATTGCTGAAAAAAACTGTAAATATATGTAAAATTCTTTTCCAAAAGGGGATTTTTATCTGATGACATTGTATGAAAATATCAGCGATGCGGTTCAAAAGCTGGAAACTGACACTTATTTCGGGCAGGTCAGCGCCGTGCAGGGGTTGTTTATTGAAGTGAGCGGCATCCGCTCGAATCTGTCCATCGGCGATCGCTGCAATGTTTTTTCCACCCATGGCGAAAAGGTTACCTGCGAGCTGGTGAGTTTTAAAAATGACAAGCTTTTGCTTATGCCGTATGGTTCTCTGGACGGTATTGGGGCAGGCTGCCGGGTGGAAGTAGAAAATGCAGCGCCGGTGATTTATCCGCATCCGGAGTGGTTAGGGCGAATCATTAATGCCTTTGGCGAGGCTATTGACGGCAAGGGCCCGCTGCCGAAAGGGGATAAGCCTTATTATATTAAGGCTTCGCCGCCGCCGGCCGCTTTTCGTGACCGGGTACAGGGCAAGGTTGATCTCGGCGTGCGTGCGGTCAACACTTTTCTGACGGTTTGCAAAGGGCAGCGTATGGGAATTTTTGCCGGTTCCGGTGTCGGAAAGTCGACTTTGATGTCGATGATGGCCAAAAATACCAGTTCCGACATATCGGTTATCGGGCTTATCGGCGAGCGCGGGCGTGAAGCAAAAGAGTTTGTGGAAGACGTTTTGGGCCCCGAAGGTTTGGCGAAATCCGTTCTGGTGCTGGCCACATCTGATGAAAGCCCGCTTATGCGCCGGCAGGCCGCTTATACGGCGATGGCGGTTTCCGAGTATTTTCGTGATCAAAATAAAGACGTGCTTTGCATGATGGATTCCATTACCCGTTTTGCCATGGCGCAGCGCGAGATTGCGCTTTCGGTCGGGGAGCCGCCGGCTTCCAAAGGTTATACGCCGAGCGTTTTTGCCGAATTGCCGCGGTTGTTGGAACGTGCCGGACCGGGGTCGGGCAACGGGACGATTACCGGTTTGTTTACGGTTTTGGTAGACGGGGACGACCACAACGAACCGATTGCCGATGCCGTTCGTTCGATTTTGGACGGGCATATTGTGCTTGACCGTTCCATTGCCGAGCGCAACCGTTATCCGGCGATTAATATTCTGCGGTCGATTTCCCGTACCATGCCGGATTGTGATACGCCGGAGGAATATGCGATTGTGGCAAAAGCCCGCAAATATATTTCGGCTTATGAAGACATGGCTGAGCTGATTCGTCTGGGCGCTTATAAAAAAGGCTCAAACCGTGATGTGGACGAAGCCATCTTTTATTATCCCAAGATTGAGGCCTTTTTATCCCAGACTAAAAAAGACAAGATTTCGCTGGAGCAGGGGTATAAAGAACTGGCAGAGATTCTGGCAGAGCCGTTTGTCCCGCAGGTTTAACGTGAAAGCATGAAAAATTCTCTCAAGACATTGCAGCGGATTCAGAAATTTAATATTGACGAGCAGCGCAAGATTTTGGTTGATTTGCAGACCAAGCAGGATCAACTTAAGGTGGAATTTGCGCGTTTGAACCAGAGTTATGAAACAGAAAAGGCTTATGCCGTACAGCATCCGGGGTTGGGTAATTTTGGCGCTTATGTGAAGCGTTATCTGGAAAAAAAGGAAATTCTGGAGGCCGCAATCGATAAGATGCAGCAGGCGATTGAAGAAGTTCGGGATAAAATTGCCGATATGTTCAAGGAACAAAAGACTTATGAGATTGTGGACGATAACCGCCGCAAGCAGAAAATAAAGGAAGAAAACGATAAAGAGCAGAAAATGCTTGATGAAGTCGGAACCAATACCTATATAAAGAAACATGAGGCCGAGGCGGAAAATTAGTTTCGGCCGGATAACAGCTTTAATATAAAAAGGAGAAAACAATGTTTGATTTACCGGCTCTGCCTTATGAGATGAATGCGCTGGAACCGTATATTTCCGAAACGACGATGGAATATCATTACGGCAAGCACCATCGGGCTTATGTGGATAACCTGAACAAACTGGTCAAAGGGACCGAGTTTGAGAACATGCCGCTGGAACGGGTGGTGAAAGAGACTTATAACAAGCCTGAATATACGCCGATTTTTAACAATGCGGCACAGGCGTGGAATCATAATTTCTTTTGGCATTCGATGAAGAAAAACGGCGGCGGCAAGCCGGAAGGCGAGCTGTTGGCAAAAATCGAACGTGATTTCGGGTCTTATGAAAAGTTTCGCGAGGAATTTAAAAATGCCGCAACTTCACAGTTCGGCAGCGGCTGGGCATGGCTGGTTGAAGATACGGACGGCAAGCTGAAAGTCGTAAAAACGCCCAATGCCGATACGCCGGTTGCCCGCGGGCAGAAGCCTTTGGTTACGCTGGATGTGTGGGAGCATGCTTATTATCTGGACTATCAGAACAGACGTCCGGATTTTGCAGAGGCTTTTCTTGACCATCTGGTGAAGTTTTAAGTTGTTTCAGGCAGAAATCCGGTTTTGCGGGAAAGAATCGGGAGTTTGTAAACAACGGCAAAAAAAACTTGAAAAAATCGTATTTGGTGATAAATTAGCACCGAATTAAATACTATGCCGGTGCGGGGCGTTCCGCACATTATATATAAGGAAGGATATTAATATGGCTATTCGCGTTGGTATCAACGGTTTTGGACGTATCGGCCGTTTGGTTTTTCGTGCCGCTCAGAAAAGAAATGACATTGAAATTGTCGGCATCAATGATTTGATTGATGTTGAATATATGGCTTATATGCTGCGTTATGACACAATGCACGGCAAGTTTGACGGTACTGTTGAAGTTAAAGACGGCAAACTGGTTGTTAACGGCAAAGCTATCCGCGTTACTGCCGAAAAGAACCCGGCTGACTTGAAATGGGGCGAAATCGGTGCTGATTATGTTGTTGAATCAACAGGTTTGTTCCTGACAAAAGAAAAAGCTCAGGGACATATTGATGCCGGTGCAAAATATGTTGTTATGTCTGCTCCGTCTAAAGACGATACCCCGATGTTTGTTTGCGGTGTTAATACAGACTCTTATGTTAAAGGCACTCAGTTTGTTTCTAACGCTTCCTGCACAACCAACTGCTTGGCTCCGATTGCCAAAGTTTTGCATGATGCTTTCGGTATTACCGATGGTTTGATGACAACCGTTCACTCTACAACTGCTACCCAGAAGACTGTTGACGGCCCGTCCGTTAAAGACTGGAGAGGCGGCCGCGCTGCTTCCGGCAACATTATCCCGTCTTCTACCGGTGCTGCCAAGGCTGTCGGCAAAGTTATTCCGTCTTTGAACGGCAAACTGACCGGCATGTCTTTCCGCGTTCCGACTCTGGATGTTTCGGTTGTTGACCTGACAGTCAATCTGGCTAAAGAAACTTCTTATGAAGAAATTTGCAATGCTATGAAGAAGGCTTCTGAAGGCGAACTGAAAGGCATTTTGGGTTATACCGAAGACGATGTTGTATCTTCTGACTTCCTCGGTGATGCACGCACTTCTATCTTTGATGCCAAAGCCGGTATTCAGTTGACTCCGACTTTTGTTAAAGTTGTCAGCTGGTATGACAATGAATGGGGTTATTCCAACAAGGTTCTTGACCTGGTTGCCCATATGGCTAAAGTAAACGGCTAATTTTGATTTTCCCCGTCTGTCCGGAGGCGTTTTGCTGTCATTTTTAATGAGGCAGAGCGTTTTGGAACTGGCGGGGAATTTTTTTCAGATAAGGAATTTATAAATGACAGACTATAAAATGATTGAAGATCTGGGTGATTTGAACGGCAAAGTCGTTATGCTGCGTGCCGATTTGAATGTGCCGATGGATGAGAATTTTCATGTGACCAATACCGCCCGTATTGACCGTACCGTTCCGACCATCAAACTTTTGATGGACAAAGGTGCCAAGGTTGTGGTTGTTTCTCACTTTGGCCGTCCGGAAGGCAAAGGCGACATGAAGAATTCGCTCAGCCATATTGTGAAAGATTTGGAAAAAGCGCTGGGCAAGCATGTGGTTTTTGTTGATGACTGCATCGGGCCGAAAGTTGAAGAAGCCGTGAAGTCTTTGCGCAATGATCAAATTCTGTTGCTGGAAAATCTGCGCTTTTATAATGAAGAAAAGAAAGGCGATGAGAAATTTGCCGAAGAACTGGTTAAACCGGTTGACGTTTATGTTTCTGACGCTTTCTCTACCGCTCACCGTGCACATGCTTCCATGGTTGCAGCGGCCAAACTGCGTCCGGCTGCAATGGGGTTGTTGATGGCAGAAGAGGTTAATGCTTTGTCGAAGGGGCTTAACAATCCGCAGCGTCCGTTGATGGCTATTGTCGGCGGTTCAAAGGTTTCGACCAAGCTTGATTTGCTGAACAATCTGGTTAAGAAAGTTGACAAACTGGTGATTTCCGGCGGTATGGCTCATACCTTTATGAAAGCCAGCGGTATTAACACCGTGAATGAAGTCAATTCTCTGGTTCAGATGGATATGATCGATACGGCTAAAGAGATTATGAAGACAGCCAAAGAAAACAACTGCGAAATCATTTTGCCGCAGGATGTGGTTGTTTCTAAAGAATTTAAGGCTGATGCGGTGCACAAGACCGTTGATTTGGAGCATATTCCCGCCGAAGGCTGGATTTTGATGGATGTTGGTGCCAAGACCATTGAGTCCATTAATAAAAAACTGGAAGAGTGCAAAACTCTGGTTTGGAACGGTCCGCTCGGCGTATTTGAGCTTAAACCTTTTGATACGGCAACCAACAAAGTGGCTGACCGTGCCGCTGTTTTGACGCAGGAAGGCCGTCTGATGACTGTTGCCGGCGGCGGTGACACGGTTTCGGCTTTGGAAAATGCCGGCGTTGCAAACAAGTTCTCTTACATTTCTACTGCCGGTGGCGCTTTTCTGGAGTGGATGGAAGGGAAGAAGTTGCCGGGCGTCGTTGTCCTTAAAAAGTAAAGGTTTGCAAAAGGCCGGTCAAATTTGCGTTTCAAAATTCTCGTGTATCTTTTTTTGTACACGTCGGATTTTGCTCCACAAATAGCACCGGCCTTTATCAAACTTTTTGAAAAATATGCTGTGTTACTGACAAGAGGTACCTTTTTGAAGGTACCTCTTGGATGTTTAAAGGGAAGGGATTGTTTGTTGGGGGCTTTTTAAAAATACAGAAAGATTTTCTAAAAAATATGATACTCCTTAGATGCAAAATTTATTTTTCCAAAAAATAAGTATTTTTGTCAAAAGTTGTTGCGCTTTATTATTGAGTATGTTATGATGAAGACAATAATTGATTTATCAACAGAGAGGTAAAAATGGTTCGGGCAGTTAATTTCAAGAGCAGCAGGGAAAATGATTTTAACGGTGAATATGAATTTTCTCCGGAAGATGTGGCGGACAAAATTCCGGCTGAATTAGGGCTTGAAGATATTGCTGAAGACAAAAAAGTCGAGTTTATGAAAGATTTTGCCCGTCTTTATACCTTTAAAGACCGTTTTGATTCTTCTTTTGAAGCAGAAAATACACATTTTGAAAAGAAAAAGCTGCCTAATGGTGAAGATTTGCTTTATCTGGTTGTTGATCACATGAAGCCTTCTGACTTGTCCATGGCGGTTTCTAACGGTCAGTTAGTGCTAAAGTCCGTGGAGAATATGACGCCGGACAAGTATCAGGATTTGGCAAAATTTTGCTGGATGAATAATATTTCTGACATTTCTTTTCCGGATAATGTTGACGAAGTTTTTAAGCAGCAATTTCAGCAGGCTTATAGTGATGAAGAAAATCATGCCGTATTAGGTTATGGCAACAGTGCGGAAGACAAGAAAGAGCAGGCCGAAGTTGAGGAAGAAGTCAGGCGCAATAAAGCCGCAGCCGGGCGGATTGCCGAAGAAGCTGTCAAGCTTCCGCCGGAGCAGCAGGATGAGTTTATTCACAAAGAAACACAAAAACTGCTGGCTGAAAAAGAAAAACCGGCTCAGGCGGCCGAGGCTGGAAAAGAGGAGAAGAAAGACGGGCCGGATTTGAGTAAAATCGAAAAAAATATGAAGACTTTTATGGAAGTTCGTTCGGCCAAGAAGAAAGATTCCTGTTATTTTAAGACGCATACCTGGGGCGGCTGGCTGCATTACCGGATTTATGCTTCCCCCGATCAGCGCGCGTCAGACGGCTTGTGGGATGATAAGAGCAAGTCTTTTAAATCTAATTATGAAATTGATTTGAAGTTTAAAAATGACAACGGTAATTTGTGTGTTAGATATGCTTTGCCGGGGGATAAGGAAATCCCCGGAAAATATGCCGATGAGATTGTCAGTATGATGAAAGCGCAGGGATATTTGACGATTGATTTCGGAAACCTGACGGATTCTGATAAAGGAACTTTCAGAAAAGCCTGCGGTCAGGCCGGTGTTTTGCCGACTTTTAATCTGGGTGAAAAACATGCGCGCGGTATGTTGGCTGCGGCGGCGGACAATAAGCTGGTTGATTTGGCCGGGTATAAAAAACGGATGGCCAATAAATTGCGCAAGCAGGTGCAAAAAAGCGGAAAACCGATGGAGGATAAAGATAACAAAGGTGTTCGCGGCGTTATTCTGGAGTGTGAAGCAGAAAACGGCATTGTTTCAAAAGACATCCATTGGACAGAAGATGATTTGATGAAAGCTCTTAAAATTGCCAGAGACAATTTGTCTGATACTGATTTGTTGGAGTTTAAAAAGGAATTGTCTGAGACTTTGATTGGACAAATGGAGGCAGAGAATAGTTTTAATAATCAAAATCCTCTGAAAAAACAGGCGGAGAAACTGGCGAATGAAGTTGCTTATAAGCCGTTTGCCGATGCTTTTGACAAGATTCAGGAGGATATTAAAACGATTTCCGAAGGCAGTAAAGACAAGCGGGCAAAGGCTGAAGATGTTATCGGTGCCATGGATACGGCCGGTGAGCTTTCTTTGTATTTTAGTGAATATAAGGACAAGCCGCTGCGAGAATTTGTGGAAGACGGCAGGCTTAATCTGGCTGAGGAACAAAAGGCTTTTGCTCAGGCTTTTCCGATGGATAAATATGCAGGTATAAAGTTTAAAGATCTCAGCAGTGACCAGTTGGTTCAACTGTATGAAATCATGAAAGCCGAGAATGTTAAAAAAGCAGCGGAAAGACTGGAAGAAGATACACGTGGAAAATCCGGCCAGAGTTTTGATACCGCGGTTAAAGATAATGTCAGCACCGCTTCCAGTAAGTTGAAGAATATTGTTAAAACCCTGCGGGATTATGGTTACCGTGATGTTTCAGCCGTTGACGTCGGTGCGCCTGCCTATGTTCGTCCGGACGGGGCAGGAAAACAAAATGCGCAGCAGAATAATCAAAATAATTGGAGACGGGGCGGCGGAAGAGGCGGCCGGTAGCGTAATTTGTTGTTAACAAGATATTAATTGTTTTTGCTGTAAAAATTTTAAAGCGTATTATTCGGTAAAGGAGATAAACTATGGAATTAAAAAATAAAATTTTGGTCGGCGGCGCTTTGTGCGGTGCGTTGGCTTTGAATACCGAGTATGCCAAACAGGCTGATGAAATTTTGAATAATCCGGAATCAGATTTGGCAAAACGCGAATGGGCAGAAAATGCCAAGACGGAAGCTTCTATTGTCGGTATGACGTTGGTTGGCGGTGTGGTTGTCGGCTTGGGCAAGGTTTTTGCCAATAAGGCGGCAGGCGCCTATGATTTGCCGGCAAATGATTCTCAGAGCGCAGAAAAAGAAGTTCCATTTACGGTTGAAGTCGGTAATGATGATGGCGAGATGAAGCAGGTTTATGCTAATGCCGCAGCCTTGAAGAATATGCAGAGAGGCCGTTAAGCGGGATTGAAAATGGCAGGATACGCTACAGAAAATGCATTTTGTATTGCTGAAGGTGAGGAAGGGGAAATTTATATTTTCCTGACAGCCAAGAAAAATCATCCCAAAACGCCGAAAATTATTTATGACGGCAAAGACCATGCCATATTTTTACGTAATTCCGAGCAAAAGATTATTTTAGATTATATTCATCCGGATGTGCGGGATAAGTTGCGGAAAGCCAAGGCTGTGGTGATTGTGGAAACGTTGCTGGAAAATATCAGAGACAGTTATATGGCCGAGATGCAGATGGTGGAAAATATTCCGATTGACTGGCAAAAAATCGGGTTGAAAAATTGGGAAGAAGCCGCCCTGAAATAATTTTGTAAAATTGTTTGAAAAAGTGCTTGCATAATTGTCGGTTTTGCATTATAAATCGGCTTGTTACCCAGTGGTCCTATCGTCTAGCGGCCTAGGACGTCGCCCTCTCACGGCGAAAACACGAGTTCGATTCTCGTTAGGATCACCAATTGCAATACCCTCAGTTTTTGAGGGTATTTTTTTGTTTAAAGACTTGATGTAATCGTACGGTTTCCTTAGGGTGTACGAGATTTTGCGGTCTTGCAATTTCAAGTTCGAAAGTAAAAGGTGTAAAATCTCTCTTTTTGTTTCTACTTTCGAACTCTGGAAGATTTGGTACGCATTTTGCCCTAAGGAAAGTATTGTGGCGACTGCGATTGAAAACTTTTCATCGGCTTCGGTCAGCAGCTCTGATTGTCCCTCAAGTTCATACTGTTTGTTTTTTAGGTCTTCATTCATATCACGGTATTCTTCCGGCGATATATGCCCCTCCAATAACAAAGACCGCAGACGTTTAATTTTGTCTTGGCAATTATCATATTTTTTACGAATGGCTTTAACTTCCCGATTGTGGGCTTCGTTTTGTTGATTAATGATTTTTTCCATATCCGACTTAAGATAGCTCATTATCTCTTGTGGTACGGATAAATTTTTCAATTCGTCTTCAATTTGTTGTAAAACAACGTTTTCATTAACTTGCGGATTCTTGCAGTTTCCCTTGAAATGCGAACACTTTAAATAGACATATTCTTTGCCGCTTGGTTTGATTTTACGGTCACTACTAATCATACAACCACATTCACCGCAAGTTATCAATCCCCGAAAGATAAAAGGCTTTTCAGTCGTTTTGAAATGTTTAGGCTCTTCAGGTTTGCGACCGTGCATAATGTCCTGACACGTTTTGAACAGAGCGGGAGCAATCAATGTTTCATAGTTGTGTTTGTGCCATTGGTCTTTATATAACATTTCACCGATATAAAATTTGTTGTTCAATATGCGATGAATTGTGCTTGTATCAAACGGTTTACCAGAAAATCGGCTGACAAGCCCCCATTCTCTGCATTTTTTCATCATATCCTTAACCGAATAAAGCCCTGTGGCATATTCATTAAAAAGCTTCTGAATAAGAGTTTATCATTATTATATTTTTCCCAATAGTACTCATAAGGACTTTACTGCAGATTTAATGGACTTGATTGAAAATATTAAAATTTAGCTCGTAAATGGTGAGTTAGGCACATTACCAATACTGGCAGTGTCCTTTTCAGGGTGCTGTTTTGTTATAAATAAAGGCTTTTGTTCACAAAAAAGAACAAAAGCCTGTTGTGGGTGTGGTATCAGGTCAGAGAAGATAGATGATATGTGTGGAGCGGCGGAAATAAAAACGGAAACCGTTTAAGGTTTCCGTTTGGGGTGTGATTTTCTGAAATTGGGAACACAGATAAAAAAGTAAGTCAGAGCAAAAACAATCATTGCCATAGACTTGAAGATATCTGTGTAAATACCGCACATTCCTTCAGCAGCAATGAAGGCATAGAACATGCCTGAAATCATCCAACCAGGGATTGTGTTAATCAGTTGCTGCGGCCTTTTTATGCATAATATTACTTCTGTCAAGGTAACGATACCTGCAAAAATAATAATTCCCGACCAGTTAAATTCCGCATTCATGGATAAGATCCAAGATACTGACAATACAAATGCCGGAGCTAACAAAATCAATAACAGTTTTTTTACTTTTTCCATAATGATACATTTTAAATAATACAATTATATTAATTTGTTGTGTATTATAGGGGTGACATTACAAAAGTAAAGCAAAATCTGCCGTATGGCGGGTGGTGCTTAATTGGCAGTACTGTATTTTGAGAATCGGATGCCGTGGCGGGTGTCGGGTGGGGAGGTTTTGGGGATGACGGTGAGGAAGTTGAGATGCGGGGAAAATAGATGAGAGGCAGAAACGGAAATGGAGGGGAGTTGAGGGTGTCAGGGATGAGGCAGTTATCGGATGATTATATGGTGAAACCATTTTTCCTGAAAATCTGTCTGTTCTTCGATTTCATTATCCGAAAAGTTTATGCCGTCAGGAACAACGATGAGTTTGTCATCATTGTCATTGGTGCGGCGGATGATAGCAATGCATTTCCCCTCGAATTCGGACAGAGGTTTGTTGATGCCAAGGATATAAGCGTCTAATTCTTCGCCGTCGCCGGAAAGTGTATTAGGCACAAAGCCATAATTAAGGTCATAAGCAAAGCCGTATTTCGGATGCCGGCTTCCGAGAGGGCGGTCTATTGATATTCTGACTGTTTCCCCAAGGTATTTTTCCGTATTTGTCATTCTTTTTCTCCTTATTATGAAGATAACAAAAAAGAAGGAAAAGGCAATGTAAAATTATTGTAAGATGTGAGAGAGGCGGGTATAAACAGGGTTGAATTTTTGAGAGGTGTTGGTAAAATGCGGTTTATCAGGTTATAGAGTCTTTCCTGAGAGGTAAAATAATTGCTTCTCTTGTAAATATACTATGTTATTTTTGCATTATGGTATTGTTTAGCGGAGTCTTCTTATGAAAATGTATTTGTATACTTTTGCATATGATAAAATTAAAAATGAGGGCTATAAATCTCTGAGTATGTTTGATAAGGACAGCGAGCATTATAAGGGATGTTTATGGACGCACAGACGCAGTGCAAAATCTGATGATTATACTGAGATTGAAAATTATATGGAGAGAACTTTTGAAGGACGCCTGCGATCAATCTGTGCCATTACGGAGATTGCGCCGGTTGCCGATTATCAACATCCTTATTTAGATCATTTGGTTCATTACGCCGATGTTATTTCTTTTGATGTAAAACAGCTGATTGAAGATGGATTTGTCGAAGCGATTTATTGTAAAGATTTGCGCCAGACTATTTTGGAAAAGCCCAGCTTTGAAAATATTTATAAAATCAACGGGTTGGAAGAAATTGACCGCACGCCTTGTAACTGGTGGTTATGTGAAAGTGAACGGTATCATGCTTATTCGCCTTGGGCGACAATTAAGCATTATATGTTGGTTTTGACAAAGGGCTATATTCCGTCCCAATATATTACTTTAGAAGTGGATAATTCTGTGGTTCGTGAGGCAGGGGAAAAAATTCAGGCTTGAGAAGTGAAAAGAAGCTTGATAAGGGAGACACGTTTTGCAATATACAACGATTTATAAGTCACCACTGGGGGAGTTGCTGCTGGCCAGTGATGGGGAGAGCCTGACTGGTTTATGGTTTGAAAAGCAAAAATATTATGCGGCAACTTTGTCGGAAGAGGGTAAAGAAAATGTAAATCTGCCGGTCTTTGTGAAAGTCAGAGAGTGGCTGGATAAGTATTTTCGAAAAGAAAAGCCGAAAATTTCAGATTTGCCGCTGGCGCCGCAAGGCGGAGAATTCCGGCAGGCAGTTTGGAAGATTTTATGTGCCATCCCGTATGGACGGATAATGACTTATGGAGAGATTGCGCAACAAATTGCCGCTCAGACCGGTCGGAAGACAATGTCGGCTCAGGCTATCGGCGGGGCCGTCGGACATAATCCGATTTCCATCATTATTCCCTGTCACCGTGTTGTCGGGAGCAATGGCAGTCTGACCGGATATGCCGGCGGGATAGATAAAAAAATCAGATTATTGGAAACGGAAGGCGTGGATATTGCAGGTTTACAAAAGCTTTTGAAAAGCAGGCGACGGAATCATGCAGGAGATTGATACACTTTTTAAAAACAGGTCTTTTGATTTTTCCAGGCTTGAAGCTTTTGGTTTTGTTAAAAACGGAACAGAATATCGTTATACTTCTGTTTTGGGCGATATCGGATTTGAGGCCGGCATTGTGGTGACAAAAAGCGGAAAGCTTTCGGCCGATGTTTTTGATTGCGAAACCGGCGAGCCTTATGTGCTGGTTAAAGTTCCGCAGGCGACCGGCGCTTTTGTCGGCAAAGTCAGGGCGGCTCTGGCGGAAGTTTTGGAAAAAATTGCGCAATCCTGTTGTTATTCCGAGGTTTTTAAAAGCAGTCAGGCCAAGGAAGTCATTAACTATATTAAACAGAAATATGGCAGTGAGCTGGAATTTTTATGGCAGAAATTCTCCGGAAATGCCATTGTGCGCCGTTCGGACAATGATAAATGGTATGCGGTTTTTTTGCAGGTTCAGAAGAATAAAATCGGTTTATCGGGAGACGAGATGATTGAAATTCTGGATGTGCGGGCGGAAAGCGATGAGATAGAAAGCCTTGTGGACGGGGAGCATTTTTTTCCCGGATATCATATGAATAAAAAGCATTGGCTAACTATGGTTTTTAACGGTTCTCTTTCGGTTGGAGAAATCTGCCGGCGGGTTGATAAAAGTTATAATCTGGCAAAGAAATGATTGTGAAAACATTTTTGTTAAATGGTGAAAAGTTGTGGAATATTTAAAAAAAATGCCCTTAAGGGCATTTTTTTCATGAGATTTAGTCTTGCGGCCATAGGTTTGAGGTTTCTGCAGCAGCAATGACTTCGTATATTTTTTCCACTTCTTGCAAGCTCATTCCTTGGGGACAACTGGCAGAAAAATATCCGGATTCTGCACCAAAATACATGACGTAAATTTTGTTTTGGTCGCGTTTGAGCTTAATCGGCACGCAGTTTTTGATTAAGACTTCATCTGTAATCGGATAATTGTTGTAATCTCCGCTAATGTTGCCACCATTGCTTTCTGTTTCGCTTTTTCTGACAGATACCTTTCTGTGTTTGTCGAGCGGGTAGGTGACTTCAATTATGTCATTCATTGCTCTGACAGTGTAATCTGACAGTAATAACGGAAATGTGAAACCGGCTTTTTGTGCGGCTAGGTTTAAGTCTGTTCCACAATCAATCCAAGGATTGGCCATTCCGATTGACGCAGTTTGGGTGTTGAGATTTTTGTGGGTGCCACAGCAACCGAGAATTCCGCAGGCCGTCAGCAATAAAATTTTTTTGCTAAGAGTGTTAATTTTTTTAATAATTGTTTTCATATGAATTTTTTATTTAAGTTAATAACCGAATTCTTATGAAAGTTTAAAATAATACCTCCATAAAATTTATTTTAGATAAGCATTTTAACACTTTTATGAATTTGTTCAAGTGATTATTTTATATGGTGGTTGTGACTGATCGGTTGATGAAATAAGCAAAAAAGGCAACTTCCGCTTGGAAGCTGCCTTTGATGCGGGATAAACGTTATCAGATTTTATCAAATCCGGTTTTATCCTTTGAGGTCTCTTCTTTAGGTTTGAGCCCCGTTTTTTCCAAGACTTGTTGTCCGATTTCGGTTGCGCCGAAAGTTTCCAGCATGCCGGCAAGGTTAAAACCGCCAGATGGGGTTAACACGCCTGCCGCTTTATTGACGCCGTCAACAACAGAACCGGAACCGGCAATAATTTTGATATTCGCATTGCCCAGATTTTTAGCCTGTTCGATACCGATAATCTGGAAAGCTTCAATCTGGCGGATGTTAATCAGGTAAGCCTGGTATTCTTTATTGCTGCCGATTTCCGAAGCCAGTTTTAACTGAGCCTCAACCGGAGCCATGTTCATCTTGGTTTCTACCAGAGCTTTAGCTTCACCTTCAGCCTGAATACCTTCGGCAGATTTTTGGGCTTTCACCAACTGTCCTTCGGCTTCATTCTTCATGACAATCAAGTCAGCCTCTGAGTTCAGCTCTTTTTCCTGTTTTGTCGCTTCGGCTTTGGTAATGGTAACCTGTTTTGCCGCTTCGGCATCAGTTTTTGCCACGTCCTTTTTAATTTCGGCTGCCTGCGTTTCTCTAACGCGTTTGACATCCATTTCTTTTTCGGCCGTGATTTTGGCTTGTTCCTGAACAGCCTGAGACGATTCTTCCTGTGCGATACCGACTTCCTTGGTTACCGTCGCTTTGCGCAGACCAACGGCTTTTTCGGCATCCTGTTGTTTTAAGTCGACTTCCTGCTGAGCCAGAATTTCCGCTTCTTGCGCGGCCTGATTGTTTTGGGCAACGGTCATGCGGGATTCTTTTTCAATCAATGATTTTTTCTTCATCATGATGTTGGCAATCACTTCTTCGCCGCGGGCATCTCGGATGTCCATCAGCTCAATGTTCTTGACCGGTTCAACGCCCCAGTGTTTGAGCTGGCCGCCGACTTCTTTGGTAAAGTCTTCGCCGTATTTGGAGCGCTCGCTCATGATTGATTCCAAATCTTCTTTGGCCAGAATAGAACGAACGGCACCCTGAACAATGCTGGTTAATTGCGCCTGCAGTTCATCAAAAGTCAGAATTCTGGAAGCTGCAACTTTGTAGTCAGCAATGCGGAAGAAAGCTTTGATGTCAACAACAAAAGGAAGACGATCTTTGTCGTATGCTTCGTAATTGCTCAAATCAACATCAAAAACCGACAAGGGCAAAACAGATACGTCAACACCCAGTACCGGAATGGTAGCGGGAAATTTGTAATAGACATTGCCGTTTGAGGCTTCTTGTTCATCAACGTTGCCATAGACTTCGGTTTTGCTGCCGCGACGGACGATGTGTACCTCATTGGGTGCAACAACGCGTCTTAGTCTGGTTATCCAAAAGAATATTATCAACGCGATAATGATGATAACAGCAAGGCCGATTGTTAAAGGACTTGAAAAACTTGTCTCGGAAATACTTAATAAAGTGTTCATAAAAATAAAATTTAAATTAATAATAAAATTATCGTTTAAATTTATAGTACAAAATTTTTGTCATGTCAAGCTAATGTGAGGAGGAAATATAATATTTTTTTTCGAAAATTTGTACAATCGGTGCCGGCAAAGGTATTTAAAAAAGAAAAACCCCTCCGAAGAGGGGCTGGAATACAACATTTTTTGTTAATTAAAATATGGTGTATCCGGTGTGTTTTTGAGATATTCCTTGAAATCTCCGCTTTCATATTTGCCGATAACTTTTTGGTAGTCGGCAATGTCTGCAAGAATTCCGTTGTCATAATCTTCTGCCGTGAAGCTTTGACGGGCCTGCAAATCGGAAACGATTATGTTGGCTACGGCTTCTTTGTGTTCAATACCGTAAAGGATTTCCTGATAATTCGGCCAGCCCATGTTGGAAAAATGGCAAATCAGGTTACGGAACTGTTCCCAATCGGTTTCCTGCATTTCCGGCATCAGATAACGTTCCGGTTTGGAAGAAGTCGTTTGTCCGTCAAAGGAGATTGTATCTTTCATTAACGGGCCGATACTTGCGGCAGCGTAACCGAGCAGAAGTTCTGAAATGTGTCCTTCCGGTACATGTGCGTTTAAGAAGAGCGGACAGTGAGCGATAATCAGATTGATTTTGACTTCACTGAATTTCTCATCTTTCAACATCAGCAGCCATTCGGCAAACAGGCGTTTGTCATAAAACGGATTGCCCGTACAAAGAACGTATGTTACTTCCGGCATGCCCTGATTTTTGGCAAAGTTGTATAATTCTACCAGATTTCCGGCGGTATCGGTGTCTTGAAAAGCCTGTTCATTAGCGCGAACATAGTCTGACGGTGCCATTTTTTCCATGATATTCAGATAAGCCTGATATTCGGTTTGGATAATGATTCCGCTTTCCCGATTAAAAACTTTTTCAAAAAGGCCTTTGTTGCCTTCTTTTCCGATTGCCAGAAACGGTAGCAGCCGGTTATGCTGTTTGGCATAGAAACGCAATATTTCCATTGCAAACAACGGGGCCGTCATCATTCCGCCAAAGCAAACCAGAATTGGGTTTATCATGCCGGAAGGCAGGTTGTACAAATTATGTGCCGTTGCCACACCAACTTCGTTTTGGGCATTGCGATAACTGAAATATGCGCCGTGGGGGAAACCTCCGACTTTTTCAGCGTATTTCAATATTTTTTCCCATTCCTTTCCGACGTTGCGCGGTGTTATGGCCGGCATGTTTTCATGCATGAATTTTCGGCCGTCTGCATTACATTTGTAACCGTTCTCGTTCAATAACTGATGCAATTTTTCAAAATAATTTTCCATATTTTTAATTTTTTGAGGTTAATAAATAATTTTGTTACAAGAAGAATAGTATCATAAATCGCATATTGTGTCAATGCTGTTTTTGTCAAAATTGTCGATATTTTTTGGGAAAAATATGTACGGTCTTCGGTTCCGACTTAATCTGTAACAAAAATCAATTTTGTTCAGTGCGGGAGGGTGACGGTAAAACAGGAGCCTTTTTCCGGAGCGCTTTGGACTTCTATGTGCCCTTTATGTTCTTTGACGATGATATCGGCCAGCGAAAGCCCCAGTCCAAGGCCTCCGGCGTTGCGGCTGCGGGATTTTTCGGCACGATAGAAACGTTCAAAGATATGTTGTTGGTCGGTTTCGGAAATGCCAATGCCCTCATCGCGGATTGATAAAATGTTTTTGTTTTTTTGCTGTTGCAGCCTGATATGGATGTTTTTGTTTTCCGGCGTGTATTTGACCGCGTTATCAATCAGGATATAGAGCAATTGTTTGATTAAGCCGCTGTCGGCGTTTATGGTCATATTCTCCGGAGCATCAAGGGTGACTGATAATTTTTTTTGTTTGAACACCGGTTTGAAGTTGTCAATAATTTTGCGAGTTTGGGTTGTTAAGTTGAATTTCCGGTATTCCGGACGCAGGCGGTTATTATCCGAACGGGCAAGTTCCAGCAGATTGGATGTGAGTTTGGACATTCCCAGAATTTCGTTTTTCATTTCCGAAGTCACATCGGGCGCAATTTTTTGTTTTTCCAGCAGTTCAACGTATGCCAGCAGGACGCTGAGCGGCGTGCGCAGTTCGTGCGAGGCGTCGGATACAAAGCGTTTTTGTTTGTCAAAGATGATGTTAATCTGTTTGACGGCGCGGCCGGCAAGATAGCTGCCGACCAGCCAGGCCAGTCCGGTCAGGGCCGAAATAATCAGCAGGATGGAAATGACGTATTGTTTGGAACTGCGTTTCATGGGCGTATTATTGGCCAGCACAAAAACTTTGCCGATGATTTGGCCTTCGGTGTTGTACAGGTTTTTCATCATCATTTTGAAGTACCATTTGACGTTGTTGGATTTGACGTTTTCATAGTAGATGGTATTTTCCTGATAGTTTTTTGAAAGCATGCGCTGTTGAAGCTTTTGAGAAATATCCTGATTGATGGATTCTTCCGATGAAATCAGCTTGTCTCCCAGAAACCAGAAAGTAAAGTGGTTCATGGCATTTATGTCGGCATCATTTTGGCGGATTTGAAACTTGTTCTGATTCATCTTTAGTGATGCCTGAGCCTCCCAGACTTCTTCCAACAGATAATCATTGAGTGTGTCATTGATTGATTTTGTGATAATCTGGCGGTACATATAGTAACAGCCGCTGAAAACAATCAGCAGCATTGCGGTGATGACAGCCGTGTATTTGTGAACCAGTTTCTTTTTTATTTTTTCAATCATTGCCGCCGATTTCCATGGTATAGCCGATGTTCTTGATTAATTTGATATTAACGAAGGGGACGAAATTTTTGAGTTTCTTGCGCAGCATGTAGATGTGCGAATCCAAACTTGCCGGTCCGGTGTCAAGTTTGTCGGGCCAGACTTTGTCAAAAATCGTGGCGCGGGGCAGGACTTGTCCGTGGTTGATGAAAAGCAGGCGGAAAAGGTCAAATTCTTTGCGGCTGAGACTGAGTTTTTTGCCCTGATAGAAGATGCTGTTTTGGGTATTGTCCAGCGTGATGGCTTCTTTGGTATAGATGTCGTCAATAAAAGGTTTGGTCTTGCGGCGGCTGACGGCATTAACGCGGGCGATCAGTTCTCCGGTCTGGAAAGGTTTGACAATATAATCGTCGGCACCGGCATTGAGGCCGGCTATGCAGTCTTCCGTGCTGTCTTTGGCCGTAACGAAAATTATGCCGCCCTGATAATTGTATTTGGAATCTCCCCGCAGGATTTTGCAGATTTCAATGCCGCTGATTTCCGGCAGCATCCAGTCCAGTATAATCACGTCATAAGCGTTGAGCCGGTTGTCCCAAACAAATTCAAGGGCTTCTTTGCCGTCTTGTGCCCAGTCGGTTTGAAAGCCTTCTATATTCAGAAGTTTCTGAATAACGGCGCCGAGCTTGGCGTCATCTTCTACTAAAAGCAATTTCATTTTGTTGTCTCCTTGTTTGAAAGTGTATCGGTAAATGCCGGAAATTTCAAACAAATTTTATAAAAAATAATTCTAAAATATGTCTTATTTTTTTATAAAATTTCAGATTATTTTCAGATTGGCTTTATATAGTCACTTCAGAGCAGCTTTTTGTTTTGGAATATCCGCTGTTGCCGTACCTTGTTTAATCGTAGTTCCCGATTTTTTTTTAATCCTTTCGTAGTTGAAAACGGACTATTGCGGCAGCGGGATTTTCAAACGGCTGCTTTTTTTTATTCCGTAATGTCGGCCAACTGAAAACGGATGACCTTTTGCAGGTCGGCAAGGGAGGTTTCTATCTGATAGCCGATTTTGCCGGCGCTGTAGATTATGGTTTCAAAATTTTGGGCGGAGCTGTCAATTGTGGTTGTGAAAAATTTTTTCATGCCGATCGGCGAGCAACCGCCGTGAATATAGCCGGTGAGGGACAGGAGCTCTTTGGATTTGAGCATGTCTACGGCTTTTTCGCCAACGCTGGCGGCGGCTTTTTTCAGATCAAGCTCTTTGTCCACCGGAAGCATAAATACGTAATGCTGTTTGGATTTGCCCACCGTTACCAGCGTTTTGAAAACCTGAGCCGGATTTTGTCCCAAGACGGCGGCGACTTCGGTTCCGCAGGTTGTCGGTTTGTCGGCATAGCAATAGTGTTTGTAATTAATTTTCTGCCGGTCCAGTATTCTCATGGCATTGGTTTTGAAATCAGTCATTTGCGTTCCGTTGATTTTGGTTATGATGTTTTGGCTATTCTATCGGCTGAAAATTTTTTGTAAATCTTTTTTAAATTTTCTGAATTATTTTAAGCTCAGGAGGATTAATACGATGCAAAAAGAAAGAATGCTGAAGGGTGAGCTTTATATGCCGTTTGGAGATTCTGAGTTGGCGGCGGATTATAAGAAATGTAAAAAACTGCTCAGAATTTTTAATGCGACGACAGAGGAAGAAACGGAAAAGAGAATGGAAATCTTGAAGGATTTATGGGGAAAAACCGGAGAAAAGCCTTATGTCGAGCCGCCGTTTTATTGTGATTACGGCTGCAATATTTATGCCGGCGATAATTTTTATGCCAATTATGACTGCATTATTCTTGATGAGAACCGGATTGTTATCGGCAACAATGTTCTTTTCGGGCCGAGGGTTTGTGTCTTTGCGGCGCAGCATCCGACAGATCCGGACGTCAGGCGGCTGGGCGTGGAAACTTCTGCGCCGGTGACAATCGGGAATGATGTTTGGGTCGGCGGCAATACGGTTATAAATCCGGGGGTGAGCATCGGGAATAATGTTATTATCGGTTCGGGTTCCGTGGTGACCAAAAATGTTCCGGATAATGTCATTGCCGCAGGCAACCCGTGTCGGGTTTTGCGTGAGATTACGGCGGAGGACAAAAAATACTGGCAGGAGAAGCTGAACTTATACCGGCAAGATTTAAGTTCGGCCGGTTGAGCGGCATTTTGTCCGGCAGCTGATGTACAAAGTTTGAGGACTTTTGCAAATAAGTTTTGCAAAAATGAATTATCAGAAGTAATCTCTGATTTATAACGGAGGTTAACATTATGGAAAAATCACAAGTTTATTTTACGAATCTGAGAGCCCGTGGTGACGGCGGACTGCTTGGAAAGCTGGAGCGTCTGGTGAAACGCGCCGGTATTGAGAAAATTGATTTCAAAGACCAGTTTACGGCATTGAAAATTCATTTCGGGGAACCGGGGAATCTGGCTTATCTGCGTCCGAATTATGCCGCAAAGATTGTGAATATTCTGCGCGGTTTGGGAGCCAAGCCGTTTTTGACCGATTGCAATACGTTGTATTCTGGCCGCAGGGCAAATGCTGTCGACCATTTGCAAAGCGCGATGGAAAACGGGTTTAATCCGATTTCGGCACAGGCGCAGGTGATTATTGCCGACGGGTTGAAGGGAACGGATTACCGTGAAGTTGAAATCAACGGAGAGTACTGCAAGGCGCCGAAAATTGGCACGGCGCTGGTTGACGCCGATATTGTCATTTCCCTGACACATTTTAAGGGGCATGAAATGGCCGGTTTCGGCGGGGCGTTAAAAAATCTCGGCATGGGCGGCGGTGCCGTGCCCGGAAAGTTGGAAATGCATTGTACGGCCCAGCCGAAGATTGACGTTGACAATTGCGTGGGCTGCGGGGTTTGTGAAAGACATTGCGCGCATGATGCCGTTCATGTCAACAAGCAGACACGCAAGGCCGAAATCAATTATGACAACTGTGTGGGCTGCGGCCAATGTGTGGCTTTGTGTCAGTTTGACGGGGCTGTGGTTTCCGGTTATAATTCTTCCGAAGAATTGAATTATAAAATTGCCGAATATACAAAGGCGGTTTTGAAGGATAAGCCGAATTTTCACATCAGCTTTATTATGAACGTGTCGCCGGAATGTGATTGCTGGGACAGAAATGACGCCGCTTTTGTGCCGGATTTGGGAATTGCCGCTTCTTTTGATCCGGTGGCGCTGGATCAGGCTTGTGCCGATATGGTAATTAATGCGCCGGCATTGATGACGGATAACGAACTGAGCGAAAAATGTCATGACCATTGCTGCGGCAAAGACAAGTTTCATCTCTTGCATCCGGATACCAACTGGGAGGCCTGTCTGAGCCATGCCGAAAAAATCGGTCTCGGCAGCAGAGCCTATGAACTGATTGAGGTTAAGTAGAAAACGAAATCTTTAGTTTTTTATGATTGATAGGAGTGAGGATTTGGCTCTTATCAATCATTTTTTATTATGAAGCAAAGATTGTAACAAAAATTTCATAAATTTTGTCTAAAATAATGCTTGCCTTGATATTGATTCTATGCTATATTGATAATATCAAAAGTATTATTGTGCAAATTATCAATAAGTTCGGTAATTGCCGTAATGCTTTTTCTTGAATGTTAACAATTAAAAAATAAAAAAAATGAAAAAATTTGAGAAAAAGGCGGTGAATGGGAGTGTTATTTCAGTAGAAAACGGTTGCAAATTTTTGGTTCTAGAAGGATTAAAAATCTTTTTGGGGGATGAAAATTGTGATGTTCCCGAGTGGTGTGTGTCTGACATATGTGAGGGTGAAGGAATGATAGCTTTTGCTATGACGCATTCCGCCGTTGTCAGCACGTCAACGCCAAAGGCGATAAGAGTTGTGTTTTCATCCGGTGTGGTGATGACCGTGTCGGATATCTGGAAAATGAAAAACGGCTATGTCGTAAAACCTTTGGGGCACGCCCCGTTACAACATCTGAATTCCGGCGGTTATGTTTTGGCAACGTTGGGGACTTATCCTGACTACCGTATCATTGATGCCGAAGGGGACTGTGTTCTGGCGAAGGAAAACAATGATTCCGACAAAATTTATGTGTTGTCGGAGGAGGGAAAAGTTGCCAGTTTTGAAGGCAAATATGTAACGGCTCGAATCACCTTGCCGGTGATAAGTGCCTATTATGCCAAAAATCCAAAAACAGGTGATCTTTTTCTGCCGGATGGCACGCTTTTGAAAGAGAACGTGCAATTGCCGTAATTGCATAACATTTATAAAACAGCTTCTTTTGCGAGGGGCTGTTTTACTTTTTTAAATAAACCACGGCAGGCTTTTTTGATAACTTTGTTTTCTGGCTTGCAAAGGCGGGGTTTTTGGCATAGGATAAGGCAAAATTTTAACTTTTATGAGGACTGTAATGCCGGATATTGACGTTTCTTTTGTGATGACGGTTTATAATAAAGAAAAATTTTTGCCGTCGGTTTTGAAAGCGTTGTTAAACCAAAGCGGTTTGAAGAATCCCGAGTTTATTTTTGTGGATGATGTTTCTCAAGACCGTTCGGTAGAGATTATTGAAGAAATGACCAAAGGGCTGCCGAATGTGCAGATTGTACGAAACCCCAAGAATCAGGGGATTTCTATCCGGATTAATCAGGGGATTGCTCTGGCGCACGGAAAATATGTGAGAATGCTTGATTCCGACGATATCTTTCCGATTGATTCCACCGAGCGAATGATTGCGCTGGCAGAAGAATATGACGCCGATATGGTTTACGGCACTTTTACCAAAACCGGAAAGCCGGCAGAAGAACTGACGAACGAGTTTATGAAAGACGGTTTCAAATATTATTACCGCAAAGACGCTTTACGTGCGGTTTTGGACGGGCGTTTTACGCGGATGGGGCAGTTGATTAAGCGAGATGTGCTGCAAAAAGCCGACGGCGCTGACGAAGACGTGTTTATTCAGGACGAGACCATTCCGCTGCGCGCGGCTTTTTATGCCAACGGGATTGCTAAGATGTTTGCCAATGTGGTGTTGGTGCCGCAAGAGGACGGCAATCTTTCCGGCAATAAAATTCAGCTCGACCATGACCGCTTTCTGGCTTATTACGACTTTATCAAACTCCGCCCGCATCTGGATTGTGATATTCGGGCAAAGCTCAATGTGCGCGCGGTTTCGGCTTATTGGAAATATGTTCGCAAAATCAGCAAATGTCCGACATTGACGATGACTTTTCCGCTTTATCTTTACACCAAGCTTTTCAAACCGCAGCCGGATATGAAAAAACTGGATAAGATGGCGCAGGTTTTC
Source organism: uncultured Pseudomonadota bacterium (assembly GCA_902495305.1). GTDB lineage: Bacteria > Pseudomonadota > Alphaproteobacteria > RF32 > CAG-239 > MGBC133411. The sequence goes on along the minus strand of CABUWG010000007.1, from coordinate 26,202 downwards.
AAGAGCATTAAGACCGGCGTGCTGCGTCCGAAAAAGGCCTGAGACTGCATGAAAAAATATCTGGCTTGTTCTTCCGAGACTTATTTGCTGCCGATTGCAGAATTGCTTTTGCTTGAAAAAAATGCGGGGTATGCGGCCGGCGGCGAACCGCTGGTTATGGCGGGAAGCCTTAAGGAAAAGCAAAAAGAAACGCTGTTTTCCGGTGCCGAAGCCTTGGAGAAGGCGCAGGCGTCCGGCGCGGAATATTATCCTGTCCGGTTTGTTTATTATACTTATCATCCTTTGTTGGGTTTTTTTATTAATTTGCTCAAACCGCTGAAACGCCGTTTTTATCGGGAGGGGATTGTGCGTTTTCATATGCGGCTGCAGGACGTTTTGGCCATGAAGCTAAAACGCGGCGTGCGTGATGAAGGAAACGCCTATAACTGGACCAACAAGCGCTGGGCTATGAGCCTGGAAGAGCGGCATAAGCGTTATGACACGCTTTATCAGTCCTTGAAGCAAAACGGTTATGATGACAAGTCGCCGATTTTTGTGATGATTAACCGCAATCTCGGGGCACGGGATCAGCTTTTTCAGGGGCATCACCGCCTGAATATTTGTGAGGAACTCGGGATTGACAGGCTGACGGTTTGTTTTTGGACGTCGGTGCCGTCGCCCAGATTTATGGCTTTTTTTGAAAAAATTGTTGCCAGAATAAGAGGAATGAGAAAATGAAGATTATGGTGGTGAAAGACCGCAATGTTTTGAATACAAAATTTTTGGGGCAATTTGTCAGTTCGCTTGTTTTGAAAGGGCATGAGGTTCATGTTGTCTGCGATACTTATCGCAAGCAGGGCAGCGGTGTGGTTTTGCCGGACGGGGTTAAGTTTACCAACCTGAACGGCAAGACCAAAAATCCGCTGGTGAATTTTTGGCACCGGACCCGAGAGATTCTGGGAACGCCGGTTTTTCGTTTTAACCGGTTTATCGAGCAGGAAAAACCCGATATTATTTTTTGCTATTTTCTGGTTGATTTGTATAACGTGGCTTTTTTGCAAAAGCATAATATTCCGATTGTAATGATGATGCATTGTTATCCGCCGGCAATGCTCGGACGTTTTCAGAAGCGTTCAAAATGGCAGATTTATAAAAAATGCGCCGAGCAGGTGAGTGTTTTTCATGTGTTGATGAAGTCTTACGAAAAGACGATTGCGCCTTATTTCGGCAAGACGAAAGTGGCGACCGTACCCAATGAAGTGGTGCAGATTCCCGAAAGCGGACGGGTTGATTTGGAAAATGAAAAAAAGCGCATTATCTATGTGGCGCGTGTGGAAAAAGAAGGAAAGCGGCAGCACCTGATTGTAGAGGCGTTTGCCAAGATTGCCAAAGATTTTCCGGACTGGGTTGTTGAGTTTTGGGGACTGCAGAAGTATCAGAATTATAATGAAGAGCTGATGGCTCTGGCTCAGAAATACGGAATTGAGAAGAATATTCATATTATGGGATTCAGCGACAATATTCAGGAAGTCTATCGCACGGCCGATATTCATGCTTTTGCCAGCCTGCATGAAGGATTTTCTCTGGCGCTGGCTGACGGCATGGCTATCGGACTGCCCAGTATCGGTTTTAAGGAAACACCGTCGGTCAACGAGCTGATTGTGGACGGGCATAACGGATATCTGGCGGAAGATGTTGATGACTTTGCCGAAAAACTCAGGTTGCTGATGAGTGATAAAGAATTGCGCATCAGGCTTGGACGGAATGCCGTTGAAGACATGAAGGCTTATGCGCCGGAGCTTGTGGCAGAGCAGTGGGATGAGCTGATTAAAAAGACTGTCAAAGAAAAATAACATATTATAATTTTTAGCCTGACAATGGCCGTAATCGGATTACACCTTGTCAGGCATTGTCATATATAAGGAAAAAACGATGAAAAAACTGAGCGGGTATTTGAAAGTTGTCCGGAATGCTTTTTACCTTTTTCTTATCCGGTTGTTTTACCGGAAGCAGAAATTTGACAAGAAATATTATGTTTCCGTCTGTGCCATTTTTAAAAATGAAGGAAAATATTTGCGGGAATGGATTGAGTATCATCTGACGGCGGGCGTAGAGCATTTTTATTTGTATAATAATTTTTCGGACGACAATTATAAAAAGGTTTTGGCGCCGTATATCAAAGACGGCATTGTAACGCTGACGGACTGGCCGGTAGAACACGGACAACGGGCGGCCTATAATGATTGCGTGGCAAAATACAGCGGCGAGAGCAACTGGATCGGCTTTATTGATCTGGATGAATATGTTTGTCCGGTAAAGTGGAAATCTATTCCGGACTGGCTCAAAAATTATGAGCGCTATCCTCTGGTTTCGGCCTTTTGGCGAATGTTCGGTTCTGCCGGCGTGACGGAAGAAGACCGCTCAAAGACGCTGATTGAGCAGTTTACGGTTTGTTCCGACATTATCTCCAGTTCCAAAATGTTTTTGAATACGCACTGGTCGAAGCGGATTAAAGATTTTCATCTGTCGCATTACTGCCGGTTCAAAATCTGGGGCAAGCTGGCGCCGGATAATGCCGTTTTGTTTTTTATTCCGGGGAGCTGCCGGAAAAAAGCCGATGTACAGATTAATCATTATTACAGCAAGAGTGCTGAATACTGGGCCAAAAAGAAGATGATTGTCGGTGATGCTTATTATCAGACTTCTGAGAACAAAAGGCCTTGGGATATGTTTTTCTGGTGTGAGGAGATTTGTAATAAGTCCGACTTTAGTATTTTCAAATATCTTGCCAAGCTTAAAATGCGGGTGAAAGATTAACAGAGAGGCACGAGAATTACGGCGGCAAAGATAAAATAAAATTGCCGCCGTTTTTGTGTTTTCAAAAGAAACGTTATTTGCCCAGTTTTATTTTGAGTTTGAATAAGAACGGCAGTTTCAGCGCTTTGGCAAGAGGAGAGCGGCACAGGCGGCGGGCATAGTCTTTATCCGGCGTTTTGCGGATGATGCGTTTGAGCAGTTTTTGCAGGTATTTTAGGGCTTTGGAGCGGTTTAGGTAGGTCGTTTCCTCTGTTTTCTGCAATAACCTTGTTATGAAGCCGGCAACTTCCGCGATTTCTTTTTCCGAGAGTGTTTCTTTGCAGACAAATTTTATCAACAGCATTTGATGTTCCGTGCCGGATTGAGCGATTTCAATCCATTTGGCGGTTTGAAGTTCAGCAGCGGTTTTTACTTGTTTATCATTTTGGGTGATTGTGATATTTTGTCCTTCCCAGCGGTAATCAAGCAAGATTTTTGGTAAGTTGGCAAAGTGAAATTTATCAGCCATACGCAGCCAGAGTTCATAATCTTCTGCTATTCGGTATTCCTTTTGGTAGCGAATTTTTGAATTTGCCCTGAACATGATTGACGGGGTGGCTATTGTACAACTGAGAAAAATATTCTCATGGATAATGTCTTCATGTTTGAGCGGCATTTTCAACGTTTTCTTTTTCGGAAAACGTTGTATATAAGAACCGAGGATGTCTGTTTGCGGATGTTGTTCAAGATAATCATATTCGATTTGCAAACGTTGGGGGTGGGCAATGTCGTCAGAATCCATTAAAGCGATGTATTTTCCTTTTGCCTGAGATAATCCGAGATTACGGGCCTGACCGGCACCGCCGTTTTTTTCGGCTTTTACAAAACGGATGCGCGGGTCGGCAAAATCTTTTATGGCTTCGGATATGTCCTCGGTGGAACAGTCATCAATTATCAGAAGTTCAAAATCGCTAAAACTCTGTTTTAAAATACTTTCTATTGCCGGTTGAAGATGCTGAGGTTGGGTGTTATAAACCGGCATGATGACGGAAATTTCAGGCATGATGATTCTCAACAGTTTCTTTGATTAATTTTTCCCATTTATTCCAGATACTTTCCGGACTATATTGTTTCATTTTTTCTTTGCCGGCAAGGCCGAAGTGCTGACGTTTTTCATGAGAATCCATCAATATTTTCAGTTTAGCCGCAAAGTCTTCCGGGGTGTTATCAGTAAGATAGCCATTAACATCATCGACAATCAGCTCATTAACACAACTGGCTGTTTTCAGGCCGATGCAGGGAAGTCCGACAGACATTGCTTCTGTTAAAGATAGGGAGAAACCTTCAAAGGTTGATGGACAAGCACAGATATCAGATTTTAACAACTCTTTTTGAGTTTCTTTCGTAACGCCTCTGAGAAAAATTTGTTTTTCTACATTGAGTTTGAGTATCAATTTTTTTAATTTTTCGTATTGAGCGCTTTCAGATGTTCCCCATAAATTGACCTCCCAGTCAGGGTATTGCGGGGCGAGCAATGCAAAAGCTTTGATTAACAAGTCTTGTTGCTTGACAGGATTTAATCTGGCCATATAAATGATGGAATATTTTTTCTTATTCTTATCGTAAGAAATGTTTTGTTCCGTTTGCTCTACAAAGTTTCCAATAGGCGCAATTTCTCCGTTATAATAAGGACGAAAGTTTTCAATGTATGATGGGAGGAGAACTTGGGCGCAAGAGATTTTGTTTAGGACCTCTGCGAAGTTATGCCGGGTAATTTCATTTTTGGCGCGCATATAAAAGGAGGGAAGACAATGGAGCATTTGGATTATCGGAATATCAAGCTTTTGCCCGTGCAATAAGTCAATACTATCGACAATACCTGATGACAAGATGATATCAGGATTTATTTTTGCTATTTCTGTGCTAATGATATCGGCCACGGCTTTTTCTCGGTCGAAAAAAGGGTGTTTTTGCAAAAATTGTGTTCCGTTTTTAGTATGGCGGCAAATTTCATAGACACCTTGGCGAAAAATGTTCCAATTCTTTTGTGTGGCGCTATGCAGATTAATGAGGCGGACGTTGGGGGCGACCGGAAAGAAAAGCGAGCCTTTTCTTTTGTCACGGGTTATAATCACAATTTCATGTCCTTTGGCTGTAAAGGCGTTGGCAAAGGCGCTGATGACTTTTTCTATGCCGCCATGAGTGCCAATAAGCGGGCTTTTCCGATATATAACGATTTTCATGTTTTTCTTTTCTAAATTGTTGTCATGCAATTTATCTTAGGATGACGGAGAATGCCTGATTTGTCAACAGTTAAAGCGTATAGTGGAAAAGTAAAAAAAAGCCTCCCGAGAGGGAGGCTGTACACAGGACGTCTTTATTGATGGTTAAATTGTATTTCTGAAGTTGGCCTTTTCAATATCTTTGAAATATTTTACGGTGTCAGCCTTCAGCTCATTGGTTGCGTCTTCGTCGCAGACAATAATCGCGTGTTGGTGCATTTGCAGAATGCTGACCGTCCACATATGGTTGATGCTGCCTTCGACGGCATGGTGCAGCGCGCGGGCTTTGTTTTGACCGGAAGCGAGAATCATGACTTCGCGCGCGTCGGTAATGGTGCCGACCCCTACGGTAAGGGCCGTGGTCGGAACCTTGCTGATATCATGGTTAAAAAAGCGCGAGTTGGCTTTGACGGTTTCCGAGGTCAGGGTTTTGACCCTTGTGCGGGAAGACAAAGAAGATCCCGGCTCGTTGAAAGCAATATGGCCGTCGGAGCCGACGCCGCCGAGAAAGAGGTCAATACCGCCGCAGGCTTTGATTTTTTCTTCATAATCGGCGCATTCTTTGGCATAGTCTTTGGTCATGCCGTTCAGAATATGGACGTTCTCACGTTTGATGTTGATGTGTTTGAAAAAGTTTTCCCACATAAAATAGTGGTAGCTTTGCGGGTGGTTTTCATCCAGTCCGATATATTCGTCCATGTTAAAAGTAATAACGTTTTCAAAAGAGAGTTTGCCCTGTTTGTGCAGGTTAATCAGCTCTTTGTAAGTTCCGAGCGGCGTTGAGCCGGTCGGGAGGCCGAGAACAAAAGGTTTTTGCGGCGTGGGGTGGGCGCCGTTGATTTTATAAGCAATGTAATTGGCAGCCCAGTTTGAAAGGGTGTCGTAGTCGGGACGGATGATTAAGCGCATTTTATTTCTCCTGAAAAATTTTGCCGTTGATAATGGTTTTGATTATATGAAAATCTTCGTTAAAAACAACTAAATCTGCATCATAGCCGGGAGCAATCTGCCCCTTGCCGGCGATTTTATGGACGGCCGCCGGATTGGTAGAGGCCATTTTTACCGCCTGTTCATGCGAGAGCCCCCAGGAAACCAGATTGCGGACACCGTCAATCATGGTCAAGGCCGAGCCGGCAATGACGTTATCGGATTTGCGATAAAAACATTTATCAAGATAGACTTCTTCGCCGTTGGCAAAAAGTTTGTCGGCTTTTTGTTTGGTCGGCTTGAGGGAATCCGTTACCAGAACAAGCTTGTCATGCGGTTTGATATTGACCAGCAGCTTTATCAGGTTCGGGTCAACGTGAACACCGTCACAAATCAGTTCACAGGCGATTTCCGGATGGATAAAGACTGCGCCGACGGCGCCGGGGTCGCGGTGGTGAATCCGGCTCATGGCATTAAACAGGTGAGTGGTATGCAAGATGCGGACCTGCATGCCTTCGACCATGTTCTTATAAGCGGCGTTGGTATGGCCGGCCTGCAGGTTGATGTTTTTTTCTATGCAATATAAGGCAAGGTCGCGCATGTTTTTGAGTTCCGGCGCAACGGTCATGCTGATGATATGCCCTTTGGCGGCTTTGTACAGTTTTTCCATCAGTTTGAGGTTTACCGGACTTATCGAATCGGCTGACTGTACGCCGAGCCTTTCGGCCGAGATGAACGGCCCTTCCAGATGAATGCCCAGAATGCGGGCGCCTTTTTCTTTGCCCATGGCTTTGATAACAGCTTTTATGCTTTTTATCATCTGGTCTTCGGTGCCGGAATAAATTGTCGGGAAAAATGACGTGACGCCGTAAGAAGCCAGAATTTCCGACATTTTTAATATGGACGCGGCGGTATTGTCGTCCGTGCCGCAGCCACCGATGCCGTGGATATGCGTATCGATAAAGCCGGGGGCGATGTAAGCACCGTTGACGTTTATGATGTTGACTTTGGGGCTGAATTGTTTGTGGAGAAAGCGGCTTTCATTAAAAACATCGGCGATTTTGTTGTCTTTTATATAAACTGCGCAATGTTCCATGACCGAAAATCCGGTTAAGACCGTTGCGTTGTGCAAGCAAATTGCGTTATCCATGGTTTCCTTCTTTCTTAAATATAATGAGGTTAATATAGCAGCGAAAAGTAAATTTTCTGCAAATGAATCTTGTTTTCCTGTGGTGTAAAAATGCTTGCTTAATTATATTTTTGTGATAAATTCCGAGTAAGTTTAACGTTTTTTATGAGAGTTGAAAATGGCATTATCAAAAGAAACAATTGACCGTCTGATGGGTGATAATATTTTGGCAGTGGAAGAAATTGAAAAAAGATATCCGCCGCGTCAGCTGTCCGACAGCCAGTATGTGACTCGTATTGCCCCGAGCCCGACCGGTTTTATGCATATCGGCGGTATTTATGCGGCACTGATTTCAGAGCGTTTTGCACATCAGAGCAACGGCGTGTTTATTTTGCGGATTGAAGATACCGATACCAAGCGCGAGATTGAAGGCGCGACAGATTTGATTATTCGTTCGTTGGGCGAATACGGCCTGGTTGTTGACGAGGGGCCGGTGAATGAAAATGAGGAGACCGGCGCTTACGGTCCTTACACCCAAAGCAAACGCAAGGATATTTATCAGGCTTATGTTAAACAGCTTTTGGAAAAGGGCTTGGCTTATCCGTGTTTTTGCACCGAAGAAGAAATTGAGGCCATGCGCGAACGGCAGACCAAAGCCGGCGGGCGTCCGGGGTATTACGGCTTGTGGGCCAGAGACCGCAATCTGACCGAAGAGCAGGTTAAGGCTAATCTGGATGCCGGAAAGCCGTTTGTTATCCGTTTTAAATCTCCGGGAAAATACATTAATAAAATTGCCGTTGAAGATATTTTGCGCGGCAAGCGCTTTTTTCCGGAAAATGATTTGGATATTGTTATCTTAAAATCAGACGGGCTGCCGACTTATCATTTTGCCCATATTGTTGATGACCATTTGATGGGGACAACGCATGTGGTGCGCGGCGATGAGTGGTTGTCGTCTTTGCCGCTGCATGTTCAGTTGTTTGATGCCATGGGCTGGAAGGCGCCGAAGTATGGGCATATTGCGCCGATTCAGAAACTTGACGAAGGGGCGCGCCGTAAGCTCAGCAAGCGTAAAGATCCTGAGGCTAATGTGGCTTTTTATGGTGAAAAAGGTTATCCGAAAGAGGCGGTTATCGATTATTTGATGAATTTGGCCAACTCTGATTTTGAGGACTATAAAAAGGCCAATCCCGATAAGACTTATAAAGATTTTGACTTTAAAATCAGCAAGCTTAATAACAGCGGTCCGCTTTTGGACTTTGTCAAGCTGGAAGACATCAGCAAAGAGTTTATTGCGACTCTGAGCTGTGACGAGCTTTATGACCGTTTGTATCAATGGGCGGCAAAATATGATCCGGAGATGCAGAAACGGCTGGATGCCAACAGCGCATATTTCAAGCAGATTCTTGATATTGAGCGCAGCAACTGCGATCGCGTCAGAAAAGACTATGTAACTTTTTCCGGCATTTGGGATGAGATAAGATATTTCTTTGATGAGGAGTTTGTCCTGACCAAAGATGACGTTCTCAAACTGGTTCCGAATCTGAGTATGGAAAATATGCAGGAGATTGTTAAGGCATTTGTTTCAACTTATGATGAGAATGATGACAAGAACGAGTGGTTTGCCAAGGTGAAAGATTTTGCACTGGCTAACGGCTATGCCAAAAATCCGAAGGAATATTCTAAGAATCCGGAGGCTTATAAGGGCAGCGTTTCGGATGTGGCGACTGTGTTGCGCGTGTTGATTACCGGACGGACAAACAGCCCTGATCTCTGTTCCATTATGAAGGTGCTCGGGAAAGAGCGGACGCTGAAAAGGCTGAATATTATTAATTAATAAAATAGTAAGAAAAGTGTGGTTAGGTAAAATCACGCTTTTCTTTTTTATGAAGTAAAGTGCGGACTATCTGTATGAATTTATTTTGAGGGATTGTTTATGCTCAATGCAAATGCAGGAGAGGCCGCGACCCTGATTTTGGGAATGCCGCCTTCTTTGGCCGCGATTATTATTGTTGCGGTTTGTTATCTGATAATTTTTTCTGAAAAAATCAATCGGGCTGTGATTGCCCTGATTGGCGCCGGCGTTATGATTGCAACCGGTATCCTGTCTCAAAAGCAGGCTTTGGCCGGAATTGATTTTAATACGCTGGCGCTGCTTATCGGTATGATGATTATTGTGGCGGTATCGGAAAAATCCGGTATGTTCCAATATGTCGCAATATGGTCGGCAAAAAAAGTAAAAGCCAGCCCGCGGGGCCTGATGGCTGCTTTGGCGATCGTAACCGCTGTTTTTTCCGGTTTTCTGGATAATGTTACCACGGTTTTGCTGATTGCGCCGGTGACTTTTCAAATTACGCGCAAGCTCAGAATTAACCCGTATCCGTATCTTTTATTGGAAATCTTTGCTTCCAACATTGGCGGAACGGCAACACTTATCGGTGATCCTCCCAATATTTTGATTGGTTCTGCACTGGATTTGACTTTTATGGATTTTGTAAAAGTTCTGACACCGGTTGTTGTTGTCACCATGATTGTGGTTATTTTTATCTTTGACCGCTTTTGGGGGGTGCAGCTCAAAACGACAAATGACTGCAAGAAAAAAGTTTTGGCAATGAATCCTAATGATGCAATTACAGATAAAGCCTTGTTGGTTAAGGCGTTGTTTGTTCTGGCCTGTGTGATTGCCGGTTTTATTATGGCGCATCATATTGGTCTGGATAATGGTACTATTGCTTTGCTTGGTGCTGCCGTGTTGTTATTGTTGTATACTTTCGGTTCAAAAGGTGAGGAAAAGGACGGCAAGGTTCAGGAAATCTTTAATATGGTTGACTGGATTACAATCTTCTTCTTTACCGGCTTGTTTGTTATTGTTTATGGTTTGGAAGTGACAGGCGTGCTGGCTTATCTGGGGCAGAAGTTTGTGGAACTGACGGACGGCAGTATTGCAAAACTGAGCTTTTTGATTTTGTGGTGTTCGGCAATTATCTCCAGTGTTATTGATAATATTCCGTTTGTCGCAACAATGATTCCGATGTTGAAGTCCATGGAAGAATCTGTCGGCGGCCGTGAGGTTATGATGCCGGTTTGGTGGTCATTGTCGCTTGGTGCTTGCTTTGGCGGAAACGGAACGCTTATCGGTGCTTCGGCCAATGTGGTGGTTGCCGGTATGGCCATGCGGGAAGGGCATCCGATCAGCTTTGTGAAGTTTTTGCTGTGGTCGGTGCCAGTCATGCTGCTGAGTGTGCTTATCGGAACGGCGTTTGTTTATATTGAATTCTTTATGTAATAAGCAAACCGCAAAGAAAAATTCCCGTTCATTTGTGAGCGGGAATTTTTTTTGTTGTTATTTGTTTTCTGCTTCTATCGGTTTGGGCCGGATTAAGGAAGCGGCGATAGCAATAAACAGCAATCCGAATGTAACGCTGAGTGATTGCCAGGCTTCTATTTTTATTCCGATATACGGCAGGAATATTTTGGCGCCGATAAAGATTAAGATAACAGACAGCGCCGGTTTGAGGTAAACAAATTTATAAACGGCAGCGGCGAGCAGGAAATATAATGCGCGGAGGCCGAGAATAGCAAAAATGTTACTGGTATAAACCACAAATAGATCCTGAGTAATCAGAAAGATTGCCGGAATGCTGTCCAGAGCAAAAATAACGTCCATGGTTTCAATAATAATCAGGGCAAAGAACAGCGGTGTGATGTAATGTTTGCCGTTTTCTTTAACAAAAAAGTGTTCGCCTCTGATTTCCGGCGTGACGTGAAAGAATTTGCTGACAATGCGAAACAGCCGGCTGTCTTCAAGTTTTCCCTGTTCATCTTCTTTGTGTAATGCCATTTTGACGCCGGTGTAGATTAAAAATGCCGAAAATATGTATAATACCCAATGGAAATTGGAAATCAGGACCTCGCCGACACCGATGAGGACACCACGCATGACAATGGCGCCGAGGATACCCCAGAACAAAACGCGGTGTTGGTATTTGCGTTCGATTTTCAGACTGCTGAAGATGACAGACATAATGAAAATGTTGTCCAGCGATAAGCTCTTTTCGACCAGAAAGCCGGTAAAATAGAGCATGCCGGTTTCGGTGCCGCGTTCATAAATGACAAAGAAGCCAAAGACAATGGCAATGGCAATATAGAAGACGCAGGCCCAAAAGGTTTCTTTGAGTTTGGGCTCCGAGGCATGGCGATGAAAGACAAACAAGTCCAAGAACAAGAGGACAAAAACGATAATGCCGAAAATAATCCATTGGCCGTATGCAGGCAAAACCAGATGATGTTCCAGCAAAGATGATAATTTTTCCATTTATATTTTCCTGATTTTAAGGTTCGATATGAATTTCAATGCGCCGGTTGCGGCTGCGGTTTTCCGGAATAGGCTCATTGTATGCGTTGTAGTTGGGAAATTTAGGGGCAATATCCGCCATGCCGATGACTTGCAGACGTTCTGACGCAATGCCTTTTTTGATAAAGTAGCGTACAACGGCCGCCGCTCGATTGGAGGACAATTCCCATTTTGACGGAAAGTCGGAATCGGAGGCTTCAATGTCATCGGTGTGACCTTCTACCGTTATCCGAAAGCGCTTGTAGCGTGGTTGTTGAAGCAGGGTAATGATTTGATTGAGTGTCGGATGGATGCTGTCTAAAAGATCAGATTTTCCGGGAGCAAACATTGACAAGCTGCCGATGTCAATGGCAACGCCGCGATCATCAGAACCAAGGCTGACAGAAGAATCGAGACCAAGCTCCTGAATGCTGCTCATAAATTCGCCTAAATTGCCGCTGAGCCTGTCAAGGCCGGTTGCGGCATTAAAAGCGGCTGCAAATGCGGCTTCCATCTGGCTCATTTTGGCTTTATCGAGTTTGGAAGAAGCAAAAAGGACAATAAAAAGTGCCAGAAGCAATGTCAACAGGTCAGAATACGGAATCAGCCAGGTTTCATCGGCATGTTCTTCATGTGCTTCTTGTTCCGGTTTGCGTTTTGCCATTTTTTATTCCTTGTTTTGAGACTGACGGCGTTCCGATACCGGAATAAAGGACTGGAGTTTGGCTTCCATGGCCAAGGATGAGGCTCCGCTTTGCAGGGCAAGTGCACCTTCCAGAATCATTTTTTTGCTTTCAACTTCTTCTTTTGAAATTTGTTTGAGTTTATTGGCAAAGGGGTGCCAGATGACGTAACCGGTAAAAATACCGAGCAGGGTGGCGACAAAAGCCGCGGCAATCGAATGTCCGAGTTTGTCAATGTCAGAAAGGTTGCCCAAGGCGGCAATCAGGCCGATGACCGCGCCCAAAACGCCAAGGGTCGGGGCGTACATTCCGGCTTGTGAAAATATGGCGGCACCGGAGCGGTGGCGTTCTTCCATTTGTTTGATTTCGCTTTCCAGTGTTTCATAGATAAAATCTTCCGGAAAACCATCGGCGACCAGTGATAAACCGGTTTTGATGAACGGATCGTCCATGTCGTTGGCAATATGCTCAATTCCGACAACGCCTTCGGATTTAGCCGTTTTGGCAAGAGAAACAAAAAGCTCCAAAATTTCCTGTTTGCTTTTTTGCTTATGTCCGGCAAAAATAATCTTCAGGAGCTTTGGAAACTTTTTCAGCTCTTTCATTGTGAAAGCGTTAAAAAGTGCTGCTGCCGTTCCGACAATGATAATCAAAAAAGCGGCGGGGTTAATCAGAGCATGAGGATCAGCGCCTTTTAAGGCCATGCCGACACCGACGGCGGCAACGCCCATAATGACACCGACTGACGTAGACTTTTCCATATTTTCCTCTTAGTTAGTTCAATCCTTTGAAACTATGTGTAAAATATTAATGCCGGAACGTCAACTTATTCCGGCATGTTATTCAACGAAATCTGTTGGTATTTTATCCGCCGGCGTTTTTTATTAAAAAGGCCAGATTGGCGGTGAACAGTTTGACCGAGATAGCCAGCAGGATAATTCCGAAGAATTTTTGGAAGATGTAGATAATTCCGGGAGCCAGAATTTTTTCAAGTTTTTTGGTCATTTTAAGAATCAGATAAACCACAATCATATTACAGAATACGGCCAGCAGGATGTTGAAGTCATCGAACTGGGCGCGGATGGAAAGCAGCGTTGTCAGAGCACCGGCGCCGGCCAGCAGCGGAAAAACAACCGGTACAAAAGTGGCATCTTTGGGCGCGTCAGGCTGGTCTTTGAAAATTTCAATATCCAGAATCATTTCCATGGCAATAACGAAAATAATCAATGAACCGGCGACGGCAAAAGAAGAGATGTCTACGTTGAACAAATGGAGAAAAGCTTCTCCGCCGTAGAAAAATATTAAAAAGACAATCAGAGCCAGAATGCTGGCCTTGGCCGCATTAATCCGTTTGCCGCGCCTTTTGAGGTTTAAGAGAACGGGAATAGAGCCCACAACATCGATAACGGCAAAGAGGACGAAAAATGAACTGATGAATTCTTGAATGTTGAAGGCGCTAAACATATTTTTTTCCTTGAAAATAAACTAATTATACCGGATAAGTAGCACAGTCCGGCAGCAAGTCAACATTTTTTGAAAAGTTAGAAACAAGGCTGTTATTCCTTTATTTTTTCCCATTCTGCCGGCCGAAAACCGGAGAGGACAATTTTTTCGCCGATCAGCAACGGGCGTTTGACGAGCATACCGTCAGAGGCCAGCAGGCCGATTTGTTCGTCTTCGGATAATGTCGGAAGGCGGTCTTTTAAGTTGAGCGCTTTATATTTTAAGCCTGAGGTATTGAAGAATTTGGCTATTGGTTTTTCTGAGCGGGAAATCCATTGGCGGAGTTCGTTTTTGTCCGGATTGTTTTCGACAATGTGGCGGCTGGTGAAGTTTATGCGGTTTTCTTCAAGCCATTTGCGGGCTTTTTGGCAGGTTGAGCATTTGGGGTATTCGATGAACAAAAATTCAGACATGTTTTATCTCCTTAGAAAATGTCATATAAGTTTGAAAAACCAAAAGAAACACCGATCATCAGATTGCTTCCTTTAACGTCGGCTTCGCGCGATTGTGCCTGAAAATAGGCGATATAAGGTGCAATTTTGAAGCTGTCTTTAACCTCGACCTCCATGCGTGATGTGAAGTTGAGCTCGTATTTGAAGTCGGTGCCCTGATAGCGGCTGAAATAAATATAATCACGGTAATATGAATCCAGTTGGAATTTTACGCCGTCGCGCAGCGGATATTCGGCACGGATTCCGACTTCGTAAGCGTATTTGGTATTGGCTTCCGAATAAGTCAGGTCTTCTTCAATAACGCCGGCGGCGTAAAGTTCTTTGATATATGTGTCGTTAAAGAGTTTGATGCCGCCTTTGCCCCGAATGACCTTGGTTCGGGGAGCATCGTCATTGGCCGTGAATTCGGTTTGATAACCAAGGCTGGCAAAGGGGCCGACATTAGCATCTTTATATGTCCAGACTTTGCGGGCATAATCCGTGGTTAAAAGGATTTTGTCCGCGGTTTCGCTGGAAGAAGTTTGACCATCGGCATTTTTGAGCCGTGTTTTTCCGTATTCGGCAAAAATGCTGTTGTTCCATTGGGCATTTGGCATTTCATATTCCAGAATAAAATCCAAAACGCCTTTGGTGACGGCTTCACTGTCGGAACTGAGCGAGGAATTGGGCGAGTTTTGATAGGCTTTGGCATTGGACACGCTGGTTGACGAAACATCAAGCGACAGGCGGCGCAGATTGGCACGGAGGTGGTTTTTCCCGTCTTCCGAAAATTTTGGTTCTGCGGCCACTGCCGGTACGGAAAGAGAGAGTGCGGCATAAAAAAAGAAAAGCGTGACTGCAAGTTGGAATTTTTTCATGTTTTCTTCCGTATAAAATTGTGGTTTGAAATTTTGTACTAATATAATGTCTATAAAACATTTGTCTAGGGTGCGGAGATTATTTTTTGTGTGGAAATGTGTTTTTTATAAAAGACTTCGTCGAAATGTTTTCTTTCCTCCAGCCCCCGACAGTATCGGGGTTTCGAACTTTGATTTTTGTATGCAAAAAAAAACTCCTACTTAATAGGAGTTTTTTTCTTAATGGTAGCGAGAGAGGGGTTCGAACCCCCGACACAAGGATTATGATTCCTCTGCTCTACCGACTGAGCTATCCCGCCGTTAAATTCATGTCTTTAATAATATTTCTTTTCTTTCTTGTCAATATTTATTTTTGAAAAATTGAAATTTCTTTATATCGGTTAAAAATCAGCTTTGTTTTTTAAGTTGTCGTAACGTTTGTGAATACATTGTATGGCGGTCAGATGAACGCCTTTGGTGATGTTGTATATGATATAACGCCCGTCGCGGCGGCAGGTGACAAAACCGTCGTCGCGCAGCCGCTTTAAGTATTGCGAGACTTTCAGCTGATCGCTGTTAATGCCTTTGACAATATCTGAAACATTGCTTTCGCCGAAGATTGTCAGGTATTCGAGAATCCGCATTTTATCATAGTTGGCAAAAAGCTTTATCTGATTGGCGGCCATACCGGTATAGTCCCTCGGCAGGACAGCCTTGCAGCCGTCTGCCAGATAGCGGAAATCGTCTGTCATGAAGCCAAAGAGTTTGCGCAGGCAGACAAAAATGCTGGCGGGGTATTCTTCGTAGATATTGTAGTAAATAAAAATGCCGCGGCGTTCAGTTTTGACAAGATTGGCGTCACGCAATTTTTTGAGGCTTTGCGAAACAATTACCTGATCTTCGCGCACGCCTTTGGTAATGGCTGAAACCGAGGAAGGGCCGTTGACGTCCAAAAATTCCAAAATGCGCAGGCGCAGCGGGTGGGCAATGTAACCAATGCCTTTGGCTGCTTTTTTCATTGTTTCTTCAGGGAGTTGATGTTCCATAGTTCTTCTCTCCGCGTCGCCGATAAAAAGAAGTACCCCGCACAGGCGGCGGGGCGCTGATTATTTTACAAAAGGTTTTACATATTCATCAAATTGTTTTTCAGATTCCGGAGACCAGCCCATCAGGTAATTTTCTCCCATGCAAAACAAAGGTGTTCCGATTTGGTTGCCGAGGTTGAATTTGCGGGCGCATTTGACAAACAGGTCAAAGCCTTCCGGATTTCCGACATTGGTCATGCTGACTTCCAAATCCGGATATTTTTGGTTCAGATAATCCAAAGCCTCATGGCAATGCGGACAGGTGTTGGAAAAGAAAAAGTAAACCTTGTCCGGAGCAATTTCCGCCGTTGTGGTTTGTTGAGCCGTATTGTCGCAAGCGCTTAAAGCCAGTATGGCACCAAAGCATAAGGATAAAAGTTTTTTCATGTTTATCTCCGTTATTCAATACAGCAATCGACGGCTTTGCGAACCCAGGCTTTCATTTTGGAAAGTTTGCCGCCTTTTTCTTCTGTTTTAATTTCAATATCAGGTGTTTCGGCATTGACTTTGGCCGAGATTTTTTTGACATCTTCCAGCTTGTCTTCTACCCATTTGACGTCTTCGATATTGAGCATATTCATGTTTAAGCCCCAGAACAGGCAGTATAAATCATAGGCGCTGTTGAACAATTTGTCGGCTTCGGCTTTGTTGCCCAGACTTTGCTGTTTGGTGCCGACTTCCATCAGGCGCATGGATGAAGCGAGCAGGTGTTTGGAAATGCACCAGACTTCGCCTTCATACTGCGGGATGATTTTCTGCATCAGGTTTTTGCGCAGTTCGCGGACTTCTTCAATCAGGTCGTAAAAAGAGGTTTTGCCGGTTTTGGCACCGGAAAAAATCAGGTGTTCTTCAATGCTGATCAGGTTCATGATGGCAATGGTCAAATCCTGATCCGACGAAAGGTCTTTGGGGTTGACTTTTTTGGCATTATCCAGACGTTCAACAAATTCTTTAACGTTTTTGGCTTTTGACATTTGTTTTCTCCACATATATTGAATATCATATGTAGAATATAACATATATATAAAAATAGTCAAGTATTATTTTTTATCGGTGAATTGAAAACTGAACTTTGGGCTATACATATAAAGCAGTGTTTTTTTTTACAGAGGCTTATATGAAAAAATTTTTGGCATTGGGAGTAGCTGCTATTGTTTCTTTTCAGGCACAGGCGATTACGGTTGTTGTCGGTCCCGGCGATACGGTAAACGGCGGAACCGTTCCGCAGGTTGTGACGCAAAATGTTGAGGGGACAGCCAATAACCAGACGGTTTACGGGACACAGAACATAATATCGGGCGGCGTTGCCAACAACAGTCTGATTTATACTTATGCCCAACAGACGGTTGCTGCCGGCGGTAAGGCTTTCGGCAGTACGGTAATGCAGCAGGGACTTATGAATGTTTCCGGTACGGCAGAAAATACAACAGTTCAGACTTACGGCGATATGAATGTCCGTGCCGGCGGTGCGGCCGGAGCAACAAAGATTGACGGCGGAAAAATGTTTGTATTGTCCGGCGGAAAATCTTTTAATATGACGCTTAATTCCGGCACTCAATATGTTTCAGGTGAAGACAGCAATGCCGAAATTAACGGCGGACAACAGATTGTCCGAAGCGGCGGTATGGTTTCCGGTGCGGTTTTGAAAGGTGGGATACAGATGGTTCAGGACGGCGGCACAGTTGTCGGCACGCAGGTTTACGACGGTCATTTGTCTGTTTCCGGAACAGCCGAAAACGTGCGATTGTTTGCCGGAACGGCAGATGTAAACAGTGACGGAATTTTGAAGTCTCCCGAGATTGCAGGCGGCGTCTTAAATGTCAGTTATGATGCGACGGTTGAGAATTTGACAATGACTGGCGGTTCTGCCCATATAGACAGCGAAGCCGTTTTGAACGGCAATACAAAAGTTTCCAATGCCGAAATTACTTTTTACGGAGACAACAGCCTGAGTAATCTGGAGCTTCATAACGGTACGGTTTATTCTGCCCCATACTTTGGTTTTGAACGATTGGAGATTGACAATCTTTCCGGAGACGGAAAGTTTTATCTGACCAGCAGCGTGTCTGAAGCTCAGAGCGACAGGATTATTGTTCACAACGGCAGCGGAAATTTTGGTTTGGGACTGGCGGATTACAGTCCGGACGATACGTTTCCTGATGTTGTTCATCTGGTGGAAAGCGACAGTCCCGACGAGAATTTTTATCTGCTCGGCGGTGCGGCAGATATCGGTGCATACCGTTATGATCTGGCCAAGGTCGGCAATGAATGGGTCTTGAACCGCACACCTTATTTGTCTGACAGTTCACAGGTTGCCAAAAATGCTTATAATGCGGTCAGTTCAATTTTATATACACATACGGACAGTCTGAACGAGCGGCTGGGCGAGCTTCGTTTTAAGGACAAGCATGGTTTGTGGATACGCGGTCTTGGGCGAAAAGTCAGGCTGGATTTTAAGGATTCGACAGACAGCAAAGTTAATGTTGCCGGTACGCAGATAGGGTTTGATACGGTAATTTCCCAAAATTGGACAGAGCGCTGGCTGGCCGGAATTTACGGCGGCTACTCCGATGCCCGACAGAAGTTTGACCGTGCGGGGCGTGCCGATTCCGATACTTACAGTCTGGGATTGTATACGACAATTGAAACCGCGGGCGGCTCTTATCTTGATTTGGTCGGCACTTATTTTCATCATAAGCAAAAGGTGAAGAGTTATTTGCCGATGGGCTGGGCGGTCAAAGGAGATTATGATGCCGACAGCTGGAGTTTGTCCGCCGAGGCAGGCAAACGCTGGACATTTGACGGTAATTGGTTTGTCGAACCGCAAGTTCAGCTCTCATATATGGCGATAGACGATATTGATTACCGGACTAACTTTAATACGCGGGTTCAGGGTAAAGATGCCGACTCTTTGCTGGGAAGAATCGGTGTGATGAGCGGACGGCGATTTGAGAAGGCAGCAGATTTTCCTTTTGAGGCTTATGTTCGTTTCAGCGTTTTGGAGGAATTTAACGGAAAGGCAAAGATTACCGTTGCCGATTATCAATTTAAAGAAGATGTTTCTGATACCATGTTCCGGCTGGGCGCCGGTATCAGCGCCGATATCAGCGACAGTTTCAGCGCCCATGCCAATATTGCGACCACATGGGGCAGGCGGATCAGTGTGCCGATTGAGGGAAATCTGGGCTTGCGGTACAGTTTTTAATAGAGAATCCTTATGGATACATTCTTCCGGTTTTGATATTTTTATTTTTTTAAGCTTTTTTGACGTATTCGCTCATCAGCTTCTTTTTCCCGACGCGGTCAAAAAAGATTTCGAGCTTGTTGCCGTCAATGTTTAAGACTGTTCCTTGTCCGAACATATCGTGTTTGACTTTTGTCCCGACCGGATAAACCGCATTCCGGTTTTTGACCTTTTGTTTGGCTTTATACATGCTGCCGCTCCAGCTGCGGTCATAATCGTCGTTGCTGACATAGGAATAGCGGTCGTCATCGTCATAGCGGGTATTGCCGTTGCTAGCGGAAGATTTTTGCCAGTAGTTCTTTTGGCCATAGCCGTAACCGCGGGAAGAACCGTAATTGTCCGCACCGAAATAATCTGCGCATTTGTTGATGATTTCAATATTTTGCGGCGGCAGTTCGTTGATGAATCTTGACGGCAGGTTGTTTTGCCACTGGCCATAGACACGGCGGTTGTGCGCCGTCAGGATATATAATTTTTTGCGGGCACGTGTAATGGCAACATAGGCCAGACGGCGTTCTTCTTCCAGGGCGCCGGTTCCGCCTTCATCCATGCAGCGCTGGTGCGGGAAAAGGCCTTCTTCCCAGCCGGGGAGAAAGACGTTGTCAAATTCCAGCCCCTTGGCGGAGTGCAGTGTTATCAGCATGACTTTGTTGGTATCGGTCACATCATCTTTGTCCATGACAAGGCTGATGTGCTCCATAAATTCACTCAGGCTTGCAAACTTTTCGGCACTCATGGAGCTGATTAATTCTTTTAAGTTTTCAAGACGTCCGGGGGCTTCGACCGATTTGTCCATTTTGAGCATATCAAAATATCCCGAATCTTCCAGAATCTGCTGGGCCAGATCATCAGGAGAGAGAACCTGAGCGGCTTTGCGCCATTCTTCAAAGTTGTTCATCAGAGTTGAAAGGGCGGTTTTGGCCTTGCCGGAAACAGCGCCGTCTGCCAGCATTTTATTGATTGCGTCATACAGCGAGCAGTGGCTGAAACGTGCCTCGTTTTGAAATTTCTCAACCGATTTGGCGCCAATGCCGCGTGCCGGTTTATTGATAATTCGTTCCAGAGCCAGATCATCGTCAGGCTGCAATACAACGCGGAAATAAGCCAGAGCGTCACGAATTTCGGCGCGTTCATAAAACTTCAGACCGCCGATAACCTGATAGGGAATGGCCTCGGAGATGAACTTTTCTTCAAACTCACGGGTTTGGGCGGCTGTGCGTACCAGAATGGCGATGTCGGCATAATGGCAATGCTGCCGAACGAGGTTTTCTATTTCATCGGCGACATAGCGGGCTTCTTCTTCGCCGTTATAAGTGCTGATGACTTTGATTTTGTCATTGCTGCTCTGGCGGGCAGGACTGTTTTCGGCCACGCGCAGGGTTTTGCCGAGCCGGTCCTGATTGTTGCTGATTAAGTGCGAGGCGGCGGACAGAATGTTGGCGGTTGAGCGGTAGTTGCGTTCCAGACGGATGATTTTGGCATCGGCAAAGTCTTTGTTGAAGCGCAAAATGTTTTCAATCTCGGCACCGCGCCAGGAGTAGATTGACTGGTCGTCATCGCCGACACAGCAGAGGTTGCGGTGTTTTTGAGAGAGCAGGCGAATCAGCAGATATTGCGTGACGTTGGTATCCTGATACTCATCAACCATAATGTATTTAAAGCGCTGCTGGTATTGATCCAGAATTTCGGCGTCTGACAGCAGGATGTTTAAGGTATAAAGGATGATGTCGCCAAAGTCGACGCAGTTCATCCCGACCATTTTTTCCTGATATTTTTTATAAACATGGGTCGTGACGTTTTCTTTGAATTCCGTACCGATTTTTTCAACGGTCAATCCTTTGTCTTTCCAGCGGCTGATGGTATCGAGAATCGACTGGGGCGGATATTTTTTGTCGTCAATGCCTTCTTGTTCCAGAATCTGCTTAATCAGGCGTTTCTGGTCGTCTTCGCCGAGAATCGTGAAGTTGCTTTTCAAATTGACAAGTTCGGCGTGTTTGCGCAGAATTTTGGCGCAGACGCTGTGGAATGTGCCGAGAAAAACCGAGTTTGCCATATCGCCGATGAGTCCCTGCACACGTTCGCGCATTTCGCGGGCGGCGCGGTTGGTGAAGGTGACGACCAGACAGTTCCAGGGATTGGCTTTGTGCTCGGCCAGAATATAAGCCAGACGGGTGGTCAGCACCTTGGTTTTGCCGGTGCCGGCGCCGGATAATACCAGAACCGGCCCTTCGGTGGCCTGCACGGCTTGTTTTTGCTCAGGGTTGAGCATTTCCAGCCAGCTGAAGCCGGGGCTTAATTTTGAAATATTATCATAAGTTTGGGGAACGGTGTCCTCTTCGGCAAATTCAAATGTGTCTTCCATCTTTTTAAACTTCTTGTTTTTTTTTGCATTACGCCATATATATAATAATATTGACAGATTGCAAAGGAGTTTTTTTCATGCCGAGAACAAATCAGGGAAAATATGTTACCGAAGCGTCTAAGACTTTTCAGGAAGGCGATGATTTCTGGAAGCTGGGAAATTATGACGAAGCCCGCAGCAAGTATGTGAAAGCGGCAGAACTCTATGATAAGAAAGATGATCCTCAGGGTGAGGCTTTTGTTTTGAGCCGTTTGGGAGAATTGGAACTGAGTCTGGACAATTTTGACAAGGCCGAAAAATCTTTGAAAGCCGCGGCAGAGCTGGTGTCCGATTTGGTTGACGGCAGCATTACGCATGGCGACGTTCTTATCCGCCTGTCCAAGGTTTATGCCGCGGCCGGCGATTATGACAAGGCTTTGAAGACGCTTTATCAGGCGCGGGAAGTTCTGTCCGATACCGGCAGCCGCGATTTGCTCGGTGAGGCTTATGATCAGGAAGCTTACATTTACATGATGCAAAACCGCGAAGAAGAAGCCCTTAAAGCTTATGCCAAAGCGGCGGAGCTGTTTGAGGCGGACAACGTGACGCTGAAAGAAGCTGCCGTGCTGCGGGCCATGGCGCGTTTGGAGATGAAAAAGCGCAATTATGACCATGCCCATGACCTTTTGGAAAAATGCCGTGATTTGTATCGCGAAAACGGCGATCTGCTCGGCGAGGCAAGCGCATTGTCGGCCATTGGCTGTCTGCGTTATATTATTCGTGACATTGCCAATGCCCGCAAGGCGCTGATGAAGTCCGTTTATCTTTACGGCAAGGTCGAACATCACTTTGCCGAGGCGGAAGCTTTGCTTTATCTGGCAAGGGTAGAGGCTTTTGACAGCGAAAAAGGCGATTGGGAAAGAGCCAGGATGCATTATAAAAAAGCCATTGAGCTGTTTGACTTTTTGCAAAACGACGTGATGAAAAACGTGGTTTTGAATGAATATTATGACTTTTTGAACCGTATGGCAAATTAACAGGGGTGAGAATAAATGTCTGAGACCAGAGATAAAATTATTGCTTTGCAGAAATATATGGATGAAAAAATCATCGGGCAGGAGGAGCTTAATAAAAAGCTGCTGATTACCCTGCTGGCGGACGGCCATGCTTTGGTCGAAGGGGCGCCGGGGCTGGCCAAAACCAAGGCGATTAAGACTTTGGCCTCGCAGATCAGCGCCAAGTACAACCGGATTCAGTTTACGCCGGATTTGCTGCCGTCAGATATTATCGGCAGCGATATTTATGTGGCACAGAAAGGCGAGTTTGAATTTCGTGCCGGCCCGGTTTTTGCCAATTTGGTTCTGGCCGATGAAATCAACCGTGCGCCGGCAAAGGTTCAGGCCGCTTTGCTGGAAGCCATGGCGGAACGTCAGGTCAGTGTCGGCGGCAAGAGATATGTGTTGCCGGAATTGTTTATGGTGATGGCAACGCAAAATCCGATTGAGCACGAAGGAACTTATAATCTGCCGGAAGCCCAGCTTGACCGCTTTCTGATGTATATCAAGATAGACCAGCCGGATGCGGCTTCGGAGAAAAAAATTCTCAAACTGGTTCGCGGAGAAGTTTTGGACGAGGGCAAAACAACGGATAAACCGCAATTGGATATTGCCGATGTTCTGGTGGCACGCCGCGAGGTTTTGTCGGTGCATACGAGCGAGGCGATTGAGGAATATCTGGTGCAGCTGATTGTAGCAACCCGCAAGCCGGAAAAATATGATGCCAAACTGGCCGGTCAGGTTTTGTACGGCGCCAGCCCGCGGGCAACGATTGCCCTTGACCGCTGCGCCAAGATAAACGCATGGCTGGAAGGGCGCGATTTTGTGACGCCGGAAGATATTCAGTCCGTGGTTTACGACGTCTTGCGCCATCGCATTATTTTGAGCTTTGAGGCTCAGGCTGAGGGCGAGACGACGGATGACGTTATTACCGGCCTTTTGAAGTTGGTACCGCTGCCGTAAAGGAGCTTTTGCATGAAAAGTGTCAGACAGTTGGCCCGCCGCTGGTTTGGAAAAACGGAACAAGGGAGTTCCGGCAACGGGTTATTTGCGACTCTGGAAGAACTGATGGAGCAGCGCAATTATACGGCTTATCTGCGCAATCCGCAGACACGTCTGGCAACCTCGGCTTATGCCGGCGACGTAAAGTCGGCTTTTAAGGGGCGCGGAATTGAGATGGAAGAAATCCGGCCATATAGCTTTGGCGATGACGTGCGGGATATTGACTGGCGGGTTACGGCGCGCAAAATGCAGCCTTATACAAAATTGTTTGCCGAAGAACGCGACCGTGAGGTTTTTGTGTTGCTGGACTTGTCGCCGCAGATGTTGTTTGGTACCAGAAACGAGCTGAAATCCGTGGCGGCGGCGAAGATTGCGGCGTTGCTCGGCTGGATGTCTTTGGAAAACAAAGACCGTTTCGGCTGTGTGATCTTTGACGGGCAGGAGAGCTATTTCTTTCGTCCCCAGAACCATCGGGCGGGTATTTTGGCGGTTTTGAAAAAGATTTCGGAAACATCGCGGCGGGTTGTGGAACAACAGGTGTCCGAAAGCCGGAGTCTGGCCATGCCGCTGCAGCTTTTGCAAAAGAATGTGCGGCACAATGCCATTGTTTTCGTGCTGAGCGATTTTAACGGCGAAAAGGCAGATTTACACAAGCCTCTGGCTGCTTTGGCGCGTAAAACCAATCTTTACTGTGTAAATATTTTTGATGTTTTGGAAGAGCTTGCGCCGCGCAACGGCGAGTATATGGCGGAGTACGGCGGGCAGAAACTGGTTTTTGATTCCGGAAACGCGCGCTTTCGGCAGGAATATCGACGGTATTTTGAGGAAAAGCGTCATGATTTTCGGGATTTTTGCCATAAGTTTTCGTGCCGGTGCATTGAAATCCGAACGGATTTGCCGCTTTATAAACAATTGCAGATTGTTTAAGCTTGGTCTTGACATTGTGCCATTTTGTGCTATGTTATCAATGGGAATTATTCTGAACTATAATTTGAGAAGAGATGTGTTATGGTGAAATCAAATGAAAACGGGGCCTATAAAAGAGGTCAGGAATTGCTCGATCAAGGAATGTATCGTGAGGCGATTGATCAGTTTGATATTGTGATTGAAGAACAGCCGCAATCGTGGAAAGCTTTGAACAGTAAAGGTTTTGCTTTTCAGAAAATGAGCCGCTATACGGAAGCCGTGGAGTGTTTTGACAAAGCGCTTGAGCTTAATCCGTCTTCAGTCGAGGTTTTGAACAACAAGGGCGTGACCCTTAGCATGCGCGGATTGTACAAAGATGCAATTGACTGTTTTAATCAGGCCGTGGCTATTGACAAGACTTCGCTGGAAGCCCTGAACGGCAAGGCGATTGCGTTGCAGCACATGTTTTCTTATAAAGAAGCTTTGGATGTGTTGGAACAGGCCATGAAGATTGATCCGAAGCATATTCAGACTCTGCTCAGTGTGGCCGTTACCTTGCAAAAACTCAAACAATATGACCGGGCGATTTCGTTCTTTAAAAAAGTATTGGCGAATGACAAGACTAATATTAAGGCATGGAACGGCGTTGGCGTGACTTATCAGCTGATGGGCGATAATAATTCCGCCATTAAATGTTTTACCAAAATTCTGAATATTGATTCTCATGAGATTCAGGCATGGATAAGCATTGGTTTTGTGTATCAGAAAATGATGAAGTTTAATGATGCTTTGAAATGTTATAAAAAAGCCCAGATGATGATTAATAACCGTTATCATCATAAACTTTATGACGGATTGGCCAGTTGTCTGACCAAGTTGTCCGAGTTTGATCAGGCTATTGAAATTTACAAACAGATTTTTCAACGCGAAGAGGGCAAGAAAAAATGGGATGCCCAGCGTTCTATTAAATTTGTGAACAAGTTGAAGCGCAAAAAGGCTATCGGCGAACTGCCGGATATTATTCCGGCGGATGAAAAGCCGGCCGAAAGTGCGGAATAGCAATTAAAAAAAAGCCCTGATAAAAATCAGGGCTTTTTATATGTGAAGGGGTTATCCCCAGGGATAGCAGTCTGAGTTGCTGCTGCCGCATCCCCTTCGGCTTAAGCATTCGGACAGAGAACTGTCATAGCCGGGGTATTGGAAACGGGCTTGAAACGAGGTTTCGCAGTTATCTCCGTAAGTATAGTATTGACCGTCATACTTCCAGCCGGAGCCGGTTTGTTGGCAGGGATATACGACCAAACCGTTTGCCGGTCCCGTACAGCGCGGTTTGGGACAGGAACTACAACATTGTCTTGTACCACCGCAACCATCAGAACAGGAATAGCAATTACAGCCGCTTTCATCGCCATAAGGCGTACAACAAGATTTGTAGTTATAGCAAGACTTGTTACCACATCCGTTTGTGGTGCGGTTAGAACATCCTGTCGGGTCAGAAGAATACGGGTGAGTTGACGGGCAGTTCATGTTACAGGTATAATAACAACTATACTCACATCCGTCTGTACCATTCGTGCCATAGGACGAAGAAGTCAGCGAGGTATAGTTTGGACATCCGGAAGGTTTACAGCAAGTTCCGTATGAGTTAT
>CABUWG010000006.1 GCA_902495305.1 uncultured Pseudomonadota bacterium | reverse complement strand
CTACGTTCCTGAGGATAGTCCTATGCACTTTTCCGGAAAACACCGTTTTACCGGAAAAGTGGCTCTCCGCATAAAAAAAAGCCTGAGATAAACTCAGGCATATAAGTGGCGGATGGTATAGAACGGCTAAGTAAAAACAGCCAAAGTAATGGCTGTTTTTGTCTGCAACGTCTCAGAAAACGTTGGCAAGCAAGGAAAGCGTAAGCAACCACAGCGCGCCTACGTTCCTGAGGATAGTCCTATGCACTTTTCCGGAAAACACCGTTTTACCGGAAAAGTGGCTCTCCGCATAAAAAAACCGGACTTAAAATCCGGCTTTTTACAAATGGCGGAGAGTATAGGACTCGAACCTATGCATCCCAATCGGGATGACAGATTAGCAATCTGCTGCATTACCACTCTGCCAACTCTCCGCAAGTTCGGTTTTATATGTATAATATCTTTTCCGCCCCGTCAATACCTTTTTTATTTTTTTATTCACAAATCCACTTTTGCTGTTTGCAAAAAACAATCCCTGTTGACAATCAACATTCAGAAATTCTATATTTTTTTACAGAAACAAATTATAAAATATATTATTTATGAAAACACAAAGATTATTTATTGCGCTGATACTTGTTCTGGGAGTTGTCTGTTGTTCTTGTTCATCTTATTATCAGGCCTGCACACCGCTCTCGCCCAAATACTATTATTGTATTGCCGGAGATTCGGTCAGTTCCGCGCCTGTTGTCCCGCACCCGAACTTTGCAACGAGCGGCCCTCCGCCATCTCAAAAACAAGCATCAGAAAAAACAGAATGGATAAACAGTATCATGTCCCGCAGCAGCATTATACCTGTCGTGTTCATACTGTTTAGCTCGCCTAATTAAAAAAAATCCCGCTTGTCACGATTGACTTGCGGGATTTTACTAATTTAATCCAAAACAATATTAAGATAAGTCATGAAAATAAACCCCAAAAACAATGCAAACGCAGACCTGTTCGTCTTGTGCGTTCCATAAGTTTCGGGCAAAATTTCATTCACGACCACAAAAAGCAAGGTTCCGCCGGCCATTGCCATTCCCAAAGGCACAATCTTTTCACTAAGCCCCATGGTCATCAACCCGAGAAGCGCACCCAACGGCTGAATCAGACCAACAGCCGCCGCTGTCAGAGCCGCTTTCAGGCGGGAACATCTGGCTGCCACCAAAGAAATTGCAATCGTCAACCCTTCCGGAATATTATGCAGGGCAATCCCAATGACCAGACTGTCGGGACTCATAAAGTCTTCAGCGCTATAGGCCACGCCCACAGCCAAACCCTCAGGAATTTTATGTAGCGTAATGGCGATAATAAAAAGCCAGGCCTTCCGCAAATTAAAACCGCTCAGACCGTGATGGCCCATATTATTATGCTCATGCGGCAAAACGGCGTTCAAAATCCATACCAGAGCCACACCGGCAAAAACCGCACCGACATACCAAAACGCCGCCACATGCACATCCGGATCAAAGCGGATAATCCGCCCCATTGCCGGCACCAGAAGAGAAAAGAAAGCGGCAGCAATCATAACGCCGGCCGCAATATTGAGCATAAAATTGATCTCTTCCTGCGTGTAGCGTTTTTTCAAAAAAATCATAAATCCGCCGACACCGGTAATCAGGCCGGCAATTGTCGCCGCGGTCAGTCCTTGTAAAAAGACACTGTCCATTACAATTTCCTTTCTTTAACTTTTTCCATAATCCGTTTATAAACCGGCGCTGTTGACTCCTCATTGGTAACCGCCAGCAGCCGCTCATTTGCAATCCAGCTCACAGCCTTGTTCTCATCAGGCTTGAGGCGGATAAATTCATGCTCGTCAGCCTCAAACAAATAGGTAAAGTTCAGATGCAAATGGGCCGGAACCTGCATTTGATTTTTATAATGCGCCCCTACCCCGAGAATACAAAAATCAATCGGTTCCTCAGCCAGCAGCTTCATCGACTGCAAACCGCACTCTTCCGCAGCTTCCCTTCGCGCCACGGCCACCAAATCCGTCTCGCCGTCAGCATGGCCGCCAAACCAGCCCCAATGCTTGTACAGATTATGAAAACCCAGCAGCGTATGATTGCGCCGCGCATTGACAATCCAGCAGGAAACCGTGATATGCGCAGTCAAATTCTCTCTTTTATATAAAGAAAGCGAATTTTTCTTACGCATTTCCAAGAGCTGTACCAGAGCCTTGCGATCCGCCTCTTCCGCCTCGTCATACGGCCAGTAGCTGCCGGCCCAGTCTAAAAGCTCCATATTTTTTTCCTGTCTGTTATTGCGCCAGCTTTTCCGAAACCATTTTGTTCACAATCGCCGGATTGGCTTTGCCTTGGGATTTTTTAATAACCTGTCCGACAAACCAGCCCAAAAGATTGTTTTTTCCGGCTTTATAAGAAGCAACGTTTTCCGGAGAAGAAGCAATAACTTCATCGACAAGTGCCTCAATCGCTCCGGTATCCGTCACTTGCTTAAGACCTTTTTCTTCCACAATCTTATCAGGCGCCTGACCGGTTTCTGCCATAATCTCAAACACGTCTTTGGCAATTTTGCCCGAAATCACGTCTTTGGCAATCAGATCAACCAACATTCCGAGATTTTCGGGGCTGATCGGACTTTCAGAAATTCTGAGCGCGTTTTTGTTAAGCATGGCAAAAAAGTCGCCCATCATCCAGTTAGCCACCTTTTTGGCGTCCCTGCCCTCGGCTGCCGTTTCAAAAAACTCGGCAACTTCGCGATTCTCACAAAGAATACGGGCGTCATATTCGGTAATGCCCAAGTCACGGACAAAACGCTCACGCTTGGCATCCGGCAGCTCGACCATATCTTTTTTGATACCGTCAATATACTCGTCCGAAAGCTGCAAAGGCAACAAATCAGGCTCAGGGAAGTAGCGGTAATCATGAGCAAATTCTTTTTTGCGCATCACTTTTGACTTTCCGGTAGACGGATCAAATTGGCGAGTTTCCTGCTCGATTGTCCCGCCGGCTTCATAAACTTCCACATGGCGTCTGGCCTCGTTTTCAATGGCCTGCATTACAAAACGCATACTGTTGACATTCTTCATTTCCGTCCGTGTCCGATAACCGTCCTCTCCGACTTTACGAACCGAAACGTTCACATCGCAACGCATGGAACCTTCATCCATATTGCCGTCACAAGTGCCTAAGTAACGGACAATGGAACGCAGCTTTTTCAAAAATTCACCGGCTTCTTCCGGAGAACGAAAATCCGGTTTGGTCACAATTTCCATCAACCCCACACCGGCACGGTTCAAGTCAATAAAACTCATGCACGGGTCGAGATCATGAATGGATTTCCCGGCATCCTGCTCAATGTGCAAACGCTCAATACCGATTTTCTTAACAGATCCGTCTTCCAACGCCACGTCAACAAAACCTTCGCCGACAATCGGATGCTGGAACTGCGTAATCTGATACCCCTGCGGCAAATCGGCATAAAAATAGTTTTTACGGGAGAATTCGGAATATTTGTTGATCTTGGCATTCAAACCCAAACCGGTTTTAACAGCCTGACGCACACACTGTTCATTCAATGTCGGCAGCATTCCGGGCATTGCCGCATCGACAAAAGACACATGCGTATTCGGCTCGGCACCGAATTCCGTCGACGCACCGCTGTACATTTTGGATTCAGAAATAATCTGACAGTGAATTTCCAAACCGCAGATAACTTCCCATTTGTTGTTTTCGGTTTCAATAATCATCGCCGGCATCTTACTTTACTCCCTTAAAAGTCACATCTTTTTCCAAAGCCGAAGCGGTTTTGAAAATTGTTCCCTCGTCAAAAGCCCGCCCAATCAGCTGCAACCCGAGCGGCAAACCGTTTTCGCTCAATCCCGCGGGCAGGCTCATCGCCGGCAGTCCGGCCAGATTGACCGACACGGTAAAGACGTCATTCAGCCACATCGTCAGCGGATTTTCCTGCATGGATTTGTCTCCGACCGGAAAAGCCGGCGTCGGCGTCGTCGGGGTCAGAATAACATCGCATTTTTCAAAGGCTCTTTGGAAATCGTCACGAATAAGACGGCGGACTTTCTGGGCTTTCAGATAATAAGCGTCATAATATCCGGCAGACAGAACATAAGTCCCGATCATAATCCGGCGCTTGACTTCCTTGCCAAAACCTTCGCTGCGGGTATTGACATACATCTCGTCCAAATGCTCTCCGTCCACCCGCAGGCCGTAACGAACTCCGTCATAACGCGCCAGATTGGAAGAAGCCTCTGCCGGCGCGATAATATAATAAACAGCCAGCGCATATTTGGTATGCGGCAGGGAAATATCCACGATTTCGGCACCGCGTGCACGCAGCATTTCAATCCCTTTGTCCCAATATTTAATCACATCGGCACTCATCCCGTCAACACGGTACTCCTGAGGAATACCGATTTTCAGGCCCTTGATATCCTGACCGAGAAAAGCCTCAAAATCAGGAACGGCAATATTAGCCGACGTCGAATCTTTAACATCATGACCGGACATTGTCTTAAGTAGCAAAGCACAGTCCCGCACATCTTTTGCAATCGGACCGGCCTGATCCAGAGAAGAAGCAAAAGCAATAATGCCGTAACGGGAACAACGGCCGTAAGTCGGTTTGATTCCGGTTACGCCGCAATAAGCCGAGGGCTGACGGATAGAACCGCCGGTATCCGTCCCCAGCGCTCCGGCACAAATATTGGCAGCCACGGCAGCAGCCGAACCGCCGGAAGACCCGCCGGCAACGAGATCTCTGTCATCATCGCCGGCTTTCCACGGATTAACCGCCGGACCATAATAACTGGTCTCATTGCTTCCGCCCATGGCAAACTCGTCCATATTCAACTTGCCGAGAAAAGTCACGCCGGCATTTAACAGATTCGCGGTAACGGTCGATTCATAAGGCGGCACAAAACCGTCCAGAATATGCGAGCAAGCCGTTGTCCGAATTCCTTTTGTGCAAAACAAATCTTTCACGCCCAGAGGAATACCGTCCAAAGCCTGCGCCGAACCGTTTTGATACCGCTCGTCGGAAGCCTTGGCCTGTTCAAGCGCTTTTTCCGGCGTTTCCAACACATAAGCATTATAAGACCGGTTGCTTTCCATAGCCTCAATATAAGCCTTGTTCAGCTCGGTTGCGGAAAATTCCTTCTTTTTCAATCCGTCCAAAGCCTGAGAAATTGTCAAATCTGTTAACTTAGCCATCTTTTTTCTTTCTTGTTCAATACCAAAATAAAATTACCGCGACCCCGTCTGACAGACACGTCAAACTGCAATTTGCTTTAGAAAACTCTCTGCCTTCTAAAAACGCCGTCAGAGAGAATTTATAAAGTGATTTGGAAGGCGAGAAAAATTCTAATGTACAAAGTAGTACATGAATTTTTCGAGACCGCATCAAATTGCTTTAGAAAACTCTCTGCCGGTGTTTTTACTCGACGACTTTCGGCACCGCATAATACCCATACGCCTTGAGCGGTGCATTCTGCAAAACTTCCTCCTGAATATTGCCGTCAGTCACTTCATCTTTGCGCATGGCAATAAAATGCTCGTTGACGGAAGCCAACGGCTCAACACCGTCAGTATTTACCTCATTAAGCTCATCAATCCAGTTCAGGATTTTGTTAAATTCCTGTTCTGTGGCGGCAACTTTATCTTCATCAATTCTCAAACGAGATAAAAAAGCCACCTTTTTTACATCTTCGGCACTGATTGTCATCTTCATGTCCTAAAAATATTTCATCAAACGGGGTTAGAATATTCAAAAACGATTCAAATTTCAATCATTTTTATTCACATTACCACTTTCAACGGCGGCAATATCGCATCAAAATTCAATCTCTGCCACAAGCGCCATTCTTCCATAAGCCCTTTTTCCAGTTTTGAACGTGATTCAAGCATCACCTTCGGACTGTTTTCCAAAATCTCATTAAGCTTTTCAGCCAATGTCTTAGGCTCGGGATAATAGATTACCTCAAACTTTTCTTTAGCGCCGATACCGGCCAGCTCTTTGGCTTTCATAATTGCTTCGTTCACACCGCCGATACCGTCCACCAGCTTAAGCCGGACAGCATCTTCTCCGGTCCAAACCCGCCCGCGTGCCAAAACATCCATTTTCTCCGGTGCAATCTTGCGTTCCTGAGCCGTTTTGGCGGTAAAATCGCGATAAACATTGTCCAAAGAACGGTTAAAGGCTTCTTTCTCACTGGCAGAAAACGTCCTGCTTGTCGTCAGCAAACCGGCATTCCGGCCAAAGTTGACCTGCCCCCAATGCACGCCGAGCTTGTTCCAGAGTTCCTGCAGCACAATCTTGCCGCCCAAAACCCCAATAGACCCCGTAACGGTCGAAGGTTCGGCATAAACATAATCACCGGCAAGAGAAACAAAATACCCGCCGGAAGCCGCATAATCCCCCTGCGAAACCACAACCGGCAGTTTGCGCGTCAGCTTCATCTTCTTTAAGGCATACCAGATTTCATTTGCCGCATTATAACTCCCGCCCGGCGAGTTCACACGCAAAACCAAGGCTTTTACCCGCGGATTATTGGCAATCTTGTCCAAATACTGCGCAATGGTTTCAGAACCGCTGACAAGCTCGTTGCGCACCGGATTATACAAACTTTTTCCGGTATCTATCGTTCCCTCAATCACCAAAAAAGCCACGGTCGGCATATTTTTTCCTTCCGGCTTGAGCTGCGCCAGATAATCATACACGCTGACAATTTCTGCATTCTTATAGCGGGAAGTAATCTCCTGAATCATATCCGGCCGGTAAGCGGTATAATCAATCAATCCGGCCGCAATTCCGTCATTTGAACGGATCGGCGCATTGTTAACCAACGTCATCAGATCTTTCAGCCCGATTTTCCGGTCAAGGCTGATGTCCGCCATAATTCGCCCGAACAAAGAGTTTCCGAGCTTAAAAGTCTCTTCCAGATGTGCTTTGGAAAACTGGTTTGACAACAGCGGCGCAACGGCGTTTTTATATTCATAACGGGTATAAAACTCGGGGGTTACGCCGATTTTATCCAAAAAATCTTTCAAAAACGGCATTTCTATGCTAATACCGGTCAGCCCGATGTCGGTATCCGGCTGCATCCAAATCTCGTCAAAGGCGGAGGCCAGATAATATTCTGAAGTTCCGCCGCCAAAATCCCCCATCCCCGGCGCATAAATATAAGCTTTTTTGCCGCCGGCACGAACAGCCTTGATAACATTGCGCAATTCCTGAATCTGCGCCAGCCCGAGCGAAGAATTGCTGACTTCCGCCACCACGGCTTTAATGCGGGGATCCGCTGCTGCCGTCCCCAGAGCCTTTAACAAATCAAAATAGCTCATCCCCGGCACTTCGGTAATATCGGAAATAAGCGTGTCTTCTCTGATCTCCGAAACCGTATCATCAAAATTCACAAATAAGACGGCCTGTTCCGGCACAGGCTGCGCCGGCGCGGCTTGTTTCCGCAACAGGCTGATAACCACGACCATCAGCAACACAAATAAAATTCCTAAAATGGCAAAAGCATAAGTCACGGCCTTGGTAAGCAGTTTAATACTCAAAAGCTTTCTCCGGTTCTTTCCTGCCATCTTCGGAAAAGGTTCATTTATCTGCGCCATCACACCCCTCGCAAAATTAAAAAGATAACAGAACTACTATAACTTTTTCCCTTTCTGACTCAAGCCCTATTTTACTTCATAAACAAAAAAAGCCCCGTTTACAAAAAACGGAGCTTTTCTTAATGAATAAACTATTTATTCTGCAAGCATTTTGCCGGTTTCGACAGCATTATCCAAATTCAGCATTCCCTGAATATGATATCCGCAGTCAACATGCATAACTTCACCGGTAATGCCGGTACCGCAGGCAGAAAGCAAACCAAGGGCGGCCATGCCGACTTCTTCCTGAGTAACATTGCGGCGCAACGGAGCATTCAACTCGTTCCAGTGCAGAATTTTTCTAAAATCACCGATTCCGGAAGCAGCCAGCGTCTTAATCGGGCCGGCAGAAATCGCATTAACGCGCACACCCTGCATTCCCATGTCGGCAGCAGCATAGCGAACCGAAGCTTCCAAAGCGGCTTTGGCAACACCCATAATATTATAGTTCGGCAATACTCTCTCACCGCCCAGATAGGTCAGGGTCAAAACGGAACCGCCTTCGTTCATAATCGGAGAAGCGCAGCGGCAGGTTTCCAGGAAAGAATAGCAGGAAATATGCATCGTTGTGGTAAAGTTGGCCAAAGTCGTATCAATCGTACGGCCTTTGAGCTCATTCTTATCAGAGAAAGCAATGGCATGAACAACAAAGTCAATCTTGCCCCACTTTTCACCCAGCTCTTTGAAGCAGGCTTCAACGCTGGCACTGTCGGAAACATCACATTTCAGCAGTAAAGTATCGCTGCCGAGCTGTTCGGCCAGAGGCAGAACTCTTTTTTCCAAAACTTCGTTTTGATAAGAAATTGCAATCTGGGCGCCTTGGGAATGCAGAGCCTGAACAATCCCCCAGGCAATGGACTTATCGTTAGCCAAGCCCATAATCAGCCCTTTTTTACCAGCCATCAAAGGTGTAGTAGATGTCATAATATTTTCCTTTGCTTTAAAAATTAATGTATTGAAATTAATTACGTTATCTAATATAAAATTTAATGATTATTGTAAACAATTTTTTTCTAAGGTGTTGGATGAAATTACAAAACTTGGCTCAAAGCCTGAAACTTCAAACAAAAAATTTATGGGATGAAATAGTCCGTTTTTTAAAATTTCTGGCTTTCCGGGCTAAAAATGACACAATTTTGAGAGTATCGTCATCGTTGAGTTATACCTCACTGATTGCACTGGTTCCTCTTCTTTCCATTGCGCTGGCCATTTTCTCGGCCTTTCCGGTCTTTAGCGACGTTCGCGGCCAAATTCAGGAATTTTTGATTCAAAACTTTGTTCCTTCGGCCGAGCAGGAAATCAGCGCTTATTTAAATGAATTCATCAATGCAACCGGCAAATTAACCACAATCGGCGTTGTCGGACTGGCTCTGACCGCCATTCTGTTGCTTTCCACAATTGAAAACAGCTTCAATTTCATATTCAAAGTCCGCCAGCCGCGCCGCATTGCCACCAAAATCACGCTCTACTGGACAGTTATCACGCTCGGGCCGCTGCTGCTGGGAGCGGCTTTCTCGCTGCGCGGTTATATCTATGCCCTCAACCTGCTGCCGGATGCCGACACGCCGTCAGCACTCAGCAAACTGATTCCCGCCGGCATTACCTTTGTCATTCTGATTATGATTTACACGTTGGTTCCCAACCGCAAAGTCAAAATCACCCATGCCGCATTCGGCGCCGTCATCGCCCTGCTCCTGTTTTGGATTCTGCGCAACCTGTTCGGTCTGGCCGTTATCAGCAGCGGAACATACAAAACCTTGTACGGCGCCATGGCCGCCCTGCCGATTTTTCTGGTCTGGATGTATCTGGCCTGGGCGGTGGTCATCTTTGGCGCTGTCGTAACGGCAGCCTGGGGAGAATACCGTCAGGAACACTTCGAAAAATCGAACAAAGCAGAAACAAAAAAATAGGGATAACTTTTTTGTAGCATTGTAATTTATGATGCAATCTGCTTAAATAGCGGCAGAGATAAACTACTTTTAAGGAAGAAACAGACTATGGATAAAGATAAAGCTCTGGACGCGGCACTGAGCCAGATTGAAAAAGCTTTCGGCAAAGGCTCGATTATGAGACTCGGCCAAAACAACTCGGTTGCCGATATTGAAGCCATTTCCACCGGTTCCATCGGCATAGACATTGCCTTGGGGATCGGCGGCATGCCCCGCGGCCGTATCGTAGAAATCTACGGGCCGGAAAGCTCCGGTAAAACAACGCTGGCTTTAAGCGTCATCGCTCAGGCTCAGAAAAAAGGCGGAACCTGCGCTTTTATTGATGCGGAACACGCTCTTGATCCCGCCTATGCCAAAAAAATCGGCGTCGATTTGGAAAGCCTGCTGATTTCACAACCCGATGCCGGCGAACAGGCTCTGGAAATTACCGATACGCTGGTTCGTTCTGGCGCCATTGACGTTCTGGTTGTCGACTCTGTTGCCGCTCTGGTTCCGAAAGCCGAGCTTGAGGGCGAAATGGGCGACCAGCACATGGGTCTTCATGCCCGTCTGATGAGTCAGGCACTGCGCAAACTGACCGCAACCGTTTCCCGCTCCAACACGCTGGTTATCTTCATCAACCAGATTCGTATGAAAATCGGCGTCATGTTCGGCAGTCCGGAAACCACAACCGGCGGTAACGCTCTCAAGTTCTATGCTTCCGTCCGTATCGACATCCGCAGCATTGGCAAGATCAAAGACAAAGAAGACATCATCGGCACCCAGACCCGTGTCAAGATTGTCAAAAACAAAGTCGCTCCGCCATTCAAAACCGTTGACTTTGATATTATGTATGGCGAAGGCATTTCCAAGACCGGCGAGCTGATTGACCTCGGAATGAAAGCCGGACTGGTTGAAAAAGCCGGCGCCTGGTTCTCTTACAAAGGCGAAAAACTCGGACAAGGCCGTGAAAACGCCAAAATCTTCCTCAGAGAACATCCGGAAGTCGCACAGGAAATAGAAAACAAAATCCGTGCCGATGCCGGACATATCACCACCGAACTGACCGGTGAAGATATGCCTGAAGAAGAATAAGGACAAACATCTCAATCCCGCCGCCTTTCAAACGGCGGGATTGCTTTTTTAATAAGGAACACCTCAGATGAAAAACACCGATTCCAAAATGAGCACTCTGGCACGCAGCCTCGGTCTTTATATCGCATTTTTCTGCATCGGCCTCGGACTGATTTCCGTCATTTCTTCCAACTGGCAGCAAATCCCGTCCGCCGTCAAACTGTCCGTAACAGCCCTGCTTCTCGCGCTGACTGCCGCCGGCATATATATTTCCCGCAAACAGGACAAGTTCTTTTTGACCGAAGCGCTGATTATATTCAACGCCGCTTTTATCATGGCGGCAATCGGCCTGCTGCTGCAAGTCTACCACCTCCAATACCAGCCTTATGAATACCTTTTTGTCTGGTGCCTGCTGACCCTGCCGCTGCTGCTCATCAGCAAAAAAAGCATTTTGGCCTTTGTCTGGATTCCGCTTTTAACCTTTGCGGCCGGATACTTCATTGCACTCAACCCCTGGATGCAAAAACTCTTTATCTACCTGAGTGCAACGCCGGTCTTGTGGACGGCAGGAATCAATGTCCTGTGGATTGCCGCACTGCTGCTTCTGCAAAAATTTCTCGGACAATCTTTGCCCTCCTTTGTTAAAGCCTTCAAATTCTGGACTTTGTTCAACCTCATTGCCGGCATTGTCCAAATTGACCTGATGAGCAATTTCAATCTAATGTACGAACTCACCGTCTACAATCACTCGGCTTCTTACAGCCTGACCGCGGCTTATACTGTATCTGCTGTACTGTTTCTCGGACTTTGCGCCGTTTGCTTCCTGCTCAAAACCGGATACCTCTATGCCGTTATCATCGGACTGACTTATTTATACACTTTGGCAGCACCTGTTTTAGCACCTTTGTCAGACGGCCTGTCCGGATTTATCTATTGCTTGTCCGTCCTGCTGGCTATGGGAATTTACGGATATCAAAAACGGCGTCCCAGCCTCATTAATACCGCAGCCTTGCTGGCCGCGCTCCGGATTTTCGTCGGCTATATCCAAGTATTCGGCAGCCTGCTGACAACCGGCATCGGCTTAATTGCAACCGGACTGCTTATCCTCATCTTTATCTACGGCTTGCGCTTTGTCAAACGCCAAACCAAAATCATCGGAGATTCAAAAAATGAAAAATAAACTTTATTTAAGCGGTTTATTCTTGCCGTTATTCTGTTTTCTGGCTTTTATCGGATTTTGTGAATATCAACGCAGCCAAAGTTATGAAATCATCGCTCCCGTCTCGGGATACGATCCGCGCAGTCTTGTCGCCGGACACTACATCCTGTTGACGGTTGATACCCAAAGAATTGACTGTTCTCAGTTTTCCAACAAAACTTGTCCGGAAAAAGGCTACTTTCAAAACAGCTACAAATATTTTGTTGCGGAAGAAGAAGCCCGTCCTCTGGAAAACTTAATCCGCAAACAAGGAAATGAAACAGAGCTTGTTTTCACGGTTCAGCATAACCAGCCGCCGCAAATCAAAGAACTGCTGATTAACGGCAAAAATTGGAAAGACGCACCGTTAAACTGATCCGGCCATCTGCCCTCTGTTCTGCTGATAATCTTATCAGCAGAATTTTTTATACAAAAATTTCTTCCTGTGATGATGGTATTGCGAAATAATCCCCCACACTTTTCATAAAATATTGACAATTAGGTAATTTTGTAATATCATAAATTTACAAAACAATTTTTCAGGGAGAAAAACCATGAGTACCAAAGATGAAGAATTCACAAACAAAGCCTTATTTGACGTTGATTTCGAAAAAGACATGCAAAAATCCATCGATTTCAACAAAAAAAACTCAATTTATAATCAACAAAGCATCCAAAGAGCCCAAATAAAAGAAGAAGAATCGCAGCAGCGCCAAAATACCTTTAATGTAAAAACAGATGCTTTCAGAAACTTTGAATCAATCCTTTCACAAACCTTAGATCCCCAGCTTAAGGAACAAGCAATCGTATATGCTGAATCAATGCTAAACAAAATCGATACTTTCAGCAGTACACCAAAAATATCAAAAGAAATAGACATTGACGGCTCTAAAAAAACACTATGGGGAAAAATAAAAAACAAAATCAAAAATTTTACCAAACCGTTCAATCAAAAAAAGACCTTGGAAAACGCCCTATCCTCTTTGGCCGATGCCATAAATAAAGACCCTGATACTTATGCTTGGTTGGCTGACATGGGTAAAAACAAGCAGGGTTATACCAAGTTAGATAAAATTTCCGATCAGTATGAAAAGTATGGAAACTACTTAAATTCAGAACGTGTTGATTTCATGACCCAAAAAGAAGAAAGCCAAAAATTCGCTCAGAAAACTTCTGAAATTATCGCGAAAAGAGAACAAACAATCGAAGCCATTCATCAGGTTCGCGATAAAGCGGCCAAAGAAATTGAACAACGAATGGAAGCCAGAGATAATCTGGGATTAAGCAATATGTCTTCCGGCACGGACAAACTGGCTGAAAAAGAAGAAAAAATGAAAAACATGTCTCCCCAGGAAAGACTGGCTTACCGCATGGCTGAAATGCGTGGTACCAAGAAGGAAGGCTCATCCCAACCGGCAAAAAAAATCACAATGGATACCAATACCCTGCTCCAACAAAAACAGCAAGGCCGCGCCTAAAGCACAATAATCCTTCGTTCTATCTGTTCTGCTGATAATCTTATCAGCAGAATTTTTTATACAAAAATTTCTTTCTGTGATGATGGTATTGCGAAATAATCCCCCACACTTTTCATTAAGCATTGACACTGCACAAAGGCTATTATATTATTTAGTTGTATTCTGAAAACATAAATACTGGAACTATATCATGAATAACACGGGCAAAATTCTTTTAGGCTCTTCCATTACCGCAGCAACCGCCGGTTCTGTCGGAGTATGGATAGATGCCAATTCTGTTTTCAGCATCGCCGTTCTCATTCTGGCAATCATATTGCTCTTCCTAATCCCGATAACTGATACCAGACACTGAAAAGGCATCAGCAAATGAAAAACGAGTGGTTGCTTTATACAGCTTGCTTCAGTTCCTTATCCGGCTTATTTTTCAGTATTCTGCGGCAAAATTTTTCCATCGCCTGCGTCATAACATCTCTTTCCGCTATTATCCTCATTGCCTTTATTATTTTGGAAGAAATAAAAGAGCGAAACAATTAAAAAACGGGATTATAAGACCATGACCGAAGAAATTGATGAAAAAACCAGAAAACAAATCAGGCAGGATTTAAAAAAATTAAAAAACATCAAAGAACTTTTTGAAAAAACCTTATACGGCAACACTGCCGAAAGCACCACTTCAATAACACCGGAAGATAAAATAAAAGACTTTGTCACCAAAATTAAAGAAACAATCAAATCCATATAAACAGATAGCGCCGGAAAACACCCAAAGACAAATCAACGGTGAAAAAGCTTTTCAAAATCCGCGATTTTCAGTTCAATATAAGTCGGCCGTCCATGATTGCATTGTCCGGAATGCGGCGTCCGCTCCATATCGCGCAAAAGATGATTCATCTCGTCAATATTAAGGCGGCGGCCGGCTCGGACAGAACCATGACAAGCCATTGTCGCACAAACCAGATGCAATTTCTCGGTCAATTCAAACCCTTTGCCCCATTCGGCCATTTCTTCAACCACATCCTGAATAAGCGCCTTCACGTCACAATCCCCGAGCAAAGCCGGAATCTCCCGCACAATAACGGCAGACGGACCAAATTCTTCAACCTGTAACCCGAGCTTTTCCAGTTCATCGGCATTTTCCAGAATTCTGATTTTGTCACTCGGCTTCAGGTCAACAACTTCCGGAATCAAAAGCATTTGCGAAGCCACCTTGCCGCGAGCCAGATTTTCCTTCATTTTTTCCATCACAATCCGCTCATGCGCCGCATGCTGGTCAACAATAATGATACTGTCTTCCGTCTGGGAAATAATATAAGTATCATGAAACTGAGCTTTGGCCAGCCCCAGCGGTCCGGCCTCTTCCGTACGAATTTGCGCAACCGGAACACTTTCTTCCGTCTGAACCGAAAATTTGCGTTCCAATTCCGGCAGCACGGCCTGACGGGAGCTGCCGGACGAACGGCTGCATCCCTGAAAAGCAAACCCACTATAAGACCGCAGCGGCTCTTGCCGGAAATCAAAAGAAGTTTCTTCCAAATCTGCTTTTTCCGGAAGTTTTACGCCGTTAATATCAAATTCCGGAATCTGATCCTGCACAAAAGCCGCAACATCCATCACGTTTGAAGCCCGCTGTCCGGCCTGATTCAGGGCATTGCGGATAGCGCTGACCAGCAGCCCGCGCACCAGAGCATTATCATAGAAGCGCACTTCAGCCTTTGCCGGATGCACATTAACATCAACATATGCCGGATCAATATCAAAATACAAAGCGCACATCGGATAACGGTTGCGCTCCAGCACATCCTGATAAGCCCCTTTAATCGCCCCAAGCAGCAGTTTATCCCTTACCGGACGATTATTAACAAACAAATATTGCGACAGCGAATTTGCCTTATTCAGCGTCGGCAGACTAGCAAAACCGCTGATATGCAGACTCTCCCGCTGCGCATCAATCAAAAAAGAATTTTCACCAAACTCTTTGCCCATAACATCTGCCAGCCTCTTCAACCTTGCGTCAAAAAGCTCGCCCTGCTGTGCATTCAGTGCAATTTTTTTGCCTTTTTCATCATTAAGATAAAAAGAAATATGCGGATTAGCCAGAGCAATCCGGTTCATAATGTCAACACATTGCCCGGTTTCGGAGGCCGCCGTTTTCAAAAATTTTAACCGCGCCGGCGTGGCATAAAACAAATCCCGCACCTCAATCCGTGTCCCTTTGCTCAATGCGGCCGGCATAACCTCAGACTTCTCGCCGCCGTTCACCTCTATTTTCCACGCATTTTCCGCACCGGCAACCCGCGAGGTAATAGACAGTCTGGCGACAGAAGAAATTGAAGGTAATGCTTCACCTCTAAACCCTAAAAAATTGATATTGAACAAATTATCATCAGGGAGTTTAGATGTCGCATGCCTTTCCACAGCAATCGGAAGCTCGTCTTTTGACATTCCTTTGCCGTTATCGCTGATAATCATCAGACTCTTTCCGCCGTCAGTCAGCGTCACCTCAATAGACGTTGCACCGGCATCAATCGAATTCTCGACCAGTTCTTTCAAAACCGAAGCCGGACGTTCCACCACCTCACCGGCGGCAATCTGGTTAACAAGGTTATTCGGCAGAATGCGTATTGTCAAATTTCCGCGCCTTTTCAGAAAGTTACTTTCTCAACTTCTTAATATACTTAACCAATCCCGACGTTGAAGCATCATGACCCATGGTATAAGCATTGCCCTGAAGTTCCGGCAAAATACTCAAAGCCATCTGTTTGCCGAGTTCAACCCCCATTTGGTCAAAAGAGTCAATATTCCAAATCACACCCTGAACAAAAATCTTATGCTCATACATTGCAATCAGCATTCCCAGAGCATAAGGGTCGATTTTCTTGAAAACAACCGTATTTGACGGACGATTTCCCGGAAAACTTTTGTATTTTTTCAAGAAGTTAACTTCTTCTTTTGATATTCCGGCCTTAACCAGCTCCTCGGCGGCTTCTTTAACGGTTTTGCCGCGCATCAGCGCCTCGCCCTGCGCCAGAACATTTGCAACCAGAATCTCATGATGTTCACCAATCTCATTATGAGAAATCGCCGGAATAATAAAGTCGCAAGGTACAATCGTTGTTCCCTGATGCAAAAGCTGAAAAAACGAGTGTTGAACATTGGTACCCGCACCGCCAAACAATACCGGCGCCGTCACATATTTGACATATTCATCACCGTTAGAAACAAACTTGCCGTTGCTTTCCATGTCCAGTTGTTGCAAATAAGCCGGCACATATTTAAGATATTCGTCATACGGAACAACAGCATAGCTCTTTAAGTTAAAGAAATTATTATACCAAATCCCCAAAAGTGCTAATATTACAGGAATATTATGTTCAAAATCCGTTGTCCGGAAGTGAACGTCCATGGCATAAGCACCATCCAGCATCCGCTCAAAATTATCCATTCCGACCGCAATCGCAATCGACAGCCCGATAGCAGACCACATTGAATAACGGCCACCGACAAAATCCCAGAATTCAAACATATTGTCAGGATTAATGCCAAACTTCTCAACCTCTTTAACATTCGTGGACAAGGCGACAAAATGCTTGGCAACCGCATGCTCGCCCAAAGCGTCAACCAGCCATTTCCGACAGGTTCTGGCATTGGTCAGCGTTTCAATCGTCGTAAAGGTTTTAGAAGCAACAATAAACAGCGTTGTTTCCGGATCTACCTTGTTCAAAACCTCGGCACAGGCCGTACCGTCAATATTAGAAATAAAATAGCAGTTAATATCTTTGGCCCAGTATTTACGCAAAGCTTCCGTCGCCATAACCGGCCCCAAATCAGACCCGCCAATGCCGATATTAACGATATTCGTCAGTTTTTTGCCGGTATACCCCTTAAACTTTCCCAGCCGGACAGCCTCGGAAAAGCTCCGCATTTTGGCCAGAACCTCGTTAATATCGTCCATAACGTTCTTACCGTCAACATAAACCGGCGTATTGGCTCGGTTTCTGAGAGCCGTATGCAAAACCGGACGGTTTTCGGTAATGTTAATGCGTTTGCCTTCAAACATAGCTTCGATTTTCTCGTCAAGCTTACACTCTCTGGCCAGACACATCAAATACTTCATCGTCTTGTCGTCAATCCGGTTTTTGGAATAATCCAGCAGCATAGAATCGAACTTCACAGAGTATTTTTCTGCGCGATTTTCATCTTTCTCAAATAACGTGCGCATATGCAGCTTTTTCATCTTTTTATAATGAGAAGCCAGTTTTTTCCAATACTTAAACTTATTAACTTCTTTTTTCATGCCAAACCCCTCCTGCTATTAGAATTTTCCTGAATTTACAAACAATAGCACATCTTTATTAAAGTATTTTCTTATCACCCTGTTAATATCTTCCAAAGTCACGGAACGCACATAATCATTCCTTTTTTGCAAAAAATCAAGTCCTAAATCGTCTTTCTGCATATACGCCGCTATATCGGCAATGCCATCAATGGAAGCAAAGCGCAGATTATAAGAAGAAATAAGATAATCCTTGGCATCTTCCAGTTCTTGAGCCGATACCCCTTCCTGACCGAATTTCTGCCATTCGGAAAGCAAAATTTCTTTCACTTTTGCAAAATTTTCCGGCGTTGAAGAAAAACCGCCGCTGATCAGCGCTGATTTATCAGATAAACTCAA
Source organism: uncultured Pseudomonadota bacterium (assembly GCA_902495305.1). GTDB lineage: Bacteria > Pseudomonadota > Alphaproteobacteria > RF32 > CAG-239 > MGBC133411. Next base: position 32,939 of record CABUWG010000006.1, on the reverse strand, counting down.
ATAGGTATAAATCCCGTAAGTCAGCCCCTGCTTTTCTCTCGCCGCCACATTCAGACGCGAATTCAGACCGGCACCGCCAAAAATATAATTGGCAATATACAGCGGATAAAAGTCCGGATGCTTTCTTTCTACCCCCGGCGCCGCAAATCTGGCAATATTCTGCGCCGAGTTCTGCAAAACATTCACCTCTCCGGCCGTAAAGTCAATCTCTGCCGGCCGCACAAAATTTATGCTTCCGGTCTGCGGCAAACTGCCAAATATGTCATCCAGCACCTCCGAAAGTTCTTCGGCATCAATATCGCCGGCCACACCGATAACCAGATTGTTTTGGCTCAGATGCCGCGCCACAAATTCTTTGAGCTGCCCTTGGCTGATTTTAAGGATATCTTCCTTTTCCCCGACCGGATTACGGGCATAAGGATGGTTTTTATACAAAGCCTCTGCAAAAGCCAGTTCCAAAACCCGCTCCGGACGCTCCTGCTGCTGCTTCAGCGCCATAAGCATCTGCGCCCGAACCTGCTCAATCTCTCCTTTGTCAAAACGCGGATTGTTCAATGCGCTTTTAAGCAGTTCAAAAGCCTTCTTGCGATTGTCTTTGGTCGTAATCAGCGTTCCGCCGAAATCATCTTTGTCAGCGCCGAAACTCAGACCCACGCCGTTGTTTTCCAATTCTTCGTTAAAGCGCGTGTTGCCCAAATCCCCCGCACCATGCGTCAATAAAGCGGCCGCCATATTCGCAATTCCGACCTTATCGGCATCATCCGTTGCCAGTCCGGCGTTTTTAAAAATAAAACGCAAACTGATAATCGGATTGGTCTTGTCCTGAAACAAATAGGCTTTTATATGATTTTTGCGGGAGAAAACTTCTTCAACCTTTGTCTCAAAATTACGCTGCTTAAGCTCTGAATTTTCTAAAATTTTATCAGGATTAAAGGTAAAGGTATTTTGATAAACCCAATACCCTCCCCACAATGCCAAACCGGCCGCGCCCAGCTTTAGAACACCGGAAAAAGAACATCTGCGCCTTTTTTTAAACATCACGATTTCTCCTCCGGTTTGGGTTTGACAACAGCCAACACCCGCGGTTTTTGCAAAAGCAGTTTCTCACCGGCGGCTTTCACGTCTTTATACTCAACGGCGGCAATGGAATCCGCCAGCGCTTCAATATCTGCCAACGGCATGCCCGCACTCATCATAGAACCGATAATCATGGCGGCATCACCGGGATTGTCTTTCAAATAAACCAAACCAGCCAGCATTCTGTGCTTTGTCATGGCGATTTCATCCAGCGTAATTTCATTTAAGGCCTCTTTAACAGCCTGCGTCAGTGCCTGCTGCATTTCTTTTGCCGAAACCCCTTCCCTCGGAATGGCGCTGATTGTAAAAGTTCCGTCACCGCGCACGGCATAATCATATGAACTCTCCGCCGCCAATGCCGTTTTACTGCCGTCCACCAGCTTTTTATACAGTTTTGAAGTTTTTCCTTCTCCCAAATACTTTGACAACACGCTCAAAACATAAATGTCTTTTTTATCTTCCGAATTAACCGAAGGCGCCAGCCAGACGTTGCTCAGCCGCATAGAAGCCACGGCAGGCAGCTCCATTTCAAATGCTGCGGAAAAATCTCCTTCCGCCTTTTTCAGCGCCGGCATAACAGAAAGATCCGATGCCTCGGCACCGCCGTAATATTTTTTTGCCAGCCGCAACCCCGTTTCCGGTTCAATATCGCCGGAAAGCACCAAAATGGCATTATTCGGCGCATAATAACGCTGATAAAAATTTCTGGCATCTTCGGGCGTTAAGGTCATAATTTCTTCCACCGAACCGGTCACCGGACGGGCATAAGGATGATCCTGCCACATCACCTTGCGCAAAGTCTCTGAAAAAACCGAAGCCGGATTGTTCTCCACCACCTGCTTGCGCTCCTGATAAACAATATCGCGCTCCAGCCCGAAATCCTCATCCGAGAAATTCAGATTGCTCATTCTGTCAGCTTCCATAAACATGGCCAACTCCAACTTGCTGACATCTGTCAGCTGATGATAAGCGGTATAATCCTGTCCGGTAAAAGCATTGGCTTCCATGCCGTTATTCTCGGTAATGCGGTTCAGCTCCGTGCCTTTAATCTTCTTTGTTCCGCGAAACATCAAATGCTCAAGCAAATGGGCAATACCGCCTTTTCCGGGCTTTTCGTCAGCGCTCCCGACCTTATACCAGACCATATGCTTGACAATCGGCGCCTTGTGATTAGGCACCACCACAACCTGCATGCCGTTATCAAGCTGATAGGCCGAAGCGTTAAAAAGCTTGGCCTCAACCGGACCAAACTTCCATAACACCAACGCAAACGCGGCCATTTTAAGAGATAATTTTATCAAAATGCCCCTCTGACTTCGGGTTACCTTTCCATTTTGGCCAGAAGCTTTTTCTCGGCACCGGTCATATCTTCGGTTTCTTCCTGACGGGCTTCCTGTTGTTCAATTTTATAATTGTCTTCCGCTACCGGCAGCAGATTATATTCCGGCGGCAGCGATAACGGAGCTCTGGTACTGACCATAAACTCGTTCGGCGCCTTTTTGCTCAGGCCCAGACTTTCTTTGGTCGCATTACACGCCGTTAAAGCCGCACAAACCAAAACTGCCGTTGCCGCAATACCAAATTTTTTCATCATGCCTTCTCCTCAGTCGATTTTTCATTAAACCAAAGTCCGTGTATAATAATCATCATCGCACCAATGCAAATAAAACTGTCCGCGGCATTAAAAGCCGGCCAGTGGCTGCCGCCCAGATGAAAATCCAAAAAGTCAAAAACGGCGCCCAGACGAACACGGTCAATCACATTGCCGATAGCACCGCCGATAATCATACCGAGAGCAATCTGCACAAGCCTGCAATTCTCCTTACGCAGCCAGTTCAGCAAAAAGGCCACAATCACCAGCGCCACCACGGTCAGCCCGACAATCCCCGTCTTTCCGCCGTCATTGAACATCGAAAAACTCACGCCGGTGTTCCAGGCCCGCACGACATTAAAAAACGGAGCCAGCGCAATCGCCGCGGAATCATTCACAACATGGTTCAAAACCCAATACTTGGAAAGCTGGTCAATAACAATCGCCGCAGCCGCCGTAATCAAACCCAATAACACAAAAATCTCCTGTATTGTTTCTGTCAACAAAATGCATCATAGCGGCATTTTCAACACTAATAAAGCATTTATATAAACATATTCATATAAAAATTAAAGCAACAGAAGCTTGGCCAGCCCTAAAAAGATGAAAAACCCGCCGGAATCCGTCACCGCAATCAAAAACACGCCGGAAGAAATGGCCGGATCAACCTTCATCCTGTTCAACAGCAGCGGAATCAAAATCCCCGCCAGACTGGCAATCGTCAAATTGCACAACATGGCAATGGCAATAATCACGCTGATCATCATCTGATCCGGAAACCATAAACGCGTAATCAGCGCAATCAGACCGGCAAACATCACGCCGTTGCACAAACCGACCAAAAACTCCTTGCCAATCATCCTGAGCGTGTTGCGCGATGTCAGCTCTTTGGTCGCCAAAGCCCGCACAACCACCGCCAGCGTCTGATTTCCGGTCGTCCCGCCCATTGACGCTACAATCGGCATCAAAACCGCCAAAACCGAAATCTGGGCAATCACCTCCTGAAAGCCCTTAACCACCGAAGCGGCCACAATCGTCGCAAACAAATTGGTAATCAGCCAGATAACGCGCGACTTAAAAATAGCGCTGACCGGCTTGTAAACATCACCCTCTTCCGCACCGGAAAGATGCATAATGTCTTCGGACGCTTCTTCATGAATAACATGAACCACATCATCAATCGTAATCGCACCGACCAAACGCCCCTTGGCATCAACGACCATCGCCGACATCCAGCCGTATTCGCGAAACATATGCGCCACTTCCTCCTGATCGGTATAAACGTCAACCGGAACCACCTCACAGTCCATAATATCATAAAGCTGTTCGTTCGGCTTGGCACGCAAAAGCTTGTCCAACGGAATTTGTCCGGTCGGATGCAAATGCTCGTCCGTTAAAAAAATGTCATAAAAACCGTCCGGCAGCTCTTCAGCCGTCAACAGATAACTGCGCGCCTCTTTGACTGACCAGCTGTCCGGCATGCTGACAAACTCGCGCGACATAATACGTCCGGCGGAATCTTCCGGATAAGAAAGCGAAGACTTAACCTGCTGCTTAAGCTCGGGAGACAGGCGGCTGATAATGTGCTTTTGCTCATCATCGTCCATATGCTCCAGAATTTCGACGGCTTCGTCAGAGTCCAACTCATTAACGATATGAACAATCTGGTTCTCGTCCAAACTGTCAATAACCTGCTCCTGAACAACCTCGTTAAGCTCGGGAAAAACATCCGGATTAATATGAGAACCGAGAATTTCAATAAGCTGGCGGCGCTGATTGTGATCAAGAGCTTCAATAAGCTTGGCCAGATCATATTCCGACAACCCCTCGACAATCTTGCGCACATGAATCTTGTCATCTTCTTCCAAAGCCAGAATAATCGAGTTAATCATCTTGGGGCCAAGACCTAACATCGTCCCCGAAGGCTTAATTTTTTTCAGATTTTTTCTCTTTTTCAGGGTCGGTTTGCTGTTTTTGATTTTTTTCTTCATCATCCCTCCCTTTATTGACTTTGTTATAAGATAATCATTGGCTATGGCCTTTTTAATACGATAGCGCCCTCCCGCAAACCTAAAAAGTCAAAATATGCACAGAAACCGAAAATCGTCATTCCCATCGCCACCCTGTCTCCTTTTGTCCGCCACCCTAACCTTTTTTCATTTCAAAGTACATTCTTCCCCACCCATCCCGCCATAGCACCGCGGCCTCTGGAGCACATTGCTGACAACCCGCCGCGCACCTGCCGTGCAGGTCATCCTGAGTCTCTTTCTTCGTCATCCAGTGCTTCTTTTTCGTCATCCTGAGCGAAGCGAAGGATCCAGTCAAACAAATTAGCCTTATTTATAAACTGGATTCTTCGTTGCACTCAGAATGACGGTACTTTTTCTTCAGGAGACTCCCTCTATCACAAACCCCGCCAGAGCATCGCGGTCCTCAGGGCAGGGCGCTGACAATTGAAGCCTCACCCGCTGGGTGCGCCTGCCGAGCAGACTAGAGGTCGGCAATGACAGCCAGACTGACGATTTCGTCCGGTTCAGAAACCATGCCGTTATCACCGCCGCCGCGTTTAATCAGGTCGACAAACTCCATACCGGAGGTAACTTCGCCCCAAACGGTATATTGCCCGTCCAGCCACGGACAATCGGCAAAACAAATAAAGAACTGGCTGTCGCCGGAATCCGGATTCATTGCCCGAGCCATTGAAACCGTGCCGCGCTTATGCGGATTACGGTTAAATTCGGCTTTCAGCTTTGTGCCGGTGCCGCCTGTCCCCGTTCCGTACGGACAACCCGTCTGCGCCATAAAACCGTCAATTACGCGGTGAAACTTCAAACCGTTATAAAAACCGGCGCGAACCAGTTCTTTAATCCGGCTGACATGGTTGGGCGCGGCGTCCGGATACATTTCAATCACGACATCACCGTCTTTAAGCTTGAGGAGCAGGGCGTTTTCTGCGTCCTTAACCTTGTAGGAATGCTTGATTTTTTTTGCTCTGGTTGGACTGACGGCCAATTTTTTTGTATCGGGAGATTTCAGCCCTTTGGTCTCTGATTTTTTCAGAGTCTTGGTTTCCGATTTCGGAAGTTTGGGGCTTTTTTCTTTAATTTTATCGCTATCGACAACTTTTTTAACAGCTTTCATGGCACAAATCCTCTTATTTTGTAAATTTAATATGTTCTGTCTGAAAACTAATATAGGAACCGGAGATTAAAATTGCACTAAAGTTTGCGGAATTTTATTTCAGCTTTCCTAAAACATAGTCCACACGCTCCTGCGCATTCAGTCCGGTCGGATAAGTCTTGTCAATTTCTTTCAGACGTCCGGCCAACCCGATACCGTTGGCAATCTGAATCGCCAGCCCCGGACGGGCATTCAGCTCCAGCATCATCGGCCCGCGGTCACGGTCAAGCACAATGTCAGCCCCCATATAACCCAGTCCGGTCATGTCATAGCCCAGCGAGGCAATTTCCAGATGTTCCCGCCAAAACGGCACTTTGAGCTGCATGAGGTCAGCCCCCGTATCCGGCTGTTTTAAAATCGGCTTGTTGTACATCACGGCTCTGAGCGGAAGTCCGGTTTTGATGTCCAGACCGACGCCGACCGCGCCTTGGTGCAGATTCGCCCGACCGCCGGAGGCTGCCGTAGAAAGCCGCATCATCGACATTGCCGGAAAACCCTTATACACAATCACGCGGACATCGGGGATTCCCTGATAACTGAAATTTTTGAAAATATCGCTGAAATGCACCAGCTCTTCAATCAGCGCCACGTCATATTTTCCGCCCAGCGAATAAAGCCCGCTCAAAATGTTGGAAACATGCTGATACAGCTCTTTGAAGCTGATTTTGCGTCCGGACGGCGTCTCAAAACTGTCTGCGGTATAGGAGCGAATGACCAAAACGCCTTGGCCGCCGCTGCCGTGAGCCGGCTTGACCACAAATTCCTTGTAGCCTTTGACAATCTCCAGAATATTTTTGACCTGATGCTGAAACTCAATCACACCGATCATCCGCGGCGTGTTAATGCCGATTTTGTTGGCCAGAATTTTGGTCTGAACTTTGTCGTCCACCAAAGGATAAAGCCGACGCTTGTTATATTTGGCAATAATACTGTAGTTCCGGTCATTCATGCCCATCACACCGACTTCTTTGAGCCGTTTGGGAGAAACAAAAGAAGAAAACCAGCCAAACATTATTTCTTGTCCTTAACCAGCGGAGCAAAACGGGTCAGCTCGGTCAGGCGGTATCCGGTATAAGTGCCGAGCAGCATGACCGTAAACAAAATAACCAGATTCAATTCGTCAAAGGCAAACATAATGTGACGGATATATTCGCTGCTGACAATAAAATAGGTGATAATGGCAACAATCAGACTGTAAACAACTTCACGGCAGGCGTTCATGGCGCCGTCTTCTTCCCAGGTAATGGAAGCGCGCTCAATAATCCACGCCATAATGATGATGGGGAAGAATACCGCGGACAACCCGATTTTGAAGTCAAACTGATAACCGACAATCGTCAGAATCTGCATAATCAGAATAACAAAGATAACGACGGCGGAAATTCTGGGCACCAGCAGAAGGTTGAGTTTTGAAAGCCAAAAACGGATAAACAGGCCGAGAGCGATAATCACGCCAAAGGCAATCAGTCCGGGGATAAAGCCGGTTTTTGTCAGCGCCATTGCCAGCAGCATGGGCGTAAACGTTCCCATTGTCTGAATCCCGACCACGTTGCGCATGACAACCACGACCAAAATCGCCAGCGGAAAGATAGACAGCCATTTGAGCGTGTTTTGCTCGGCCAGCGGAAGGTTATAAATAGAGTAGTCAAACCGGACTTTTTGATCGGCCAGTTCGGCGCGTTTGCCCGCCAGCTTGAAAGAAGAGGTGATAGACTTCAACACAGAAAATTTGACGGCCGAGTTTTCACCGCCTTCAACGTCAAGCAGAGAGTCGCCGCCGCGTTGAAAGATAACAAAGTTCTTGGGCAGACCTTTTTCACCGGTTTTCAGGTTAAAAAGCTTCCATTTTCCGTTCACGTAAGCCTCAATCATCAAATCGGCGGACATTGATTTTTTATTTTCGACCAGCTTGATGCCGCGGGCAATTCTGGAGGGTACGCCTTCCATTGCCAGCAGGGTTTTGACGGCCTGAGCAATGTCTTTTTGAGATTTTTTCATTGGCAGAAAGGCCACGACGGTCGGCTCTGGCGGCGTCTGGTTAAGAAGTTTGATGATTCTTGCCGGCCATTCGTCGTCGGGATATTGAGCCTTGGCAAGTTTTAAGAGTTCCCGCGCCACCTCGCGAACCTGATCATCCATGACCGGCATATCGGGCTTTTTGGGGGGAGTTGCTTTAATCCGGCCTTTGCCGTCAACATTGTCAAACAGCAAAACGCGGTAATAAAGATTTTGCTCGCCGGTTACGTTGGCTTTGGCCGTGGCAATAATCCGCGGCGCGTTCTTGTTGATTTTGCTGACCTTAAAACCGTTGGCAACCACGTCTTCTTCCAAAATTTTAAATTCATTGCTTGCTGTCGGGCGGGCGAGCGATACTTTAATCGGCTCTCCGTTCGGCATAAAAGACACATGCGCTTCAATCGTCCAGACATTGGTGTTCTGTTTGGGTGCAAAATTAAAACCCCAGTACTCGATTTTATAATAAACGGCATAGGCGGCATATACGGCCGACAAAAGGAGAAGATAGGTTAAGATGCAGCGTACGGAAAAAAACTTTTTCATTATATAAATGTCCGGATTAATTTAAGGTGTGAGAAACAGAAGTGTCAACAATAGCGCGGCCGGTCAGGATATTGCGGCCGATAAGAGCCTGATACTCAAACTTTTCACGGTTGGCAAGGGAGAAGTTTGCAGAAATAATCTCGTTTCCGAGTCTGATTTCCATCATGACAACGTGACGTTTTTCGTCTTTATGGCTGCGTTTGATGGTAGCCTGACGGACAATTTCTTTTTCAAAGCGGTGTTTCTCGCCGGTTTCGTCATTAACCAGAACAAAAGAAACCCATTTTTCGCCGTCGCGTTCAAAAGTTTTGAGAGAAGTCACGTCAATGGCCGAGTTTTCGGCACCGGTATCGATTCTGGCCTCAAACGGAGATTTCATCGGCAGAAAATAAACCGGCTCGACGGCGCCGATAATGCCGAGCTTTGTTTCTTTCACGGCCGGCACCTCCACGGCAGGCACAATCGCGGGCTGCACCTGCGTCCGGCAACCGGCAAAAAAGATGATTGAAAAACAAAGGGCTGAAAATTTAATTACATTTGACATCTTAAAAAACTTCTCTTCAAAAACATATAAATCTTAAAAAAACTTTTACAATTTTTTAACCCTTGTTGTAAAGGAAAATTTACACAAAATTAAGAAATAAAATAAACAGTCGGAGTTATCCCCAGCTTATGAAAAAATTAATGATTTTTTAAACAAAATTTCTTAGAAAAAAAACAACTTTTCAAGAGTTATCATATCCAAAATTTAGGTAAAATATAATGAGTAAGACAGTCAGCAAAAAAGAGGTGCTGAAACGGCTGAATCGCATAAAGAAAAACCGTTTCTTCACCAGAATGATGTTGTATGTGGGGGCAAGCGCCGCCACGTTAATCAGCCCCGTCCGTCAGGATGCCGCGGCCAATTCGTATAGTTCGCACTTTTTAGCCGGAAATATCAAAAACATCTCTATTAATACGGTGAACAAAGAAGAAGAAATCAGCAAACGTGCGGATTGGTTCTTTGATAACGCTTTAGATTCTCTGCGCAGCCAGTATGAGGAATTTACATCGCTGAAAAAGCGCCAGCAAAACAAAATGATTCGGGAAAAATTTTTTGGCGGCCTGAATATCAAAGGCGGCAATACTTTTTACTGTCTGGCGGCCACTATGTCCAATTATGCCCGCAACAACCGGTTGTCGCCGGATTTAACGGATATTCTGCCGGACATGTCAACGGATGATTCTTATACCAAAGCGCATTGCAAAGGCTTTGTCGACTTTATGCTGAGAAAATCCAAAAAGGAATATGATAATAAGTTTGTCATTAAAAGCGCAAACCTGAACAAAGAAATTGACAAAGTAGGCAAGGGCGCGATTTTTATCATCGAGAGCAAGGAAAACAATTCCAGCGGCTATCATGCCATTACCTATCTGGGCAAAGATGAAAACGGTGTGGCTCAGTTTATGAGCTATAACCGCGAAAAAATCACACCGCTGTCTTATTGGAACAAAGGCGCTCCGGTCAAAGGCTATGCCGTAGATTTATACGGAATGTATAAAGCCTCTTGGGAAAAGAAAACCCAAAACTGCAATAAGATGGAGTTTTTGGCGCTGATGTATCAAAACCGTGAAAATCCGTTTGAGCCGAAATTTAAACAGCTGAAAAATAAAGAATTTTCTTTGCCGGTGTCCTCGCTTGCCGTCAAAAAAAATTTGGCCGCCGCACCGCTGAAGATTTCAAAGGCCGCTGCTCCGGTATGGACTGCCGTTGGCAAAAAACGCAAATCCGGTCCGGTATTTTTTATTGCCAAGAATAAAATTGCCTTAAAGCGCAAATTCCAATTGGCCACCCGCTGGACCAGAAACAAAGCTCAGGAACGCAAAAATGCGGAAATGGAAAAACTTGCGGCCTTTTTTGACCGGCCTAAAAAAGGTTCAACTTATAACGCTGCGCCGCTGTTTGCAAATTATAAATATAAAACAATATAAAAAACGGCCTGTTGCAAAACAAAAAAAACTGTCCCCTGAAAATCAAATGAATTAAAGGTTTTTGCGGGACATTTTTTTGTTTTTTGAAATTACAATTGACAATTTTGTCAAAATACGCTATACCAATACCGAATAAAAATTAAATTTTATATAATTATGGACGGATTAAAAATTATGTTAATGCTTCTTATGGCTTTCTTTACATTCAAAGCTATTGTCAAAGGAGCAGAAATTGTAAAAGCGCGCGAATTGGTAAATCGTAGTTTTCTGATGTATATTCTGGGGATTATCCTTGTTTGGTGGTTGTTTCAGACATTAGATTTTGAAAACCGTTTTTTCTGGCAGGGCATGATAAGCGGCGGCATTTTCTGGACGATAAGTCTGGTAACGCTCTCTGCTGAAAAAATCGGCGACTTGCCCGGCATAACTCGCAGCGAAATTGCATTGGTACTGGCCACAGTTTGTATTATGGCCGGTTTGGGCGTTTTGCTGGGAGTAGGGGTAGCCTTTGTTATTCTGGTGCCGTGCCTTTGTGCTTTGATAATGCTTTTATATTTTGGCGTCAAAAATAAAATGCGAGCCCAAAAATATGAACAGTCGTTGCAGAGCGAATATGCAAAATTGCGGCGTGCCAGTCAGTGCAAAAGGCTGCAAGATGAGGTTTCCGGCATGACGGATATTACGCTTGTGGAGCGGGCCATTATCAAAAGCAAGCAAAGATTGCTTTTAAGCGGTAAAAATTGCGATTGCGGCAATTGCCGGCATGCGGAAGGGCGTTGTCGTTTTCAGGGTTCCGTAAAACTGCAGTCCAATGATTATATCAAAGGCTGCGAACTGGAACAATTCAATTTAAAAGTGCTTCTGCAACAAAAAGAAGCATTGAAAGCAGCAAAAAAGAAAGCTGTGTAAAACAAAACCCCTCGGTTCTTTTGAAAGAATTCCGAGGGGTTTTGTTTTTTGTCATCCTAAGCCTCTTTTTTCGTCATCCTTCGTTGCACTCAAAAAAATAAACCCCGTGCTTGGAAAAAGCACGGGGTTCACATAAAGATTTGTTAAATCTTAGAATTGTTCTTGCAATTCAAAGAAATAAGCTTGCGGGTGATCGCAGACCGGACATTTTTCCGGAGCTTTCGGAGATTCAACGCGATGTCCGCAGTTAGCGCATTCCCAAATAACTTTGGTCGGACGTTCAAAGATCTTGCCTTCGCACAAAGAGTCGAGCAAAGCCTGATATCTTTCTTCATGGCCTTTTTCAATCTTGCCGACGGCTTCAAACAAATACGCAATTTTTTCAAAACCTTCTTCGCGGGCTTCTTTAGCCATGCGGTCATACATGTCTGTCCATTCATAATTCTCGCCGGCAGCAGCGTCTTTCAGATTTTCCATGGTAGAGGGAACAGCGCCGCCGTGCAGGAGTTTGAACCAGAGTTTGGCATGCTCTTTTTCATTATTGGCAGTTTGTTCAAACTTGTCGGCAATGATATTGTAGCCTTCTTTTTTGGCTTTGGAAGCATAATAAGTATACTTATTGCGGGCCTGAGATTCTCCGGCAAAAGCTTCCATCAGGTTTTTTTCGGTTTTAGATCCTTTTAGTTCCATAGTACAAGACTCCTTAAATTAATTTTTCTTGAGTTTCAGACATTCATGACAAATTCCCTGAAAAGAAATGTCATGAGATATTATTTTAAACCCGCTCAGCTCTTCGGTTTTTTTATCAACCTCCGGAGCAACGTCGCAGGGAATATCATAAACTTTATTGCAGTGAATGCAAATAAAATGATAATGCTTTCCAGTATTAAAATCAAAATGAGCAGTGCCGTCTAACGATTCTATCTTCCGGATTTCTCCGCTTTCCGCCAACAAGTTCAGATTCCGATACACCGTCGCCAAACTCACGTTCGGAATTTCCTTGCGCAAAGCCTGATAAACCGAATCAACGCTGGGATGGCTCATGTCATTTTGCACAATCTTAAGAATAAGCTCTCTTTGTCTGGAGTAATTCATCTCATTTCACCAAAATCAATAATGATTACTATTATTGTTTATAATTAAAAAAAGACATTGTCAATAAAGATTTTCAGTATTATTTAAAAGAAATCTGATATTTATTTAAGGAGAAAAAGATGAACGCAGTAGAAATTAAAAAAGACATTTACTGGACCGGCGTAAAAGACTGGAATCTGACAGAATTTCACGGCTATCAGACACCGCACGGCTCAACCTATAACTCATATCTGATTATGGATGAAAAAATCACTCTGGTTGATGGTGCCAAACATTACCTGTCAGACGAGCAGATTGCCCGTGTTAAAAGCGTTACCGATTTCTCAAAAATTACTTACGTTGTTGTAAACCATGTGGAAATGGATCACTCCGGAAACATGCCGGAAATCATGAAGCTGGCACCGCAGGCTACAATCCTGACCAATGCCGCCGGCGAGCGTGCCCTGAATGACCATTATGATACAACCGGCTGGAAATTCCAGATTGTCAAAACCGGCGACAGTGTTTCGATTGGTAAAAGAACACTGACTTTTGTGACCACGCCGATGCTGCACTGGCCGGATTCTATGGTGACTTATGTGGCAGAAGACAAACTGCTGCTGCCGAATGACGGCTTTGGCCAACATTTTTGCACGGACGGCATTTTTGTAAAAGATCAACCTTTTGACGTTGTTTGTGAAGAGGCCAAAAAATATTATGCCAACATTTTGTTCCCGTTCGGTGCTCAGGCCGAAAAAGCTCTGTGCGGTCTTGACGGACTGGAAATTGATATGATTGCGCCGTCGCATGGTTGCATTTGGTCGGGCGAAAAAGAAGTCAGTACGATTCTAAAGCTGTATGATGAATGGGCTTCCGGCAAGAATAAAGGCAAAGCCGTGATTGTTTATGATACAATGTGGGGAGCAACGGCGACTTTGGCTAATGCCGTTATGGAAGTCTTTCAGGATGCCGGCATTCCCGTTGTCAAGCGTTGCCTGACCGAAACGCATATTTCGGAAGTTATTGTCGACTTTTTGGACGCCCGCTATGTTGCAATCGGAACACCGACGCTGAATAATGAAATGTTCCCGCGGGTCGCAGCTTTTACAACTTATATGAAAGGCCTGAAACCCAAAAATAAAAAAGCTTTTGCTTTTGGTTCTTACGGCTGGAAGCCCGGAGTCGTTAATCAAATTCAAAAAATTTATGAAGAACTGGGTTGGGAAACCATTCCGCCGTTTGAGGAAAAATACACGCCCAAATCTGACGTGGTCGCTAAGTTGAAAGAACATGTCAAAACCATGATTGAAAAATAACAAAAATTATTGAGCCCCGCTTGTAAAAACGGGGCTCAATTAAATAATAAATCAATCAGGGACAGGTACAAGAGCTGCCGGACAGGTATCCGTTGGATTTAGGCACGCCGTCAGTCGGAACCGCCGCACTGCATTCTGCAACAGTGGCATAACAAGGTCCGCTCTTATAGCCAGAAGCCATACCTCTGTCATATTCATGAATGCCGCCGCCGCAGTCACACCATTCATGGACACTTTGAATGATAGGAATAGGTTTGTTTGACGGACACTGAGATGATTTTGAATTATAGCACCACAAATTATTTGTCGGTTCAAACCATATTCTTCCTGTCCTTGGACCTGAAGACCCTCCTGAACCTCCGCCAGAACTACCCCCGCCGGAGGAGCATCCCGAACCGCCGCATCTGCTGTCACAAGATTGAATTGTTCCGTCCGAACAGCAGTCACCATGACAGGTTGAATGGACTGAACACCAGTTGGAAGAAGATGAGTTGCAGCAGGATTCACATCTTCTGCAAGTTCCGCCGCACCCGTCAGAGATTGTGTAAGACCCGCAGGAACAAGAACTTGTCGTATCGGAACAACTCGGCGTACAGCAGGATTGATAAGGATAATAACAGGTCTTTGTTCCGCATCCGTTACGGGTCGAACCGCCACAACCGCCGGGGTTTGACGTTGACGTACCGGACGGACAATTCATGTTACAGGTGTAATAACAGGTGTACTCGCAGCCGTCCGTTCCGTTCGTGCCATAGGACGAAGAAGTCAGCGAGGTATAGTTTGGACATCCGGAAGGTTTACAGCAAGTTCCGTATGAGTTATCATAAGTACATCGTCCGGAGTTCTTTTTGAGCTTCTGGCCTGACGGACAGGTTTTAGTAAAACCGGTTTCTTTACAGGCACGGTCATTATCGGTTTTACAGCCTTTGTACAGAGAACCATAACTCGGACAAGGATCATTAACATACTGTGGAATAGAACATTTTGTCGTGTTATATCCGTTTTGTTGACACCAAGTCTTGGCGTCACATTTGAGATAATGGTCATCACGGTTACAAGTTCCGACAACGGCATAATACTGCGGACATTTACCGGAAGCATAATAGGTAAAGCCTTTGCTTTCACAAAAGGCAGTATCTTCATTCATATCCATGTTTCCGCCGCCACCAGCAAGGTCTTCATCAGAACAGTCGGGCAGAAAGCACACGCCGGCAAAGGCAACAGAAGGTGGGAGGAGTACCGAGAAAGCAGCGGCAACAGCAAAGACTGATACCGCAGAGTTTAGTTTCATGTGTAGCATATTTATGTTCATATTCTTCATCGGCTTCCTCCCCAAGCAAACGCACCCAGCGGGTGAGGCAACAAATGCCCCGGTCGGCTGTCAACGCCGTGCCCAAGCTGTCACGTTGCTCTTTTCTTTATCTGAACAGCAAAGTGCCCAGAATGGTTAATACTAAGGTCACTATACCACAAAGAAACGAGCGTGTCAATACATAATGAAAAGTGGGGTGGGGATTTTGGCTAAGGGGATAGGAAAAAATCAAAAAATATTTAACAAAATAAAATATTTTGATTGTTTTTGTCAATTTTGGGCTTGATTTTTTCTAAAAAATATGTTTATATAATCAAACAAAATAAAAATTATCTGAATTATTAACCGGCTGCGGGACATATCCCAAAGCATAAAATTTAAATATTATGTGCACAACAAAAATGACCATCGTAGACAGTATCGTTGCAAACAGTGAAGAACTTGTTATCAAAAACAAACAGGCTTCTTCCAAGAAAAAACATCTTGATGTTTTGTTGACTGACGAGACTACAATGTTTGAACTGGCTGAAAAATTTGCCAAGACACAGGGCATTGTCTTAACCGGAGTTGGTGAAGTTGGTACAATAACCTTAAAAGCCAAAACGGAAAAAGAAGTCGTTGAGGTTTTGAAGGAAGAAGAAATTCACGACCAGATTGGCTGGGAAAACAAACCGGCAAAGCAGGCGCATAAAGCCAGAAAGATTTCTTCTGCGGATAAAAACGCGCTTCCGTCCGGCGTTCCAATTCTTTGTTGGAAATTTTACGGTCGTCGCGGTGCAGAAAAAGTGGCTGTCATTTTCACATTTAACAGTAATAAAAATAAAGCTGTTGTTGCATTGGAAGATATGCTCAACAATACGACAGCTAAGAAATCCGTTGAAATAGACGGCGTAAAATACAGAATCGAGCATGATGCCAAAAATAAAAAGATTTTGGTGATTGCCTGATTAATAACTTAAATCAAAACCATGACAGACACACTATTAGTAATTTAGACAAGCCGGCCGTGAGGTCCGCTTTTCTCAAAGATCAAAACGCTCAGGCTTTGTCTGGGCGTTTTTTTTTACAAAAACGGTTGACTCGCGGTATAATCTGTGTTACATCAACGGCACTTGCTTAAATTATTAAATTTATTATTCACTGTTTGGTTATCAGATTCAGTATCATGAAATTTAAAAGCATTCGTGATATTTGTATATAAGAATAAGACGGACTGTGAAGTTAGTCTTATTTGTAAAAGAAGAATCATAATCGCAATAAAATATACAATAATTTTTAAACTCAGAATCCGGCCGGTTGCGAAACCCGCCGTATTCATTTTGGTTTAGGATTATTTCACATTTAAGAAAAGGATTTTTTCCAGCCCTTGCATTTTCTCTAGATTTGTATTGCAAGTGGTCAAATAATCTGATGTGGCAAAGTAGGGCAGTGATTGTTCAAAATGCCATTTTTATAGTTTAAGATTTGAATAAAGTCCGCCGCGAGGTTCGCTTTATTCTCTTAAAAGCTTATAAACAAATACAAAATATGCTTTGCCGATTCACGACGTTTCCGGCAAAGATAATACTGACTTTACGGCTGTCCCTGCAGAGACTGTTCGGCAGCCGGCATAACTCACGGAGTTATGTCTGACTCAAAAGAATTTTCTTCAAATGGGAAAAGGTTCCGTTGTGAAACTCAACTATTCCTGGCGCTCAGACCTTCGGGTTTGAGCGTTTTTTTATTGACAATCCCGTGTGTCAATGTTAGAAGATAATCACTTTTTTATGTATTATATCTATTATTTTCCATATTTTGTTAGATTTAGTTCTCGTTAAACATTTGCCAAGATAGTATCATGATTTATTGCTCGACATTGTATTTCATGGTATTTGACAATTTTGAATAAGATTGGCTGTGAAGTTAGTCTTATTCTTTAACAGTAGATTTTTTTCGCTATAAATAAAGATTATTGTTAAGTTTTGTTGTGAAACCCAATTTAACCGGCGCCTGAGTCTTTGACTTGGGCGTTTGCCGTTTTAAATAGAACACATAACCGTAATGCAAAAAAAAATCCGCCGGTTTCGACGGATTTCTTTTTTTGTACGCAAGCCTTAAACGGCTTTTTCCAGTTCATTTTTAACAGCGGCAATAGCTTCGGCAATTTTCCCGCCGTTCGGGCCGCCGGCCTGAGCCATATCCGGCCGTCCGCCGCCGCCTTGGCCGCCAACCACGCCGGAAGCGATTTTAACCAGATCAATTGCCGAGAAACGGGCCGTCAAATCTTTGGTAACGCCAACCACAATGCTGGCTTTGTCGTCTTTATTGGTCGCCAGAACAACCACGCCGGAGCCGATTGTGTTGTTAATCTCGTCAATAAAGGCTTTCAGCTCTTTCGGATGAATGTTCGGAACAGCGCGCCCGACAAATTTAATGCCGTTGACAACCTCGATTTTATCCTGATTATCGGCAGCTTTGTTGCTGACAAAAGATTTTTTGAGTTCAAAAATCTGCTCTTCCAGCTTCTTCTTCTCGTCGAGCAGCTGCTGAACACGGGCTTCAATATCATTAAAGCTTGCCTTCAGGGCATGGCCGACGGCATGAAGCTTGTCTTCAATATCTTGTACAAACTTCTCGGCGCCGTGTCCGGTGACGCATTCCAGACGGCGAACGCCGGCAGCAACCGCGCCTTCCGATACAATATTAAAATATCCGATATCGCCGGTATGTTTAACATGGGTGCCGCCGCAGAGCTCCATGGAGAAGGGCGCATTAACATCGTCACCCATGCAGACAACACGAACCTCGTCGCCGTATTTTTCGCCGAACAAAGCCATGGCGCCGCAGGCAATGGCCTCGTCCTGACACATCAACTTAGTGTTGACCGGTGCATTTTCCCGAATAAGATGGTTGACTTTGTCTTCAATGTCGCGCAGTTCTTCTTCGCTGATCTGCTTGGGATAAGAAATATCAAAGCGCATCCGCTCGGCAGAAACCAAAGAACCTTTTTGCGTAACGGTCGAACCGAATTTTTCTTGCAGAACATGATGCAGAATATGTGTTACCGAGTGGTTTGCCGCAATGGCTTTGCGGTTTTCTTCATCAACTTCAAAGCTGAGGGTGTCGCCGGTTTTGACGGTCCCTTTAACCATTTTGCAGGTATGAACAAACATACCGTCGAGCTTTTTCTTAACGTCAATGACCTCAATCTCAGCATCTTTGCCGACAATCTTTCCCTTATCTCCGACTTGTCCGCCGGATTCACCGTAAAACGGGGTCTGATTGGCTATCAGATAAAATTCTCCGCCGGAAACGGCAGAAACTTCCTGCCCGTTTTGAACCAGACCGGTAACCTGACATTCTGAGGATAAGGTTGTATAGCCCAAAAATTCGGTTTGTCCGAGTTTGTCTTTCATCTCAAACCAGATTTTTTCGGTGCCGGCATCGCCTGAACCGGCCCAGTTTTTGCGGGCTTCGGCTTTTTGGCGTTCCATTGCCGCATCAAAACCGTCTGTGTCAACGGCAATCTTTTTGTTTTTGAGGGCATCCTGTGTCAAATCGAGCGGAAAACCGTAAGTGTCATAAAGCTTGAATGCAGTCTCGCCGTCCAGCGTATCGCCTTCTTTAAGGTTTTCCGTGGCATCGTCCAGCAGGCGCAGCCCTTTGTCCAATGTCTTTCTGAAGCGGTTTTCTTCCAGTTTCAGCGTTTCGGTGATTAAAGCGCCGGCACGGATAAGTTCCGGATAAGCCTCGCCCATTTCTTTTTGCAGAGCCGGAACCAGTTTGTACATCATTGTATCTTTAACGCCGAGCAGGCTGACATGGCGCATGGCGCGGCGCATAATCCGGCGCAGAACATAACCGCGTCCTTCATTGGACGGCAAAACGCCGTCGGCAATCAAAAAGGCGGCAGAACGCAAATGATCGGCAATAACGTTAAACGACGGAATATATTTTCCTTCCGGATCGACCGGAGAAAGGTCGGCAATCGCCTTCGTCAGATTTTTAAACAAGTCAATGTCAAAGTTGGAGTGAACGCCTTGCAAAATGGCAGAAAAACGCTCCAAACCCATACCCGTGTCAATAGACGGACGCTTCAGCGGAATGCGGGAACCGTCCGGCAGGTCTTCAAACTGGTCAAACACCAGATTCCAGATTTCAATCCAGCGGTCGCCGTCTTCTTCCGGCGTCCCCGGCAGACCGCCCCAAACCTCGGGACCATGGTCAAAAAAGATTTCGGAGCAGGGGCCGCAGGGACCGGTATCGCCCATCTGCCAGAAGTTGTCTTTTGTTGCAATGCGGATAATCCGGTCATCCGGCAGTCCGGCAACTTTTTTCCAGATATTATAAGCTTCGTCGTCCGTATGATAAACTGTCACGGCCAGACGGGATTTGTCCATGTCAAATTCTTTGGTCAGCAGTTCCCATGTCCACAAGATAGCTTCTTCTTTGAAGTAATCGCCAAAAGAAAAATTGCCGAGCATTTCAAAAAAAGTATGATGGCGAACGTCATAACCGACGCTGTCAAGGTCATTGTGCTTGCCGCCGGCGCGAACGGATTTTTGGGAAGAAGTCGCTCGCGTATAATCGCGGGTTTCGTTGCCGGCCAGAATATTTTTAAATTGCACCATGCCCGAGTTTGTAAACATCAGGGTCGGATCGTTGTTTGGCACCAGAGAACTGGAAGGGACGACTTTGTGTCCGTGTTTTTCAAAAAAGCTTAAATAAGTGTTTCTGATATCTTTTAATGTTGCAGTCATTTTTTCTTCCCAAAAATATAAACTTTAATAACCTTGCCAATTTAAGGTAAAATTACAAGATTGTCCAGTGTTTTTTAGGAATTTATTACTCAAAAACAACCATGCCGTTCGTCAGGATAAAGGAGAAGTTTAATATCGTGGCAAAAATCAGCCAGATAAAAAACGGATAGAGCAGATAAGCCGCCAGCGGCCTGATGTTTTTGAAAAGACCGAGCATCCTGAAAACAACATAATCAAGATAAAGAATCACGACAAAAGCCAACGCCGTATACCCTTTGAAAAAGAAAGTAAAGCTCCAGATGACCTGCAGCAGGAGCTGCGTCAGAAAATAACTGTTGGCCTCGGCGGCTTCGGGCTTGTAAGAATAGCGCAAAACCAGATAAAAGGATAAAATCATCAGGGCATAAAGAACGCTCCATATCGGGGCGAACCAGTTTTCGGGCGGCATAAAAGCCGGCTTTTTGCTGAAAACAAACCAACTTTCAATGCCTTCCATGGTAAAATAGCTGGTAATATAAGCGCAAATCAAAACAATCAGAGTGCTGTAAGCAAATATCTTAAGTTTTCGCATCATGTTTTTTCCCCTTTTATATATTAAATAATACTGATGAAGCGCTTTTAAATGATTCATAAAATTTTTAGAACTATTGCATTATAAATAAAATAAGTGTACAACAGAACCGGTTATGTAAAGAAAAGAGGCGAAAAGTGGCTATTAAAAGAAAAGACGGCATCATGATTTATGACAATGCCGATTTTGAAGGAATGCGCAAAGCCGGCAGACTGGCGGCCGAGTGTTTGGACTATATTACGCCGTATGTAAAAGTCGGCGTTTCAACCGGAGAAATTGACGACCTTGCGCGTGAGTTTATTACGTCGCACGGCGCAATTCCGGCTTGTCTGGGTTATCATGGTTATCCCAAAACCTTGTGTATTTCCATCAACCATGTCATCTGCCACGGTATTCCGAGTTATGAAAGAAAACTGGTTGACGGCGATATTCTGAATATTGACGTCACCGTCATTCTGGACGGATGGTACGGCGATACCAGCCGCATGTATTATGCCGGAAAACCCAAGCTGAAAGCTACCCGCCTGTGCGATGTGACTTATGAATGCCTGATGCGCGGCATAGATGTTGTCAAACCCGGTGCCCGCTTTGGCGATATCGGCGCCGTTATTGAGGAATATGCCCATAAATACGGCTACTCCGTGGTTGATATGTTCTGCGGGCACGGGCTGGGCAAAGTCTTTCATGACGCGCCCAATGTCATGCATTGCGGAAAAAAAGGCACGGGGCCGGTGATGGAAGAAGGCATGTTCTTTACCATAGAACCGATGATTAACATTGGCAAAAAAGACGCGATCATATTAAAAGACGGCTGGACAGCCGTAACCCGCGACAAATCTTTGACTGCCCAGTTCGAACACTCGCTCGGTGTGACCAAAGACGGATATGAGGTCTTTACTTATTCGCCCAAAGGCTGGGACAAACCGCCTTATAAAATGGATTAGCGGCTGAGAGGGACTGCTGCATGACGGAAAAGGACAAAACCGCGCCGGATTATCTCGGCCACCGTAAAAGAGTAAGGGACAAGTTCCTTGCCGGCGGCGGAAAAGACATGGCCGATTACGAGTTTCTGGAACTTCTGTTGATGATGTCTATCCCGCGGCGCGATGTCAAACCGATTGCCAAAAACTTGATCCGCAAGTTTGGCAGTTTTGCCGAAGTTGTTAATGCAGACAGTGCGGAATTGCTTTCCTGCGAAGGAATAAAAGAAACCTCTCTGGCCTTGTTAAAAGCCGTGAAAGAAGCTGCGCTCCGAATGCAGTATCAGACTTTGAAAGCCTCTGACCAGCCGATTATCAATTCCATGGACATTATGATAGACTATTTCCGCAGTTCCATGGCTTATGCCGATGTTGAACAGTTCCGCATTGTCTGGCTTGATACCAAGCTGCGTTTGATTGGTGAGGAAATCCAGCAAAGAGGAACAATCAACAGCGTTTCTCTCCATCCGCGGGAAGTCATCAAATCGGCAATCAATCACGGCGCGGGAGCTATTATCATGGTACACAACCATCCCTCCGGCGATGTAACGCCGTCACGTGCCGATATTGAAATCACCGACAAAATAGAAGCCGCCTGCAAAGCCGTAAACATCCGCCTGATTGACCATCTGATTGTCAGCAAAAACAGCATTTACAGTTTTAGCCAAAAGGGCATTGTCTATTAACAATAATAAAAATCTTTTCTGGGCAGCGGTGCAAGGGGCTGATTCCGTTCTTTCATGTAGCGTCTTAAAGCCTCATAATTGCATGGCCTTGGCGAAACCAGATTGAATATGGCCTTAGACAGGCGGTAACCGGACAAATTGCTGTCAATCTTCAGCTGAGTGATGGTCTTCATCTTATGCCGAATATATTTGTCCTGTTCTTGCGGCAAATGCAGTGAGTTAAGATAATTTTGGTATTTATTGCCGCCATTGCGTTGTTTTTGCGATAATTCAGTAATTTTTCCTGCCGTGCGGTGTGACAGGTCATGATAAGCATCTTCCATCCTTTTATCTTTGATACCGTCAAAGAAGGCATTGAATTCCTCTCGGTCAAACTTTGAAGCCGAGGCAGAATTGGTCAGTTCATAAAACATAATGATGTTTTTGAACCAGTCTTCCTTAAAGGCGCCGAGCTGATATCCGGCATCCATGCCCTCTAAAATGTTAAAAGCTTTGCGCTCCGTCCATAGAATGGTATTAATCATATTATGCGAAATGCCGTATTTTTGCTTATCAATGGAATCAATCAGCATATTGTTAAAATATCCGAGATATTCACCGAAAATGTTATGGGCATGAAAAGGATATTGATTGTGCTCGTTGATTTTCTCAAAATAAGCATTCAGGCGGGAATCGGATGTCTTTGGCGTGGTCAGCGTTTTGGGCGTCGTATTTGCAGTCAGACGGTGCAAAACCTCAAAGACTTTTTCTGTCTTGCCGTCAGTATGGACCGTTTTAAGATAATTTTGCGGATTCAAGTATCTTTCTTTGTCAAAGTTATAGCCGCGGTCAGAATCATTGATCTCGTCAATTGCTTGTTCCAGACGTTTTTTCCTGAAAGCCGGATCGTCTTTGTCGGGATCTTGCATGGCGTTATAATAAGCATCCATTCTTTTTAGAATCCTGTGGGCATATTTTCCCTGATTATGAACATAAGAACGCAGGGTCGGAAAAACGTCGTCAATATAAATGGCATCCATGCGGATTTTCTCAAAACGTTCATTGTCAATAGACGGGATTTGTTCGGCAATCCGGCAAAGGCGGGTGATATTGTAAGGCGTAAACTTTGTGGTTAGGCATTTGAAGCTGAAGCCGCTGCTGCCGTAATCTATAAAATCGGCACCAAACATATTGCCGACCGAGCACAGATATTTGTTACTGCCGTTTTGAATGGCGGGAATGACATTGTCCTCACAGGCCTTAACAAAACTCGGCATGATTTTGGTCGTGTTTTCAATATATTTGTCAAAATGCAGGGCAAACAGCATAAATTTTCCTGACCCGAGACGGGACAATGCCGTTTTCATGGCATCAAGCCGCCGCGCTTCATCGGTTGCCTGCTTCAGATGACGGTCACAAAACATCTGTGTTTTTATCTGTCCCATAAAAGAAATGCAAACACCGTAGGAAACCGAATAGAACTTGTCAATGATTTCGCTTCTGGAGAAAGAAATGTCCTCATTGCGCGGTTTGTCATAAAAGACGTTGATGTTAATGGTTTCCGGCTTAGCCATTTCAAGAACCTGAGGCAGGGTATCAATGGTTTTTTGCAACAAAATATTCTCTTTGTCGTTTTCCAGATAGTTGTCACAATAATTGGCAAACACCTGCCAGAGCAGCTCTTTGTCTTCTTCCGACGTTTCGGAAGAAAAAAGGCCTGAGAATTTTTCCGCCGCCTTTTGCGTTATGTGAAGATGTTTAAAATCTTTCAGGCATAACGGATATAGAACTTTGGCAGCTTTGGCTTTGAACCGGTCGCCGATTTTCAGCTTTTGGGCAATATTTTCAATAAGTTCAAATTTCTTCTGAACAATAACGGGATCAGAAGACAACTGCTCCAATCGGAACCAAACATCACCGCAGAGCACTTTGCACAATACGTTGCTTTCCATTTTTTATAACTCGAAAATTTGTAATAATTAAAATATGGAGTAAGCGTAATCACAAAAAAACAAAGTTCAAGCAAGATTTGCAAACTGTCTACAAAATTCTAACTATTTCTTGCAAATTCAGGCAAAACGCTTATGATGAGGGCGGGGAGAAATAATGCCGTTACAGTTGGAAATAAATGACGAATTTGCTCAGGCCGTTGATTTGATAGAAAACAGCCGGCGGCACTTGTTTATTACCGGAAAAGCCGGCACCGGAAAATCGACCTTGCTTGATTATTGTTACAATCATTCGCAAAAAAATTTGGTTTTGCTGGCACCGACCGGCGTGGCAGCGTTGAACGTCAAAGGACAGACCATTCACCGTTTTTTCGGATTTCCGGTCAATATTTCCGTGCCCCAGATAGAAAATAAAGAGTTCAAACCGCGTGCGGTCAGAATTTTTAAGAGTCTGGAAGCCGTTGTTATTGATGAAGCTTCCATGCTGCGTGCCGATTTGCTGGATTGCATAGATGCTTTTCTGCGCCTGTATGGTCCGGAAAAAGACAAACCTTTTGGCGGTGTGCAAATGATTTTTGTCGGTGATTTGTATCAGCTTCCGCCGGTTGTCAACAGCCATGAATATGAATTTTTTGACCGGAATTATGGCTCTCCCTATTTTTTCAGCGCAGAAGTTTTTAAAAAAATTCCGTTGCAGGTCATAGAGTTAAAAAAAGTTTATCGCCAAAAGGATAAAGATTTTATCGACTTGCTCAACCATATCCGGAATAACAAAATTACGCGAGAAGATTTAAGCCGGCTGAACAGCCGTGTCGGAGCCGGATTAGGCGGCGGAGCGGAAAATTTCAGAATTAGCCTGACCACAACCAATAAACTGGCCGATGAAATCAATGAGCAATGTCTGGATGAGCTGGATGGCGCGGTTTATACCGCCGAAGCCGAAATTGACGGCGACTTCGGCAAAGAAACCTGGCCGACAGCCAAAGAGTTGAACTTCAAAATCGGCGCTCAGATTATGTTTTTAAATAATGATTCCAAAAACCGCTGGGTCAACGGCAGTGTCGGGCATATTGTCGGGTTCAAAGAACGTGACGGCCGAATCAGATATCTGGAAGTGCGGTTGCAGCAGGGGCAACGGCTGGTTGCTGTTTTTCCTTTTACCTGGGAAATGTTCAAGTATAAATTGGAAGGGCGGGAGATTATCTCCGAAAGCGTCGGATCTTTTACACAATATCCTTTCAAACTTGCCTGGGCCGTGACCATCCACAAAAGTCAGGGCAAAACTTTTGATAATGTAGAAATAGACATCGGCAGCGGAACTTTTGCTACCGGCCAGCTTTATGTCGCACTCAGCCGGTGTACGTCTTTTGAGGGAATAAGCCTTAAAAAGGCTGTTCTGGCTCGGCATATTTTAACGGATCACCGCATTAACGAATTTATGAGCCGCTATAGCGATGATGTGGAATTGGCAGACTTTTCCAAAAGGAAGATGTTGGAGCAAGCCGTTAAAGCTCAAAGCGCCGTAGAAATTATTTACCGCAAAGAAGACGGCAAACGGTACCGTCGCCTGATCGTGCCGCAAAAAATTCTGTCGGACCGCCTGCTGGCAATGTGTCTGGAACGCAAAGCCCCGCGGACTTTTCTGCTGGAGAGAATTTTGAACGTTCGCTCGCATACAATGCCAAGTCAGGAAAATCCTCATAAAAATTAAGTCTGATAATGCGTTAATCACATTCTGCAAAATTTATCTTGCTTATTAAAATAAGATATCATAAGCTGTCTGTAAATACGGAGGACTGCCCGTATTTACACCAAAAGGTGTGAAAAGCCGTGACAAGCTTTGGTTTTAACAGATGTTGTAGCATCAATTTTTGCTTTAGAGCAGCGTAGCCGGATTCTCCGGCAGCGTCCGCGTATGTAATATTATGCGGTTTCCGCGCTTGTTTACCCATATCTTGTCCCGAGTTTCGCCTTTTGAAAGGAACAAATTAAAAATTGGGGCAAAAATGAAATATTACATAGTCAGTGGCGGATTCGATCCGATACACGAAGGGCATGTAGCCATGATAAAAGCCGGCAGCGAAAGGAGCGACGGCGTTATTTTGTTGTTAAATTCCGACGAATGGCTTTGCCGCAAGAAAGGCAAAAATTTTCTTTCATTTAGAACCAGATATACCATATGTGAAAATCTTAAAGGTGTTATTGATGTGCTGTCTTTTGATGACAGTGACAATTCTGCCTGCGACGGCATTCGTCGGGCGCGGGAACAATATCCCGATGCCGAGTTGGTTTTTGCCAACGGCGGTGACCGGACAAAAGAGAATATTCCTGAAGAACCGGCCTGTAAAAAATACAACGTCAGTCTAGAATTCGGTGTTGGCGGAGAAAACAAGGCCAACTCATCTTCTTGGATTTTAGCTAACTGGAAAAAATAAAATGATAGAAAACGAGGCAGATAAGCTAAAGATAGCTGTCCAGTTTTTCGGACATCTGAGAACTTTCAGAAAATGTGTGCCGAGCATTGAAAAGCATCTGTTAAGCAAGTATGACTGCGATGTTTTTATGCATACTTGGGATAAGACGGAACACGGTACCTGCACATGGCATAATAACAGGAGCAGGGTGCAGGATGTCGATGAAAAGCTGTTGTCTGTTATTCAACAGTTGTATAAGCCTAAAGGTCTGTTGGTCGAACAGCAAAATCCGGCGGAAGAAAAACTTCTCGGACTGGCACATGATAACGGTCAGACGCAAATTTCCGCTGAGGGAATCCGTTTTATGCTTACATCAATGAAAAAAGCGGACGATCTTCGCCGAAGCTATGCTGAACAAAACAATATTCATTATGATTACGTTATTACCCTGAGGCCGGATATCTTTTTGAAAAAGACGTTTGATTTTAAGCTGCTTCAAAGAGAACATAATCTCCAACCGGATTTGCCATGGCGTTTTTATGCAATGAATCCCGCTCCGGAAGCAAAAAATTTTGTTTTTGCCTCAGATTTGGCCAGCGATATAATTACAATAGCCAAACCGGATGTTATGACAAAGAGCATAACGGTTTTGAACAATGCTGACTTCTCATCTTTATCACAAAAGCTATGGTGCCCGGAAAATTTGTTTATCGGACTTTTGGCACAAAAAGGCATATTTTCCGTTCCTTTGGCATATTATTGCCGGACGGACTGGCGGATTGAACGTGCGGGAAACTATAAAAAAATGCCTTTTTATAAAAAATTTATTCGCATAAGCCTGCATAAAGGAAGATTTTATTTTCATTTGTTTTCAGGCATGGCCGTTTCCGTTTTTCGGCTGACAGCCGCATTAGGCACTAAAAACATATTTGATTTCAGAGTAGGAAGATATGATGAGTAAAATCGAGTTTGTAAAAAATCTGACGGGGCATTCCGGTTGCGGACTAAAGCTATACCGCAAAGACAATATTTTGTTTCTCCGAAAAGATTCCGGTACATCGGGATATAACAGACGGCTGAAAAAGCAATGTATCAAACAACAGCGTTTTCAGCTTGAAGGAATTAAAACGCCTGAAGTTTTAAGCTATGGATTGAAAAACGGACTGTTTTATTTTGATATGGAATTTTTAAACGGCATTACGCTTGCTGAACACATGAACAGCATAAAAATAAAAGAAATCAACCACTTAATCGGATTGCTGTTCAAAGCTCTGCCGATTGCATCTTCTAAAATCAATCCTAAAGCCGATAGAATATTCCATAACAAAATTGCCGAACTGCGGCAAAAAATTGCCCAAACAAACAATTTGGCAATGGCCGCCCTGCAAAAATTAGAAAGCTACGATTATTCAAATGTCCCCGGAAGCTATTGCTGCGGTGATTTAACGCTGGAAAACATCATTCTCTCAGATGACAAACAAGTCTACTTAATCGATTTCTTAGATTCTTTTTATAACTCATGGATGATTGACGTTGCCAAGCTTTTGCAGGATCTGGAACTCCGCTGGTCTTACCGCCACAGTAAAATAGATTTTAATCTGAACATGAGGCTGGCTGTTGCGCGTGAGGCGCTGATTGAGAATATTGCCGAATTTCCTGACGGACAGGAAATGCTGAAGTCCATTTATCACATTTTGCTTTTGAATGTCCTGCGCATATACCCTTATGCCAAAGATGCGGTAACGGCGGACTTTCTTCAAACTGCCGTTTCTCAAGTTTTACAAACCATTGCTGATCTGGAGAATAATCAATGAACACACTTCTGATTCCCTGTGCCGGAAAGTCAAACCGTTTTCCGAATATGAAACCCAAGTGGATGCTGACGCATCCAGACGGAAAATTAATGATAGAAAAAGCCTTGGAAGGTCTGGATTTAAAAGTTTTTGACCGGATAATTATCACGATTGTCAAACCTCATGATGAAAAGTATGAAGCCAAACTGATTTTGGAACAGGTTTTTGCGCGCAATCCAAAGGTAGAAATTTGTGTGCTGGACGACTTTACGGCAAGTGCCAGTGAAACCGTCTTTCTGACCTTGAAAAAAATGAAGGTTGAAGGAAGCTTTGTCATAAAAGATTCTGACAATATGGTTGCCGTTTCGATACCTGCCAACATTCGCAATTCCATAGTCGGTTATGATTTGCAGGAACATAAAGATATTACAAACATTCCGGGTAAAAGCTTTTTGATTGTAAATGAACAGAACATCATTTCGGATATCATCGAAAAGCGGATAGTCTCAAATATTATCTGCCTGGGCGTTTATATGTTTGAAAACGCAGAAGACTTCAAAAACGCTTATCTGGAACTTAAAAATAAGGCAATCAGCGGAGAAATGTACATCAGCCACGTCATTTCTTATATGCTGTCAAAAAGCAATGCCGTTTTTGAAGCAATCATGGCTGACGGCTACAACGATTACGGAACGCTGCAGGAATGGAAAGAAGTCCAGAAAAAATTCAGAACTTATTTTATTGACGTCGACGGCGTTATCATGAAAAACTCCGGAAAATATGGCAAAACCAATTGGAGCAACAATACGG
Source organism: uncultured Pseudomonadota bacterium (assembly GCA_902495305.1). Classification (GTDB taxonomy): domain Bacteria; phylum Pseudomonadota; class Alphaproteobacteria; order RF32; family CAG-239; genus MGBC133411. Next base: position 4,029 of record CABUWG010000006.1, on the reverse strand, counting down.
TATTTCTGGAAGATAATGTCGCAGCCATAAAAAAACTTCAGGACGACGGCGCCCAAATTGTCATAACAACCTCACGGACGGAAGAATACCGAAAAGCATTAGAAACGCTTTTGTCCTCGGTTGGCATAAAGCCTTATGCAATATTGACGGGAATGAATCATGCGGCCCGCGTTGTCATTAATGACTTTGCCCCGACCAATCCCTATCCTTCGGGCATTGCCATAACTCTTCCCCGCAACAGTTCAATCAAGGACTATCTGTTTTAGAAAAAATATTTTAGGAGCAAAAATATGAACAAACAAAAAGTAGCGTTAATATCGGGCATAACTGGACAAGATGGCGGATATCTTGCCAAATTTCTGCTTGGCAAAGGGTATAAAGTTGTCGGATTATACAGGAGAGGGGCAACGGATACCTTTTCTCGTCTGAAAGAGCATGGTATTTTTGAGCAAATAGAATTGGCTGATTTTGATTTGTTGGAATTTTCCAATATCTGCCGACTGCTGAGAAAATACCAGCCGGACGAATTTTACAATCTGGCAGCGCAAAGTTTTGTCGGAGCCTCATGGGAAGAGCCGATTTATACGGCACAGGCCGATGGTATGGGCGTTTTATATATTCTCGAGGCCATTCGCGAATTTTCTCCGCATACCAGATTGTATCAGGCGTCAACTTCTGAAATGTTTGGTAAAGTTCAGGAAATACCGCAAAAAGAAACAACGCCGTTTTATCCGCGTTCTCCATACGGTGTCGCCAAACTGATGGCTCACTGGATGGTAACCAACTATCGTGAAAGTTTTGGTGTACATGCAAGTTCAGGAATTTTGTTTAACCATGAAAGCCCGATGAGAGGTAAAGAATTTGTAACCAGAAAGATTACGGCACATTTGGCACAAATGGTAACAGGCAAAACCGATAAACCGCTGGAACTTGGCAATTTGAGTGCAAAACGCGATTGGGGCTTTGCCGGAGATTATGTTGAAATGATGTGGCTGATGCTGCAACAGGAAAAAGCAGATACTTATGTTGTTGCTACCGGAGAAACTCATTCTATCCGCGAATTTGTTGAAGAAGCCGGAAAAGTCTGTGGCTATGACATAGAATGGAAAGGCGAGGGTGTAGACGAAATCGGCGTTGACAAAAACAGCGGCAAAACAATTGTAAAAGTCAATCCGAAATTTTATCGTCCGGCGGAAGTCGAGCTGCTGATCGGTGATCCGTCCAAGGCAGAAAAAATCTTGGGATGGCATAGAAAAGTCGATTATAAAGGCCTTTGCCGCATGATGATGGAAAAAGATATTGAACGGGCTAAAGACGGAACACTGTAGAGAGGGAAAGATGGAAAACTTCTACAAAAAAATCGTACGACTGTTCTGTGCCTTGATTCCTGTCAAAACATTCCGCAGAAAATGTCGGGACTGGCTCTTTGCAATTCCTGATAAAATCAGTATGTATTTTTTACTGAGAAATAATAAAAGGTATAAACCATATAATAAATTCTATAAAAAGAAGATTCCTTCTAAAAGCGTTTTGGTTGTTGAAATTAACACTTTTCACGGCATAACACTCCCCGGATATATACATTATTTTAAAGAGTTAGGATACGAAGTTGATGTTTTGCTTGATTATAAAAACGTTATAGATCAGCCGTTATGCCGGTTAAAAGACAAGTTTAGAGCCTTTGTCGGAACCAAAGAACAAATGCTGGAAATTCTGCGTAGCCCAAGGATAAAAAAGTATGATTTTGTATTTATTAATACAACTTTTTATTATCCCGGCGGCCTCTCTGTTGTAGAAATGATAGGCAGGCTTCCGGAAGGTAAATACGGAACATTGATGATTGAGCATAATCTTGATCCTTATGTTAAACAGTTTGGGGAAGAAAAGTATATTAAAGATGGTACCTTATTTACACTCCTCGGTTTTAGAAATACTAAAATGCTTGGATCAAACTATGTCGGAAAAGTAAAATGTCCGCCTAAAAACAATAAAAAAACACGTTTTGTGGTTGTTGGCACAATATATCCCGGAAACAAAAACTTCCAAATGCTGCAAGATGCTGTTGATAAACTTTATAAAAACGGAATAGAAAATTTTGAAATAAATGTAATTGGCTATGGTTCTTTGGATGGTCTTACAGAACAGCAAAAGAAATTTATAATTCATCATGGACAATTGGATTATCCGTCAATGTACAGTTATCTGGAAAATTCAGATTTTTATCTGCCGTTATTGGATCCGGACAACAAGGAACATCATAAATATCTGGACAACTGGGTTACCGGTTCCAGCATTTTAATTTATGCATTTGCCAAACCGTGTTTGATAAATCAAACTTTTGCCCCTGTTTACGGCCTTAATGACGGTAACGCAATCGTTTACGGGAAGGATTTGTTTGCTGCCATGAAGCAGGCAATAACACTGTCGGCATCAGAGTACCGGAAAAAGCAGGAAAGCCTGAAAATTTTGGTAACTGATTACCAAAAAATTTCTCTGAAAAATTTACGAGAACAGCTCCGAAAAATGGTGAAAAGACATGATAGGAAACAATAGAAAAATCCACAATTTTATTATAAAAGTGATTTCGTCTTTTATAATAATTCCTAAGTACAGAAGACTGTTCAGAAATAAATATCAGATAAGAAAACATCGGGAACAGCCTGTGGTCAAAGGATATGAGATTAACGGAAACGGTAATAAAATCATTATTGTTGAAAACGGTTCGGAACGGTTATTACAACCGGAAGAACGTATAGAAGAGCTTGATATTGCAATTACTGGCAACAACAATACGATTAAGTTGCATTTGCCTATTAGAGCTTTAAGCAGTTCAATAAATATTCTTAATGATAATTGTAATATAGATATTGGTTCAACTTATTATTTTCAAAGAGTTGGAATTGTTTGCCGTCTTGGCGACTCGCAGTCTTTAGTTGTGGGGGGGGGTACAAACATAATAGGAGTAGAAATCATCTTGGAAGAAAAAGGCAGAATTGAAATCGGAGAAAATTGTCTATTCTCCAGTAAAATTTTGATTAGATCTTCCGATGGGCATTCTGTTTTAGACCAACAGACAGGAAAAGTCATAAATGAAACAGCCGGCTTAATTAAAATCGGAAATCATGTTTGGATTGGAACAGAGGTTATGCTGTTAAAAAACAGTATGGTGTCAGACAACAGTATTATCGCGGCAAGGAGTGTCGTGACAAAAAAATTCACGGAGCAGAACGTCATGTTAGCAGGCATACCGGCTAAGATTGTTAAACAAGGCGTCAATTGGAGAATAGAAAATCCGTGGATGTTGGAGAACGGAAAATTTTTGGAGTAATAAATGTTAAAACTTTATCTTAAATATTGGTTTTATACGTTAATGTCCCATGTTGCGCTTTCTTCTAAAAATCGTAAGAAAAAGCGAGTCAAGAAAAAGAATGTTCATAATGTAATCCATGTTGTAAAAGATATTCAGCACAAAAGCGGAAAAGAAACGGTTTTTGTAATCGGAGATTCCCATACGGATATTTTCACTAAAAATACCATAGAAAAAAAGAAAATAATCTGGGGAAACGGCACTCCGGAACAAAATTTGTGGGTAAATACCGAAAATGCGCCGGATTTTATCGCATATCACGTCGGACCCTGCTTGGCATATTCTACCAATAACCGTCATTCTTCTCAGTTTTTTTATGAAAAGCTCCGTTTTCTGCTGAATAATGGTTTTTTCCCGTCCGGATGCCGTATTCTGACGGTTTTTGGCGAAATTGATTGTCGCGTCCACATTAAAAAACAGGCAGAAAAACAAAATAAAACAGAGGAAGAGATTGTTGATGAAATTATACGGCATTACGGAGAATTTATTTGCACGTTAAAAAACAGAGGATATCGTGTTGCGGTATATGCACCGATAGCTTCCCAAAAAGAAACTGTAAATATTGATCCTGAATTTCCCCGATACGGTTCAGAAATTGAACGAAATCGTATATCTGTATTGTTCGGACAAAAAATGGCTGAATTTTGTCAACGGGGGGGGGG
>CABUWG010000005.1 GCA_902495305.1 uncultured Pseudomonadota bacterium | reverse complement strand
CGAGAAAGCGGCGGCAACAGCAAAAACTGACACCGCAGAGTTTAGTTTCATGTGTAGCATATTTATGTTAATATTTTTCATCGGCTTCCTCCCGAGGCGGGCGCGCCTCGGCGAACGATTGTCCTCATCGTGCCAAGGCTTGCGCGTTGCTCTTTTCTTTATCTGAACATCAAAGTGCTCAGAATGGTTAATAAAATTCTTTCGTTATTGTCCTTGTCGGACTTCGATCCGGCAATCCATCTCATAATAAGCACAGTGCTTTTATCTTTATGGATTCTCGGGACAAGCCCGAGAATGACAATACAGGTACTATACCATAAAGAAACGCCAATGTCAAGTAGTTATGAAAAGTTGGGTGGGGATTTTGGCTAGGGGAATAGGAAAAAGCGGGGGAAATTTGGCTAAAGGAGGTTAAAGGAGAGGGAGGAATGGGAGAGGGGCTGGGGGAGAAGAGGTGGATGGTGTGAAAGTGAGATAAGGGGAGTGGGGGAAAAGTGGGGAGAAATGACGGAGGGAAGAGGAAAGGGTAAGGAGAGGTGCGGAAAGGGGGAAAAGCAGAAGAGAGGAAATGAAAACAAAAGGTACTGTTGTTTTGTAATATTCCATAATAAAACTTGTTTGAAAAAAGGTTAAAGGAGGCTTGAGTTTTTGTCTGGTTATGGCAAGATATTCGTAAATTATATTTTTATAACGGAGGTCAGAATGTCAGACAAGCTTTTTGGAACAGACGGTGTACGCGGTAAGGCTAATATTTTTCCGATGACGGCAGATTTTGCCCTTAAACTCGGAAAAGCTCTGGGGACAATGTTTTCCGGCAAGGTTGCCATTGCCAAAGATACCCGTGTTTCCTGCGATATGCTGGAGAGTTCTCTGGCTGCCGGCCTGACTTCTATGGGGTGTGACGTGATGATTCTCGGCGTATTGCCGACGCCGGTTGCGGCAATGGTAACACCGGGGCTGAATGTGGCGATGACGATTATGATTTCGGCCTCACATAATCCTTATTTTGACAACGGCATTAAGCTGATTAAAGCCGACGGGCACAAGTTTTCTGACGATATGACGGCAAAGCTTGAGGCATTGGTTCAGGCAGATGAATTTGTACCGAATCCTGATAAGATCGGTCGGATTGAGTATAATCCCAAGGCAATTACGCCGTATCTGAGCAAAATTGCCGCCATTAAGCGTAACAGCTTTCCGCTTTCGGGGCTTAAGGTTGTTATTGATTGTGCGAATGGCGCTTTTTCTAAAATTGCGCCGCAGGTTTTTAAGGATTTCGGAGCCGATGTGACGGCAATCGGGGTTTCGCCTGACGGTTACAATATCAACAAAGACTGCGGTTCTACCCATACTGAACTGATGAGTAAGACCGTGGTTGAAGAAAATGCAGATATCGGCATCGCTTTGGATGGTGACGGTGACCGGATTATTGTGTGCGATGATAAAGGAAACCGGTTGGACGGGGATCAGATTATTGCTTTTCTCGGACAATACCTGAAGCAGGACGGAAGATTGAAAGGCAATGCCGTGGTTGCGACAATCTGGTCTAATATGGGTTTGGAAAAATTCTGTCATTCTTTGGGAATTGATTTTTACCGGACGGCGGTCGGTGAGCGTTATGTGACGGAAAAAATGCATGAGATCGGTTCTAATTTCGGCGGAGAGGAATCGGGGCACATGGTCTTGAGCGATTTTGCGCCGACCGGAGACGGGCTGATTGCCGGTTTGACGGTTTGTCTGGGGTTATTGAAAACACGCAAAAAAATGAGCCATGTTTTTCCGGTTTTTGAGAAATGCCCGTGCAAAATTGATAATTTGCGTTTTGCAACAAGGGAAAAGGTTGCTGAGGTGATGAATAATCCTCTGGTACAGAGTGCCATAGAAGCGGCTAAAAACGAGATTTCCGGCAAAGGTTCCGTGATTGTCCGCAAGTCCGGCACCGAACCGCTGATTAAAGTTCGGGTCGAGGCCGAGGATGAGGCTTTGGTTCAGAAAACCAGTGCAGGGATTTATGATACGCTTGCCAAGTTTATGTAAAATAAAGACTTTTTGATATAATCATAAGATTTTGTTTACTTTTTGGCGTTATCTTATTATTATGTCCGTTATCTGTATGGGAGAGAATAATGGGAAAAGTATGGCAGAGTGATTTTTTATCTAATGCGGCAGAATTGGAAAAGACAATAAAAAAACGCGGCAATCTGGCTTTGGTTTCTTCTTATACCAGCAAAGACGGTTCTGTTTTTTCTGCAAAAAAACGTTATATCTGGCCGAATTTTTATGCCGAGAGCAGCTCCCGCCGCGTGACCAAGAGAATTTGGGGACGGGATTTATAACCACGGGGCGGCAGGTATGATTAAAGGCATTATGGCGCTGTTTACGTCCGGAGCGATTTTTAATCCGATGATTTTGCTCGGCATTGTGTTTGGGATTTTGTTTGAGGTCAAGATGACCTATGAGCAGATGATGGAACATGTTTATAAAAATTATCATTTTTATCTGCTCGCATTATTGCTGGCTGCGGCGTATAATTTTGTTTTTCATAAAATGTATTGCGGAAAAGACTGTGACAGGCTGGATATGGGGGCAATGGCCGGCAATATTATATTTTCCGCGCTTAAGTTTGTAGCCTCAAGCGTGTTGACAATTGCTTTTATTGAAGTGCTGGCGTTTTAGATTGAAATGTCAACATTATGACCGAGAAATTCTGACGGCGGGACAACGGCGGCCGAATCTCCCAACAAGGTTTCCATAACCTGTTGCTGCATTTCAATTGCATTCTTTATCAGGCTCATTTGCATCTTTTGTACGCTCAGCATATAAGAGCCGATTGCTCCGATTTCTGCCATGATAAAATCCTTTTTTGTTCAAACTAAAACTTATTATAGCACAAATTTATTAAACTTTCACTAAAAATTTAAATGAATAGTCAGGTTTGATATTGACAAAGGAGCAATATGGCAATATTCCTTGTATATCAAATGTTTCTGTTGTATTGGGTGAAAAAATGAAAAAACTTTTTTTTATTGTGCTGACAGTTGTTATCTTAATGGTTGCCGGCAGTTTTATTAAAGAGATGCTGCGTCAACAGGCGGAGAATCAGGACAACAGCGTGGCTTTGGTTGACGGTTGTGACTGCAATGTTGAGCGTGTTTGTGAGGACGGGGATCAGGCTTGTCTGGACAAGATGGTTGAATGCGGTTGCAATATTGATGCTGAAAACGGTGCCGAGGAAGTTGTGGAAGATCATCCGGAGCTGACCAGCGATGAGGATGAGACGATCGTTTCCGAATAATTTTTATTTGAAAATACAAAAAATCCCGAAGAATATGTGTAACTTCGGGATTTTTTGTTGTGAAAAGCTTGTTCTCAGCAACAATTGTTTCCGCTGCCTTTGGCTGCTACACATTCGCCCTGTCCGCCGTCGCCGTTTCCGTCGTCATCATAAAACGGCCCGGCTACGCCACGGTAGGAGATGCTGATGTATTTTGATGAGCCTGAATATGTTGTACACATTTTTTTCTTTCCGCAAACAACTTTCTTGGGGCCTCCGTTTAAGAAATCACACCATCCGTTACAACTTTGTTCTTCGTAATAGTATGATTTGCAAGAATCACTGGAGTTGCAAGATTTACAAGCCGAACAGCACGGACAAGTCGACGCACAGCCGTACTCACAGGTCACATGAGAAGAATGGGAACAACAAGATTGATAAGGATAATAGCAAGTCTTGGTTCCGCATTCATTTGTTGTCGAACCGCCGCAGCCTCCGGGGTTTGACGATGATGTTCCGGAAGGACAAGAAGTAGAACAAGAACGACAAGCGCGGCCACATTCATTGTAAGAAACAACAGAACCGGAATAAGAAGTGCTTCCACTGGGGCAAGATGTGCTGCAATAACGACAGATTGATCCGCATTCGGTTGTTCCGGCTTTAGAGCCGGAATAATCTTTGGATCCGAGGGAACATTCGTCGGAACAACAACGATAACAGGTGTAACCGCAGGTATCGGTACCGGAAGAACCACGAGACGGGTCGCAGTTCACGGAATAATTTGAAGGACAACCGGCGGAAGGTGAAGCGGTACAGCATTTACCGTAAGATTTGTCATAAGGACAACGGTTTGTCGTTGCATACAAGCGTCCCGGAGAACAGGAGTTGACATAACCGGATTCACGACAAGCCCGCGGCCTGTCCTCTTTACATTGTTTGTAATAAGGTTTGCCGTTCGGGCATTGTCCGTCAACAAAGGATGGCAGAGAACAGGTTTCAGTATTGTACCCATTTTGTTTACACCAAGTTACGGCGTCACATTTGAGATAGTTTTCATCACGGGAACAAGTACTCACTACAGCCTGATACTGCGGGCATTTACCGGAAGCGTAGTAGGTATATCCTTTACTTTCGCAGTATTCGGTATCAATATTAGGGTTAGGAGGAATATCGCCGGCTAATTTTTCATCGGAACAGTCAGGCAGGAAGCAGACGCCACCAAAGGCAGATGAAGGTGGAAGGAGAACCGAGAAAGCAGCGGCGACAGCAAAGACTGATACCGCAGAGTTTAGTTTCATGTGTAGCATAGTATTTTTCATGGTTATCCTCCCTAAAAAGTTCCAATACTAAGACCACTATACCACAAAGAAACGCAAGAGTCAATATATAATGAAAAGTAGGATGGGGATTTTGGCTAGGGGAACAGGAAAAAGCGGGGGAAATTTGGCTAAAAAGGGGCAGGGGGATAGGAGAGAGAAAGGTTGATGAGGGAGGCAGGAGAAAGTAGGGGCAGTGAGAGAGAGGGAAATAAGAGAAGATGAGAGAAAAATTGGGAAAGGTTGAGGCGTTGACAGCAGAGGAGCAGTTGGCGATAAAGGAGAGAAGGGGCAAGAGAGAAGTGGGGGAAAAAGGCAGGCAAAGTGAATTGAGAGAAAAAGGGGGGTGAGAAAAGTGATGATGAGTGAGAAGAATAGGAAAGGGAAAAGAGGGGAAGTGCGAAAAAAGAGAAAGGTGAGGAACAGACGGCGGTAGAGAAGAAAAGGGTAAGGAGAGGTGAAGAAAGAGGGAGAGAGGCGGGGTGAAAAAGCGGAAGGAGAGAAAAGTGGGGGGTATGGAAGGAAGTGAGGAAAGCAAAGAGGTAATAAAGGAAGGGGTGATAAAGTGAGGAGCGCAGCGGAGAAAAGCGAAGGAGGAGCATGGCCGGGGAATGAGGGGTTGTTATATTTTGTAATATTTTTTGAAGTTCGGGTCAAAAAAGAGGGTGATTTTTTTGTTGCAGAGCGAAAAAAATATAATATATTAGCGCTGAGTTGTTTATTAATGCACAAACAGTGCTTATATCATTTACATGAGGCTTTTTATTCAGACCCTTCGGGGTAAATGTTGTTTTGTGCAATTTTGGTTGGACCGTTTCTGAAAAAGGAACATTGTATAGGGAGAAAAGATATGAAAGTAGGTATTATCGGTGCCGGCAGTGTCGGAAGTGCAACAGCTTTTGCTTTGATTATGCGCGGTGTGGCTCGTAAGGTTGTTTTGATTGATGCGAATGAAAAACGTGCCATGGCCGAGGCTATGGACATTGCCCATGCAACGCCGTTTGCTTATGCCAATAAGGTGAAGTACGGTACTTATGACGATTTGGCCGGTGCCGAAGTTGTGATTATTACGGCCGGTGCCAATCAGAAACCGGGTGAGACCCGCATTGACCTTTTAGGACGCAACGTAAAAATTTTTGAGAGCATTATTCCGCAGGTGGTTGCCGCTGCTCCGAATACAACCCTGTTGATTACGGCTAATCCGGCAGATATTATGACCGAGGTTGCCCTGAAACTTTCCGGTTTTCCGAAAGAAAGAGTCATCGGCAGCGGTACGGTTTTGGATACTTCCCGTTTCAGAACGCTGCTGGGGTATCATCTCGGGGTTTCTCCGAAGTCTATTCATGCCAATGTTTTGGGTGAGCATGGTGACAGTGAGGTTCTGATTTGGTCTAACGGAGATGCCGGTACGGTACAAATTGAAGAACTGGCAAAAATGGAAGGCAAACCCTTTACGGCAGAAGTTAAAGCCGAGATTGATGATTGTGTTCGCAATGCCGCTTATAAAATTATTGACGGCAAAGGTGCGACTTTCTATGGTATTGCAGGTGCTTTGTGCCGGATTTGTCAGGCGATTACAACCAATGAATATGCCATTTTGACGGTATCTTCTCATCATGATGATGTGGAAGGGGTTAAAGATGTTTGTTTGTCTTTGCCGACCGTTGTCGGAAAACGCGGGATTCACAGCGTCATCTATCCGAAGTTGTCTGAGGGTGAGCGTCATGATTTGAAACTCAGCGCCGAGAAGATTAAAGAATATTCTGATCAGGCTTTGGAAATTATTGCTAAAAATGCTTAAAAACTAAGCGGTTGTGTTTGCAATTCCTCTTCTTTTGGCTTATATTGCCGGAGAAGAGGAATTTTTTTATGGTAGAAGTTGTGACTTTCGGCTGTCGGATGAATTCTTTTGAATCTGAGGTTCTCAAAGAAAAACTGGCCGAGCTTGAAAATGTGATAGTGGTTAATACCTGTGCCGTGACCGGAGAGGCCGAACGGCAGTGTCGGCAGGCTATTCGTAAGTTGCGTAAAGAGAATCCGGAAGCCCGGATTATCGTGACCGGTTGTGCGGCTCAGATTGCTCCGCAGAAATATGCCCGAATGCCTGAGGTGGATTTGGTTCTCGGCAATAAAGAAAAAACAGAGATTGAAAAGTATATTACCGGAGAGCTGACGGAAAAATCCGTTGTCGGCGATATTTTTGATTATGACGGTTATGACAGATATCTGATTACCGGTTTTGAAGGCCGGCAGCGTGCATTCGTGCAGATTCAACAGGGGTGCAATCACCGCTGTACTTATTGTATTGTGCCTTATGCGCGCGGCAATAACCGTTCGGTCGCGGAAGCTGATATTCTGGCACAGATTGCCGAACTCAGGAAGCAGGGGTTTGATGAGATTTGCCTGACCGGTGTGGACGCCTGTTCCTATCAGCCATCTTTCAGCGGGCTGGTGAAAAAAATTTTGCAAACCTTTCCCGATTTGCCGTCTTTACAGTTCGGATCGCTTGATCCGGCGGCGGTGGATGAAGACTTTATCGGGCTGCTGGCGGAGCATGCCAATATTCATCCGTATTTTCATCTGTCGGTTCAATCCGGCGATAACATGGTTTTAAAACGGATGAAGCGGCGCCACAGTCGCGAGGATGTGATTGCCTTATGTCGCAAAATCAGAGCTCTTCGGCCGGAAGCCGTCTTCGGAGCCGATTTTATCTGCGGTTTTCCGACAGAAACCGAGGAACAGTTTGTGAATACTCTGAAGTTGGTGGATGAAGCCGGTTTGTCAAAGCTGCATGTCTTTCCTTATTCGGAGCGTTCCGGCACGCCGGCGGCATTAATGCCGCAGGTTCCGGTCGAGGTTCGGCGGGAGAGGGCAAAAAGACTGAGAGAAAAAGGCGAAGAGGCGGAAAGAGTTTTGAAAACGCAAGGAGAAAAAAAGTGAGCGGATGGCTGGCAAAGCTTGGTATTGGGCTGAAAAAATCTTCTCAGAAAATTTCCGGCGGCATCAGCGATATTTTCGGAAAAAGAAAAATCGAAGCAGCGACGCTGGAAGAACTTGAGGAACTTTTGATTACGGCCGATATGGGGGTTAAAGCATCGGCAAAAATTGTGGCGGCCTTTGGCAAAAAACGTTTTGACAAGGAGCTTGAGGAAAAAGACATCCGGCGCGAACTGGCGGCGGAAATCGAACAGATTTTGAGCCCTTGGGAAAAGCCGCTGGTTATTGATGCCGTGCAGAAGCCGTTTGTGATTTTGATGGTCGGTGTCAACGGTGCGGGCAAGACGACGACAATCGGAAAATTGGCAGCCAAGCAGACAGCAGCAGGCAAAAAGGTTTCGATGATTGCCGGAGATACTTTTCGGGCGGCGGCGGTTGAGCAGCTGCAAGTTTGGGGCGGGCGCTGCGGCGTACGGGTCTTTGCCAAAGAAACCGGTTCCGATGCTGCCAGTGTGGTTTATGAAGGGCTGCAGGAAGCCGTTAAACAAGGCGATGACGTTGTTTTTGTCGATACGGCGGGACGGTTGCAGAATAAATCCGGCCTGATGGAAGAACTGAAAAAAGTGGTACGGGTGATTAAAAAGATTCTTCCGGACGCGCCGCAGGCGACATTGCTTACGATTGATGCGACAACCGGACAGAATGCGCTGGCGCAGGTGGTGGCATTTAAGAAAATGACAGATGTCAGCGGGCTGGCGGTTACCAAGCTTGACGGTTCGGCTAAAGGCGGAATTCTGGCCGCTATTGCCGAAGAAGCCGGCACGCCGGTTCATTATATCGGTGTTGGTGAGGGAATTGACGATCTGGACGAGTTTAAGGCGGCGGATTTTGCCCGTCATCTTTTGGATGTGGAATAAAAATGGAAGATTTGATAGATTATATTGAAGCAACGCAAAAAAAAGAGCTTCCGGAGTTCTCTGTCAGCGAGATTTCTTTTGAAATTAAGCGTTTTGTTGAAACAAACTTCAGCAAGGTCAGGGTGCGCGGTGAGATTTTTGGCTGCAAAAGAGCAGATTCCGGCCATTATTATCTTTCTTTAAAAGATGAGAACGCCGTTTTGTCGGCCGTGGTCTGGAAAGGTGTGGCAATGCATTTGCCGCTCAAGCCGGAAGACGGTCTGGAAGTGGTGGCAACCGGAAAAATCACGACTTTTTCCGGCAAGTCTTCTTATCAACTGGTGATAGAGCAAATGGAAGTTGCCGGTACGGGGGCGTTGTTAAAACTTTTGGAGGAAAGAAAACAGAAGTTTGCGGCGGAAGGGTTGTTTGATGCGGCACATAAGAAAAAAATTCCGTATCTGCCGCAGACAATTGGCGTGGTGACTTCGGCCAGCGGAGCGGTTATCCGCGATATTATTCACCGAATCCGCGACCGTTTTCCACGGCATATTTTGTTATGGCCGACACCGGTTCAGGGAGAAGGGGCGGCGGAAAAAGTTGCCGCCGCCATTGCCGGATTTAATGCCATGCCGGAGAACGGGTCAATCCCCAAGCCGGATGTTTTGATTGTGGCGCGCGGCGGCGGCAGTCTGGAGGATCTTTGGCCTTTTAATGAGGAAGTTGTTATTCGGGCTGTTTATGCTTCGGAAATTCCGTTAATTTCGGCAGTTGGGCATGAAACGGACACAATGCTGATTGACTATGTTTCCGATATGCGGGCGCCGACGCCGACCGGTGCCGCGGAGTTTGCCGTTCCGGTGCGGGCAGAGCTTTTGATGCAGACGGAGAATTTGCAGAATCGTCTTAAAAATGGCATGTTCCGCTTTTTGCAGGAAAACAAAAACAAAGTGGATGGTTTGGCGCGGGGGATTCCCAAGCTTTCGCAAATTCTTTCCGAGCAGCAGCAGAGGCTTGATGACCGTTTTGAGCGTCTGAAAAACGCGTTCGGGCGGGTGGTTGAGGTTAAAAAATCTCAGGTAGCGCAGGCGGCTTTGCGTCCGTATTATATTTTGAATATTTTTGATAAAAAGCAAGAAAATTTAAAGAATTTAGCGGTTAGATTGGAAGCAGTTTCTATAGAATCCGTTTTGCAGCGGGGATTTGTCTGGGTACAGGACAGCCGCCGGAAAACGGTTTATTCCGCCGAACAGGCCAGAAAAGCTGCCGGTTTGGAAATTAATTTTGCGGACGGAAAAGTTAAAACGAAAGTGGTTGTGAGTAAAAATGAATTGCAAATGGATTTGTTTGGTTAGTTTGGGACTGGTTCTTGCCGGAAATGCACGGGCGGTCGAACTTTGCGGCAAAGCGGCGCAGGGTGAGATTTTGCGCGGGCATACGGATTATTTTACCAAAGTTATCAGCAACGGCAAAACGCACAGGGTATCTCCTTATGGCGAGTTTATTCTGGCTTTCGGGCGTGATGATGCCGAAAATCAGGAGATTATTATTAAGGGTGAGAACGGCAAGTCAGTTAAGTTTAATCTGAAGCTGGCCAAGACGGCATGGGATGTTCAGAATCTGAAAGGTGTGCCGCAGCGGAAAGTTACGCCGTCAAAAGCCGATGAGGCGGCGATTATGGATGAACGCCGGAAAATCGGCGAAGCTTTGGCGAAAGATATGGAAAAATCTTATTGGAAGCGCGGATTTATTCAGCCGGTAGAGGGGCGAATCAGCGGTAATTTCGGCGGACAGCGGGTGATGAACGGCAAAAAGATGAATCCGCATGCCGGAATGGATATTGCCGCGCCGGAAGGAACGGAGGTCCGAGCCGCGGGAGATGCGATTGTGACGCTGAACGCCGATGATTTGTTTTATTCCGGAAATGTTATTGTTTTGGATCATGGATACGGGTTGCATACTATTTATGCCCATTTGAGCGAAATGAACGTTGAGCCTGGGCAAAAGGTGAGAAAAGGCGATGTTATCGGCAAGGTCGGAAAGACAGGAAGGGTAACCGGTCCGCATTTGCATTGGGGGGCCAGCCTTAAAGGAATTAAATTTAATCCGATGTCTTTGCTGTCGTTAACGAATAATAATGAATTTTGTTTTATTTTATAGAAAATAAAATTTAATACTACTGACGGGAGCAGTTGAAATGACTGAAAATGCAAACAAGAGTATGTTATGGGAAACGATTAATTGTCTGATTGTTGATGATGATAAGTTTTCCCGAACTTTTATGAAAACTGCTTTACATCAGATCGGGATTAAGACCGTGCGCGAGGCGGTTGACGTAGAAGAGGCGCGTGAGATTTTGGCTGATTTTAAGGTTGATGTGATTTTGCTGGATCAGCAAATGCCGGGGAAGACCGGTTTGGATTTTGCCAAAGAGCTAAAGCTTCATCATGAGGCCGGGGACAAAGAAATTCCGATTATTATGGTGACCGTTGACACTAAAGAAAAAACGGTCTTAGATGCCAAAAATATCGGAATTCAGGAATATCTGGTAAAGCCAATTTCTCCGTCAGCTTTGAAAAAACGCTTGTGTACGGCTTTTGGAATTAAACAAGAGAGAGTTTAAAACGTGACTGATTTGCATATTATACTGTTGTCTGTTTTGCAGGGGCTGACTGAATTTTTGCCGGTCAGTTCTTCCGGACATTTGATTTTGTTTTCACAATTTACAACTTTTCCTGATCAGGGGCTGGCTCTGGACGTGGCCGTACATCTCGGGTCTATTATTGCCGTTGTGATTTATTTTTGGTCCGATGTCTGGATGGTGATTAAAGGGACATTGAAGACGTTTTTTATTCCTGATTTCAAAAATCAGGGGAATCGGCTGTTTTGGCTGATTTTTCTCGGAACAATACCAGTGGTTTTGTTCGGGTTGTTTTTGCGCAGTATGGGAATTGAGTTTCGGGATGAAGAAGGGGCAAGAATCATCGGATGGACGATTTTGGGTTTCGGATTGTTGCTGTTTGCGGCGGATCGTACCGGAATGACTATTCGCAAGGTTGAGCATTTGGGCATTATTGATGCTTTGTTAATCGGTCTGGCGCAGTGTCTGGCGTTGATTCCCGGTACCAGCCGCTCCGGCATTACGATTACGATGGCGCGCTTTTTGGGATTGGAGAGGAAGGAAGCTGCCAAATTTTCAATGCTGCTGGCGATTCCTGCAATTGTCGGCGCCGCCAGCCTAATTGGATTCGAATTGTACGAATCGCATAATTTTCAGGAGATGATTTTGGCCGTTGACGGGGTGACTTACTCGTTTGTGGCATCCATCGTGGCTATTTATATCATTATGTGGTGGCTCCAAAAGTCAACTTTTCTGCCGTTTGTGATATATCGTGTCATTTTAGGTACAATTTTGTTATTAAATTCGTACGGATATATTGACTTATTAAAAAAATGAGTTTATAAGTGTCTTCGAATTACGGTTATGCCCTGGTGGCGGAATTGGTAGACGCGCATGCTTCAGGTGCATGTTGGCTCAGCCAGTGGAAGTTCGAGTCTTCTCCAGGGCACCATACAACAAAACCCTCCTAACGGAGGGTTTTGTTGTATGGTGAAATGTAAATAATAATAGCTGCTGACAAGGTTATAAAAATGTTTGTCTGAAGTAAAGTTGTTGAGGCCTTTGAGTGAAATTTGCGAAGTAAGGCCAAAAAATTTTTTTCTCAGAAGGATTTTTGTCTGTCCGGATGTGCCTTCAGCCTTATCAGGTTGGCCTTGCAAAAAAGTAGTTCATCAGGGTTATAATACTTCGTTTTACCATTTCTAAATATGTTTTCAGAAATTTTTTTATTCAGTTTGTTATAAATGGTCCGACTTTATTTTGACTTTTATTTTTTGTAGTATAAAAAAGTATTTAACATATGGAGGCGGGGATTGGCGGAAAACAAGAAGAAAGAATTACAACGATTTTTGCTGGAATGGTATAATCAGAGCGGGCGAGATTTGCCTTGGCGGGTGAAGGGCGGAGCGCATCCGAATCCGTATGTTATTTTGGTATCGGAGCTGATGTTACAGCAGACAACGGTTAAGACCGTTATTCCGTATTTTTACCGATTTATGGAACGTTTTCCGACAGTTCAGGCTCTAGCCGCGGCATCGTTGGAAGAAGTTTATTTGTATTGGCAGGGGTTGGGATATTACTCTCGTGCCCGGTCTTTGCATGCCACGGCAAAGATGATTGTCAATGATTTTGGCGGAAATTTCCCGCGGACGAGGTTTGAGGTATTGAAGCTGAAAGGGATCGGGAATTATACGGCGGCCAGTTTTTTGGCTTTGGCCTTTAATCAGCCGGAAACGGTTATTGACGGCAACGTTATCCGGATTATTTGCCGGATGTATCATCTGAGCAGTCCCGTGGCGGAGATTGGAAAAGAAATTGAGGAAAAAGCCAAGGCTCTGACGGATATTGCGAATCCGGCAGATTATGCTTCGGCGATTATGGATTTGGGGGCGATTGTTTGCACGCCGAAAAGTCCGAAGTGTTTGATTTGTCCGTGGCAGAAATTTTGCCAATCGGCCGGACAGAGTGATGTTGAGCAAATTCCGTTGCGTAAGAAACCGGAGAAGAGAGAAAAGTTCGGTAAGGTTTTTTTGATTAGCAATCCTGCCGGAGGAATCTTTATTCGTAAGCGGACGGAGAAAGGGCTGTTGTCCGGATTGTATGAGTTTCCGTGGCAGGAAGACGGCGACGCTCATGACGGCGCCGCAGATACCGGTATTGAGGTTTCGCACATTTTTACACATTTTAAGCTTGTTTTGAGGATTTATGTTTGGAAAACACAAGAAAGCCTGCCTGACGGGCAGTTTGTTTTGCCGGCACAATTGGAAAAGTTTGCAATGTCAACGCTGATGAAGAAAGTTTATGAAGCCGGCAGAAAAATCCTTGATAATAAAGAATAAATGTTGTTTGCAATTTTGGGGGCAGGCTTATAACATAAAAGAAAAAATTTTTAAGGATATAAGCGATGCGCGTAAAGACAATTACCTGTTCCGGGGCTAATGAAAATACTTCTGTCAGCGGTTTGCTTGATTTGCTGTCAGAATTTCCGAAGGCGGAAGCCGGAATCCAGATTTCGGCAGATAAGTGCCGCAACGGAATGCCCAGATATTTCTGGATAAAACAATTGGCCGCCGAGGCCCAAAAGCTTTCAAGGCCGGTACAGTTGGCGTTGCATATTAATAAAGACTGGGTGGAAGATTTTTGCAACGGGATTATTGCGCCGGAAATTTCCGAATTTATGGCATTGGCTTATGCGGACGGCAGCCGGATTTTCAGACGCTTGCAGCTTAACTTCAAAATCGGAAGGGAAAAAGAACCGGATATTAATACTATAGCGGCAATGGTTGCGGCTTATCCCGCGCATCGTTTTATTTTTTCTTATAATCCCAACAATGCGGCGATTATACGGGAGCTTTACCGCCGCGGCGTGATGTTTGACAATTTGTTTGATTCTTCGTTTGGCGAAGGCGTGATGCCGATTTGTCGTGAAGGCATTGTTTTTGAGGATCGGCTGCAGGGATATGCCGGTGGTTTGGGGCCGGAAAATATTAAGAATGAGCTTGATAAAATTAATGATGTTAATTTGCTCTCGTCTGTGGTGTATGTGGATGCTCAAGGGAGGTTGGAAGGAGCTGACGAAAGCATGAGCTTGGACAAGGCGCGCGATTTTATCTGCAAAATATTGCAATGGGAAGATGCCAATGTTTGATGTTTTGGGGATTGGAATGGCAATGACCGACAAGAAAATCCGGTTTGCGCCTGATAATCCGGTTATGCAAAAAGTTTTGCCGGCCAAGGGGCGTTATGCCAGATTGGGGTATGAGGATTTTTATGCTTTGTCAGATGTTCCGGCGCTTAGTATCGGAGCAGGCGGTTCCGTTGCCAACAGCCTTCGGGATTTGGGATCTTTGGGTGTGAAAAGCGCGTTTATCGGAAAAATCGGTCAGGACAAAGAAGGGGAGTATTTTCGACAATCTTTGCTGGATTGCGATGTGAAACCGGTTTTGAGTGTTGTGCCGGGCGGGCGCAGCGGTTCTTGTGTGGTCTTGATTCATGATGACGGGGAAAAAACGGTTTGTGCCAAAGCGCTGGCGGCCAAAACGTTAGAAGAAACTGACGTTGATTTTAATCTGTTAAAGCTGTGTCGTGTTATATTTATTGAGGGGTATCTTTTTGATCAAAATCCGCAATTGGTCAAAAAGCTGGCTGCGGAAGCCTGTTGCTGTGGTTGCCGTATTTATTTGACTTTGGCTGATGCGGCTTGCGTGCGGGATAATAAGGATTTATGGTTAGAGATGCTGTCGTCATGTGATGTTTTGTTTGGTAATGAGGCTGAATTTGCGGAACTTTCTTGCACTGAGAATCGACTGCCGCCCTTATGTGTGATGACTAAAGGGGCTGCCGGGTGCGCGGTCTGGTATGATAACAAATGGCAGGAATTTGCCGCAAAGCCCGATGTAAGAGTTGTTAATACCAATGGGGCGGGTGATGCTTTTGCTGCGGGGTTTATTCGTGGGCTGCTCACTGCCGCTGGCATTGAAGAATGTGTGTCATCGGGTAATGAGGTTGCCGCAGCGGTTTTATCGTCTGAGGCATCTTATTTGTTAAAAAATGCCCGAGAGTAGGATATTTGCAGCGTGATGTTTGATGTTATGATAGAAAAAGCTCCCTTATTTTTGAGGGAGCTTTTTTTGATGTGTTAATCATCGGGATAACGGAAATGTTCCATGATATCCTGCAAAATAATATAATTATGAGGAATGTTGGGTTTTTGTCCGGCTAAAAACAATCTTTTGGGTTTTGTTTTTTTATGCTCGGATGCTTGCATCAGGCTTTCCTTGCACCAGCATTCTTCCAATGTATTTTGAGGAACGGCAAAATCTTTCATTCCGACTTTGGCGAGAGAGAGATTTATTTTTTCTCTGTGTTCTTTCATTTGCCGGAGTTCAAAATAAGACGGCGGCATTTGGCCGTAAGCCTTGCAGTATACCATTGCTTCCTCAGCTGTTAAAAGCTGTTGGGGCATATTCAGGTTAATAAACGTTTCGGCATTGACATAAATTCCGGCTTCCTGATCGTATACTGTATGATCCGAGCGTTGTCCGTTTTTGAGCAGATAATTGCCGGGAAGCGGATAGTGTGAGCGGTCTTTCAGATAACTGAAGAAGTGAAACAAGTTGACCTGTAATGCCTGTGCAATTATCGGAAAGTCTTCGGCCGGTTTTTCTGTCGGATCGCTTGCCGTATCCAGTGTCATCGGTGTTTGCCGTTTTACCTTAATACAGCCGCGGACGTTCTTTTTATACATTGTGCCGAAATCTACAATAAGCGTATCATCACCGATGCCGGGGCCGCTGGTGACCGTTGTCGGAGCACTGCCTTCGCCGGCCGTGTCATTTTCTGCCCAATATTCCCCGCTTTTGAGGCATGGAAAGTTGAGGCGGCGCAGAGACGCGTTAATCTTGTCACGATACTCTTTCATGTTATTACGAGCCATAAAGTCCGGTAAAACCGTTCCGCGGTTGCGGCAAAAGCGTCCTGCGCGGTTTTTGGTTGTTGCACCGTCTCGTTCTATGTCTGTTATGTAAAAGTCGTCGCTTATATATACACCGTCGGCTTTATATCCGGGAATCAGTTCCGGAAAATGGCTTCCATTCGTAAAGTGAAAGTCTCCGGGAGTGATTGTGTTCAGATATTGATACAACTCGGGCAAATTACAGGCATGCTCTTTTATAAAAGAGTTGAACGCCGAGATTTTGTTCTGTTCCATATTGTTATGTATTTTTTAGATTGGAATTATTAACGTTTGATTTTATGAGCAGAAATACTACTTATAATCGTTTTCATTTTCATGGAGCTGTAGTCAAAACGTGTTCCGATATATGAAATTTCACCATACATTCGGGCAAAAAACATATTTTCGCGTTCCAGTTTCAGGATATCAACAAGTCCATTGCTTGCGATTAAGGAAAAGTTGATATTTTTATATTCTTTCCCGTCATGGACATACAGCCTGGAATGATTGACAAGGAGATATTTGGAATTGATTATCTCGTAATCATATTGGGGCATGCCGTCTTTGCGGGGACGGATAAAAATACAGTTTCTTGTTTCCTGACTGTCAGCTTGTTCCATTGCTTCTTTATACCAGACATTTTGCAATGCGTTATCCGGAATCATGTCTTCACCCATTCCTATTGCCGCAAAAGATTTGTTCAGCGTTTTAGCTGCGTTTTGGAGCAGGAGGATTTGGTAAAGGCAAGGAATTTCTAACTTTACAACGCTGAAATAGGCTTTTGCTTCAGCTGCACGGAATTTTTGTCGGGAGATATTAAGCGGCAAATATAAATCATCGTTTAGTAAAATGCCATTTTCCTGATTATAAACCGTACGGGCCGAACAACTTCTGTCCTTTAACAAATAATGTCCGCATTGAGGAGCTGTTTTTTCGAGTTCATCTGCAATTCCGTCAGAGGAATACCAGATAAAACCATAGTCTTCTTTTTTTGTTTCCATATCTTAAAAATTTTGAGGTTAATTATAAGATTAATAATAGTTTTACGGACATAGAATTAGCATGTTCCGACTGATTGTCAACAATTATTTTGTGAAAATTTTGCTGCATTTAACTTCCGGCGTGTTTTAAAAAAAGGAACGGGAGAATTAAACATTCCGTTTTATAAACATATTGTTAAGTTTATTATGCTATTATGCTTGTATAACAAAATATAAGCGCTATATTATTATCATAACTCAACAACATTGAAAGGAGGGCGGAATGGATTATAATGATAAACGTTCTGAGGCAGGAGTTTATAATTTTATTCGTCCCGAATGCGTTGTCCGTGAAGAGAATCTACAGCTTTGGGAAGACGTGATTAAACTTGAGCAAATCAGAAAGCAGAAGCTTAAGGCACAGCAGGATGCCATTTTGCGGGCTAATCTGCAATTAATAAGAAAATTTTAAAAATAAATATTATTTTAATAAATCCTCTGGATAATGTTTCAGAGGATTTTTTTTGCAAAATTTGATAAAAATGCTTGATTTATTAAAATTTTGTTTTATACATACAGCCTGAATGTATGTGTGTTTTCAGGTGATGTGATGGTAAGAAAAACGAAAGAAGAAGCTGAGCAAACCCGAAATGCCATTCTTGCAGCGGCATTGGATGTTTTTTGTACCAAAGGGTATGCCCGAACAACTTTTGATGATATTGCAGCAAAAATAAATCTGACAAAAGGAGCTGTCTATTGGCATTTTAAGAATAAACCGGATTTGCTGATAGAAGTTATTAAGCAGAATTTTTATGATAATCATTGTAAGATTAAAGAGTTTGCAAATAATATTAAGAATTTGGAAGACTTGTGTGAAGTTCAGGTTAAAATCGCAAAAATGGTGGTTGACGATGCCAATTACCGCCGTTTTTTGTTTTTTGCCCGTTTTCATATGGAATGGTCTGAAGGGATTGTAAAAACTGTCGGCAATGCAATCAGGGAGATTAGGGATATCCCTCTGAAAGAATTAAAAGAGTTGTTGACATCTTTTCAAAAAAGTGGAGAAATAAGGCCCGATTTAAATGTTGACGATTTGGCTTTGATTTTGATGTCTTTATGGCAGGGGATGTTATCGGGAGTGCTTTCCGGCGGTTCCGAGCTGGTTCGTTTTCCCGAAATGGTCAGAAAGAGTTTTGGTTTGATGATAAAGAGTATTAAGAACGAGAGGTAATGAGATGCAAGTTGGTAAGTTGAAAAACAGAGTGATTATAAAAAGAGTGATTGTCTTTTTATTATGCGGTGCGGCAGGCTGGTACCTGAAAGGTCGTTTGACGCCGCCGGCAGCTAATATGGCGGCAATGGGCGGCGGGACTCCTTATGTCCTGATACAGCAGTTGGAAACGCGCGATATCTCTCCGAAAAAAACTTATATCGGCCATGTCGAGCCGATTAAGAGCGTTAATCTCATGCCGCAGATTACCGGTTATGTTGAAAAAGTTTTGTTTGAAGAAGGCTCTTTTGTGAACGAAGGCGATATTTTGTTTGTGATTGAGCAGGAGCGTTATATTGCCAATGTGGAACTGCGTCAGGCCGAACTGGAAAGTGCCGAGGCGAATCTGGTGAAAACCGAACGCGATTATAAGAGACAGTCTTCTCTGAGCAAACAGAATTATGCTTCCAAAGCGACTCTGGATACGGCAGAAAGCAGCTATTTGCAGGCTAAAGCCGCTGTCGCCCAGGCCAAAGCCAATCTTGATCTGGCAAAAATTGATTTAGGCTATACCGAAATTAAGGCGCCGATCAGCGGTCGTATCGGCAAGGCTCTGGTTACGGAAGGAAACTACGTGTCTTCCGCAACTCAGACACTGGCACGTATTGTTCAGACCAATCCGATCCGTGTGGCTTTTTCCGTCACGGACCGCGATATGCTTGATATGCGTCAGATGTATGACGGCAAGGCAAGTCAGCTGCTGACCGAGCTGGTTCTTTCTAACGGAACGGTTCTGGTTAACAATCTGCAGTCCCGCTTTACCGATAACGAAGTCAATACGGAAACGGCGACGATTGCAGTTTATGCCGAGTATAAAAATGATGAGGACTTGTTGATTCCGGGGAACTATGTCGATATCCGCATCGGCGAGAAGCAGCAACAACTGGCTGTTCTGGTTCCGCAGGCCGCTTTGGCTCAGGATCAGCACGGCAATTATGTCTTTACGGTAAACGAAGAAGGTATTGCCGAGCAGAGACGTGTTGAACTGGGTGACGTTTTTGAAGACAAGCAAATTGTTCTTGATGGTTTGAGCTCTGACGACAAAGTGATTATTCAAGGGCTGCAGAAAGTTCGTGAAGGGCAGAAAGTCAATGCCCAGTTAGTGTCTGATGCTGCGGAGGTAAAGTAGTCTATGATTTCAAGAATCTTTATTGAGCGCCCGCGCTTTGCGATGGTTATTTCCATCGTTTTGACGTTGGCGGGCGTTATTTCCATTTTCTCTCTGCCGATTGCTCTTTATCCTGAGATTACACCGCCGGAAGTGGTGGTTTCGGCATCTTATCCGGGGGCCAGTGCGGAAGTTGTGGCCAAGACGATCGGTATTCCGCTGGAAGAAGAAATTAACGGCGTGGAAGATATGTTGTATATGAGTTCTTCTTCCGAAAACTCCAGCTATTCTCTGACTGTTACTTTTAAGGTCGGCGTTGACCGCGATATGGCGCAGGTTAAAGTGCAAAACCGTATTCAGCAGGCTCAATCCAAACTGCCGACGGAAGTAACCCGCCAGGGACTAACGGTTCGCAGCCGGTCTTCCAATATTCTGGGCTTTATTACCATCGGTTCGCCGAAAGGCACGCACTCGACTCTGGAATTGGCCGATTATGTGCAGAACAACATTAAGAACAATCTGGCGCGCGTTTACGGCGTGGGCGAGGTTAATGTTTATTCTTCCCGTCTGAGTATGCGGGTCTGGCTGGACGCCGATAAAATTACGGCTTTGAATTTGCCGCTTTCGACTATTACGGCGGCGATTGAAAGCCAAAACTATCAGCCTTCGCTCGGAAGTGTCGGCGCAATGCCCGGCGACGGACATCAGCAGATGGTTTATACCTTGCAGACTTTGGGGCGTATTAACGAGGTAGAGGACTTTAAAAATATTATTGTCCGGACGGCCGAGCAGGGCGGATTGTTGCGCTTAAAGGATATTGCCCGCGTTGAGATTGGTGAAGAAAATTATCATGCGACTTCCAAGTTTAATAATGCGCCGAACGTTGCTATTGCAATCAACCAGTTGGCCGGCGCCAACGCTCTTGAGGCAATGGCTGCCGTTAAGGCCGAGATTGAGAAGCTTTCGCAAAATTTTCCGGAAGATATGACTTATATGATCGGCTATGATTCTACGGAGTATATTGAAGCTTCCATTGAGGAAGTCGTTTTTACGTTGATTCTGACCTTTATTTTGGTGGTCTTTGTCTGCTATATCTTTTTGCAGGACTGGCGCTCTACGTTGATTCCGACGCTGACTATTCCGGTGTCTATCTTTGCGACGTTTGCCGTCATGCTGGCTCTGGGATACAGTATCAATATGCTGACGCTGTTTGGTTTGGTATTGGCCATCGGTCTGGTGGTGGACGATGCGATTGTGGTGGTTGAACGCGTGCTATATCTGATGGAAACAGAAAAGCTGGCACCGAAAGAGGCCACAATTAAGGCAATGGAACAGGTTTCCAGTGCCGTTATTGCCACAACGCTGGTATTGCTGGCCATCTTTGTGCCGGTCGGATTTATGGGCGGTATTACCGGACGAATTTATCAGCAGTTTGCCGTGACGATTTCGACTTCGGTTTTCTTCTCGTCCGTGAACGCTTTGACATTGTCTCCGGCTTTGTGTGCAACAATTTTGCGCCCGTTGAAAAAGATTACGCATGGTCCGTTGTTCTGGTTTAACCAGTCTTTGAACAAAGCCAGAGATACATATGTGGCGATTGTTGCGATTGTAGCCCGCAAGGTTTCTGTGATTGCGTTGTTGTTCGGTTTGATTGTTATCGGCGTTTATGCGCTGTTGAGCATCAGCCAGACTTCGTTTATTCCGAATGAAGACCAAGGCGTTATCATGGTCAATATTCAGCTGCCGGAAGGTGCTTCGCGCGAACGGACGCAGAAGTTTATTGACGAGATTTTTCCGCTGATGAAAGAAGAACAGGGCGTGGACAGCGTTATGATTGTTGCCGGCGTCAGTATGATCGGCGGTTCCGGCGAAAACGTTGCACTGGGCTTTATTACCCTGAAACCGTGGAATGAGCGCAAAGGCGATGAGTTGTATTCTACCAATATTTTGAATCGTATTCGTGCTAAACTTGCCAATAAGCCGCAAGCTGAGGTTCAGTTGTTTGAGCCGCCGGCAATTATGGGGCTTGGTATGAGCGGTGGTATGGATTATCGCCTGTTGTCCACTAATACCGATAACCCCCAGCAGATTGAAGCTGCTTTGCAGAATATGCTGCTGCAGGTTAATCAGGCGCCGGAGGTATCTTATGCCTATACGACTTATACGGCGAAGACTCCGAATATTTATTTGGATATTGACCGTCAAAAAGCCGAGGCTATGGGTGTGGCCGTTGGAGATATTTTTGCGGTTTTGCAAAATTATCTCGGATCCAGTTATATCAATGACGTTAACTTCGGTACGCAGGTGAATAAGGTTATGATTCAGGCTGACTGGAAGTTCCGTAAGGACATTGACAGCATCAGCAACCTGCATGTTCAGAATAAAAACGGCGAGATGGTGCCGCTGGGCAGTGTGGTTAAGCTTCGCAAGGTTTTGTCTCCGCGCGTGGTTACCCGTTACAACCAGTATCCGAGTGCCTCTATTACAGCGGTGCAGAACAACTCCGTCAGTACCGGTGAGGCTATGGATTCTTTGGAACAATTGTCAAAGAGTCTGCCGCAGGGCTTTACTTATGACTGGTCTGGAATCAGCTATCAGGAAAAAGCCAGCGGCGGTCAGATCGGCTACCTTTTGGCCTTGGCGATTACCTTTGGTTATTTGTTTCTGGTGGCACAGTATGAGAGCTGGCTGACGCCGCTGCCGGTGTTAACATCGGTATCTGTGGCAATGCTTGGCGCTTTGGCAGGTTTGTTTATTACCGGACTGCCGCTGAGTATTTATGCCCAGCTGGGATTGATTTTGCTTGTCGGTTTGGCCAGTAAGAATGCTATTCTGATTGTGGAATTTTCCAAAGAAGAGCAGGAGCGCGGCACGTCAATCGTCCGGTCGGCGCTGGTCGGAACCAAAGAGCGTTTTCGTGCGGTGTTAATGACGGCCTTTACCTTTATTTTGGGTGTGTTGCCGATGATTGTGGCGACAGGTGCCGGCGCCAGCAGCCGTATTGCCATTGGTGTTCCGGTATTTTACGGCATGTTGCTGGGTACTTTTGTCGGCTTGCTGGTCATTCCTTTATTGTATGTATTATTCCAAACCATAAAGGAAGCAACTGTAGGTAAAAGACAGTAAATTGCCATCATGCTAGGAGATTTCTTGCTCGTGTACTTTTTTGTACATGTCGCTTGAAATCTCCGTCGCAGCCTGACAATTTCTTGTCTTGTAAGACAAGGTGTTATGTTGGAATGCTGAGTGTTCACATCATAAACAAGGGGGGATTTGTCCCTCTTTTTTTGTAGACAAAGCGTAGTTGTTACGGTAAATTATGCGTTGATTGAAGATTATTATTTTAAATTTTTATGGTTATGAATAAGTTTTATGCAGAACGAGGTTATTCCTTTGGGTATGGTTCTTTTCTTTTGTTATCTCATGTCGGCGGTTTATCCGGAGATATGTATGAGATTATCCGGCAGGCTGTTGCTGAAGGATGTGGTTACATTGTAGCTAAAAAAGGAGAAGAGTGTATTTTTCTCGGATGGATTTATCAAGAGGCAAACCGGAATGATTTGGCTTGTCGGCATTTGCCGGCGGCTGATGAGGCGTTGCGGAAATATCCTTGGGAGGAGCGCTTTTTACTGACGATATGTCATGGCAAGATTGAGTTTATTCCGGCCGGAGCTCTTGCTGATATCAGGAGAATCAGCGAGGAAGAACTGTTGCAGGCAGTGCTTTCGGCTTTTAAGCATGAAGTTCATATAGAAAAGTACGTACATGCCCCGCTTGCCAATTTGAAAGTCCGGCGTTTTTAAAAACAAAAAACCGACAAGCATAAAGCTTGCCGGTTTTTCTTATTGATCGGGATTTTTCTTATAACTCAGGCCCGTATACTTTGCCGTCAATCGTCATTGTACCGTTGCCGTTGTCTTTGACAGAGCAACTGAGGATCGGGGTTTTGACTGCCTCGATGATGGCTGTTGCCATAATAGAAGAAGCAGAGTTGCTGCCGTCTGTATCTATATAAGTCCAACCGCTGAGCCAATCTTTGGGATCCAGCTTTTCAATTCTAGCCGGATGCCATGTTGTGGCGCTGTTACCCATTGTTGCAGAAACGTCACCTGAAGTCGAAGCTCCTACCCATGTGTACCAAGTTCCATCAATGTTGGCATAGATGCCATTTGTACATTTGATGGCTAAACAATTTGTTCTGTCGGAAGGATTACCGTTTCTCAAAACAATTGTTTTGGATGCACCGGTTACTTTACCTAACTCACTCGGAATGATGACATCCGGTTTAACAGGCTCGTCTTTTGTTACTTTAATGGTAACGTTTTGAGTCTTGTTGCCCAGAGAGCCATTGTGATATGCGCAACTATAATTCAGTTCTGTCGGGTAGCTTGTGGTATTGCCACTGGTGCTGCCTGGTTCCTGATCATAATTCACATATGCCGGAGTCAAATCCGATGCCAGCATTTGCAATTCTTTTCCTGCAATGTGCAGAACGGCAGTTTCATTTACTGTCGTAACGGGGTGAGAGAAACCATTGAAAGAGGCTGTGTGCGTCTTTGTGGTTGTTGTCACCGTGAACTTGCCTTCCGTACGCGTTGAGGTAGAAGAACCGGTCTGAGAAATTCCCAAATGAGAAATGCTGTTGTCCGCTTTTGTTACCTCAAACGGATTAGCCAAACTCCAACTCAGCTGATACTGGATTTCAAAATTCTCTTCTCTGGTTTCGCCTTTGCTATTCTCAATAACAACGGTTGCCGAAGATAATCCGGTATTGGTCAGATTCTGAGTTTTGAACCAAGCGTCTACGTCGGTTACTTCTTCCGGTTCATCCTTTTTAACACGAATAGTACCTTCCTGAGTTTTGGAAGAACTTCCCGTATTGTATGAACAAGTGTAATTCAGTCTGGTCGGATAGCTGGTTACGCCATTGCTGGTTGTTCCGCCGTCCTGACTGTAATCCTTGTAACTAACGTTCATGTCTGCAGAAGGCATGTTCAGTATTTTATTACCAGAAGCAACCTTTATTGTTATTGTTGCTTTTTCAACCTCAGTATAAATCTTGTGGCTGAAACCATTAAACGAAGCAGTTTTCGTTGTTTTGGTCTTGGTAATCGTAAAGGCATTCAACGTTCTGGTGCTTGATGTTGTTGTTCCGCTGCTGATACTTGAGAAGACAACAGAATTGTCACTCTTTGTTACGTCAAACGGATTGTCCAAACTCCAGGAGTTGTTGTACTGAATTTGTACAGAAGTATCACGTTCCGCACCTTTATTGTTGCGAATTGTGATGGTTGCGCTAGACAGACCGCCATCGGTCAAGTCTGAACTCTTAATCCAGGCATCTTCATCATAAACAGGATCCGGTTTCGGTTCTTCTTTCTTCACTCTGATAATACCATTCTGAGTTTTTGACGTTGTCTTATTATTATAAGAGCAGTCATACTTCAGATGAGTCGGATAAGAAACAAGGTCATTGGCCGTTGTCGGACTATCCTGAGTGTAAGTTTTATAAACCGGAACTAAATCGGAAGACGGCATTGCTAACACTTTCCCCGCTACTTTGATTGTCGCCTTCTCGTTCACCGTAGTGATTTTGTGAGAGAAGCCTTCAAAAGAAGAAGTTTTTACGGTCTTGATTGTCTGTACCGTGAAAGCTCCGCTGGTGCGAGTTGAAGTTGTAGACGTGCCCTCTGATATGCTCTGATGAGAAACAGAATTGTTTGCCTTAGTGACATCAAAGTCAGTATCCAAAGACCAGGAAATGTTGTATTGGATTGCAACGGTTGTGTCTCTTTCATTACCCTTGTTGTCTAAGATTGTAATGATTGCATGAGATTTGTCATTGCTGTCCAGTTCACTTTCCTTAATCCAGGCATCGATGTCTTTTGTCGGTTCATCAGGATTATCGGGATCATCCGGATCAGTCTGAGTTTTCTTTTTCCATACTTCATAGAGAACATTGAACTTTTCGTTCTCTCCGCTGGTGTTGCTGGCTGTCATCGAAATCGTTACCAGATAAATCTGATAAATTGTTCCGTTTTCAGTTTTTTCACCTTGGCGTTCAGCCTTATAAGAATTATACTGAATGTTATTGAAGTAATGGTAAGGAAGCTCGATTGTCTGTCCGCCGTTGCTGTAAGTGGCTTTTTCCCAATAACTGCCTACCGTAAAGTTCTGACCGCCGCAAGTGAAATTGTAATCTTTTGACGTTGAACTTGTACTTTTTGTATTAGAGGCCGTGCATGAGAAGTCCAGACTTTCCTGATATATTTTCTGCTTTCCTGGGAATTCAAACCAAGCGTTAATCGTTCCTTTCTTGGTATCTTGTTTTACCGTTCCGTCGTTATAGTACAGATTGATAATCCAGTTCCAAGTGTCAATGTATTTAACATACTTTGACTGACGATCATATTCACGAGTGAAACTGCTCTTCTGCTGATCAGCTTCAACGCGGTCCAGATCAGGGTCAACAGGCGTATTGCCTTTGGTAATAACCAATTTGACCGGAACATACATTTTGTATGTTCTTTCTGAATCTTCCAGTTCTTTAACGCTTCTTGTTACCAAAAAGCGCAGAATTGCGGTGTAGCTTTCAACTTCTTTGCCTTCAACAACTTCCGGCGGCAATTTTTTATATTCCTGTACACCGCTGTACTCAATATTGGTAAAAGCGAAGTACGGAAGTTTTATTGTTTTGCCGTGAGCTTCCAACTTTTCAATTCGGGATTTGGCATCAAGCAACAGGCTTTTGCCATTCTCAAAATTGAAATTGTACTGGAAGTACTCCATGTCGACGCTGTCCGTGCGCTGAGTTTTATTGACATCTTTTAATGCAATGTCTTTTTTCTCAACATACCAGACATTGTCTGTAGGGTATTCTACAGAAGCTGTCGGATTCCATATAATGGACGAATCTTTGCTGGTTCCATCCTTATACAGCAGGACTAGACGCCCTTCACCTTTGTCGGTGAATTTCTTTTCGCCGGCAATTGAGTCGATGGAAACGTTTTTCAGAGTCCAATCGGCTTCTGCGAGTTCAATGTCTGTTACCGGATTGGATTTTTTATCTTCCAAGCCAAAGACGTCACTTTCAGGATCGCAGGCGTTAAATACACATGCCCAAAGGGCAAGCATCAAGAAAAAGATGCTGTTCCTAAATACATTTTTCTGTCTCATGATTAAAAAAATTTTGAGGTTTATAATCTGTTTGAAAAATTATTTGGGAAAGTGGACAAATATAGGCGTGTTCATCTCTGTTTTATAAGAAAAGATTTCCCGCTCAATAATATTCCATCATAATTTTGTCCCATAATAATTTTTTGTTGAACTATAATATAGTACATTTTGCGGTATGTTGCAAGTAAAAAATGCAAATTTTTTGAGGAAAATGCAAAATATTTGTCTAATATGGAATTTTGGCGAATTTGAGGGCTGAAAGACGCGAAAGAGAGAGGCGGGGGAAAGAAGATAAGAGGAAGTCATTAGAGGGGACGAGAGGAGAAAACGGAGAACAGGCGTGGAGAAAAGAATAGAGGTGGATAGAGAGGGAAGGGAGAAAGTGGTTAGGGAAGAATGGGACGTTGGAGGAAAAAGGAGGCAGAAGGGATGGTTTAAAATGGAAAGAGCCGCAAACCGTAGTTTGCGACTCTTCGTGAGAGAACTTCTTAGAAGTGATAGCGTAATGCTATCCGAACACTATGACCGAAGTCATTGAGCTTTTCGGACATAATCGTCCGCTTTGCGTTTTCGCTCACGGTCTCTACCAGAGACGGGCGGTCGTTTTTATACGACTTCTCGCTCGGATAGAACGTGAAGCGATAGCTAGCCTCGAGTTGCCAATGCGGCGCAACTCGGAAGCTTACACCAGCACCGGCCGTAGCCTGAAACTGGAACTTCCGCAGAACATTTACCCCCTGGATTTCTCCAGTGGCTTCGTTCTCTATAAGCTGGAATCCAGTTGTCTGTTTTCCAGCTCCTGCACCAGCAGTCAGGAACGGGATTATGCGACCCTTAATCAGGTCGACATTAACCAGCCCCATGGCGGCAGGAGCTTTGTCGCTCCATGTTCCCTCAGCCTCAACGCGTAATGCGTTGATTCGGATTCCGACAGCGGCTCCGGCGAGAGCGCCTTTATCGGTCATGTCGTATCCGCCAATGACCTTACCGTACCACGATGTGTTACCATCTATTTTGAGGTATCGGCGGCTTTCGCCATTGGTGGTGTAACTCCTTTCCGCTGTGGTCGTAATTTTACGACTGTCGCGGTAAGTGGCACGAGACTGTGCACCTGCGAAGTTAACGACTACCATTACCATCATCACTACTAAATAGAAAAATTTTGTTCTCATTTTTATAAAAATTTGTGCCCAGCTCTCCGAAGTGTTTTTTGTGGAGAGTGGACGGGTTAAAAACTAAATTTTGGGGTGCCGAGGGATACTCGGCGAAAATATCTTTTGGCTGAAAGACCGGGAAAGTCCCAATCCTTCAGCTCTTAGTTTATTATCAATTAACGGATGCCGTAAACAACACCGTCAATTGTGATTGTGCCATCAGCATTTGCGCTGTAGGAACCCAAGAACGGGCTCTTATTGGCAAATGTGATAACCATTGCTTGGGATACATGAGAGGCACCGTTGCCTACATATACCCAACCACCGTTTGAATCGCGGTTGTTTAACCATTCAATGGTTGCCGGTTGCCAAGAACCGCTTGCATTGGTAGCAGAATATGCAGATGTTCCCATCCACATATAAGTACCACCGTCAACAATTGCATAAACGCCGTTTGTGCAAATGATTGACAGGCACGTTCTATGGTGTTCTTTTCCTTCATTTCCACCACGAAGAACAGTAGTCTTTGTTGCAGAAATGATAGATCCCATCTGAGATGGAATAACCACATCGATAGACGGCTGTGCCGGCGTTTCAGGCTCTGGATCAGGAGTTGGTTCCGGATCCGGTGTCGGGTCTGGAGTTGGCTCTGGGTCCGGTGTAGGATCAGGAGTTGGCTCTGGGTCCGGTGTAGGATCAGGAGTTGGTTCCGGGTCCGGTGTAGGATCAGGAGTTGGCTCTGGGTCCGGTGTAGGATCAGGAGTTGGCTCTGGATCCGGGGTGTCAGGTACTTCGGGCTGATCAGGCTCAACATATGCACCTTTACCCACTTTGACTGTCATCACAAAACGATGTACATCACCGTTGTCGTAGATGGCCAGACATGGGATTTTTACAAACCAGCAATCCATCAGCTTACCGCTAACAACTTCTTGAGGAAGCTGAGTGTAAGAGATTTCATTTTCCAACACCTTAATATCCACACATTTTACGGTGGGATATTCCTTTTCGAAACCTTTCACTTCAACGGTAGCAGGCACTTCTGTGCGAGCTTTTATGTCGAAGAACAGGTTCATATCGAATTCAACAACAGCATTAACGCCATTGCTGACCGGATTGACAGTTACACCTTTGAACGTTAATGTTTCCGGGTCACGGATAACAAAACGTTCCGGAGTCCATGACAAAGTCGTGTTAAAGTTCCAAGAGAACTCCTCAGACTTTTTGGAACTACCGTCTTTTAGTTCAAACCACCAGAATCCTTTGCCTTCATATTCGAAGGAAGCACCGGCTTCGTAATCTGTGCTGTCAACACAAACTAAAGTATAGTCTGCGTCAATATTGACAGATACGATTGTGTCAACCGGAGCAACGGGTTCAGTAGGCTGAACAGGTTGTTCCATAGTTTTTTCATCTAATCCGAAAACATTGTTGTCTGCGCAAGATGAAAAACTAAACATAGCTACCAGGGCGATCAGCATGCTGACCAAAATCCCTGTGAAATTAATATTTTTATTCATAAGAAAAAATTTTTTTTAATTAAACAGATGAGAAATCGGTCAGGAGCATAAACTAAGAGATTGATATTTCAAAATCTAGTTTTAACCGAAAATAATAAGAAATGATATGTAGAATACCATTTGCTCCATAATGATAGGAAATATATAGTAATATGTTTTGTCAATATTATTTATACCACGAATCCGGACTCCTGACAAGTAAAAAAAGTATGCGAATCGATAAAAAATATAAAAATTTGTTAATCTTCCATTAATATGAGAAAAATCTTATGCTGCTATTTATGTGACAAAATTGTTGAATTTTGTGTCGGAAGCGTTATAGTAACGTTATTACGAATCGCAAAGAGGCTCCAATGATTGAACAAAAAGTTTTTAAAAGGCTGAAAAAGCCTAAGTTTAAGCGTCTGCTGTTGACGGCGGCGGCAACGGCTTTGGTTTGGGGATTCAGTTGCAAACATCAGCGTTCGGCTTACCAAGACGAGATTGCCAAGATAAAAAATGAATTCTTGCAAAAAGAAAACAAATATCTTGAAGAGATTAAGCTTTTAAAAATTAAGGCCAACAAGTTTCGTTTTTATGAATATGACGCTTCCGGCCTGAAAGTCAGCGAGATTGAAAAGGTCAGAAATGCCCGTCTGGAGAATAATCCGGGAGCCGTTTTTGAAAAGTTCCGCTTGCGGGAGCCCAAGAGTATTGATGCCCGAAAGCTGGCTGCCGGCTGGAAAGCCGAGCATCGTCGTTTTTCGCGCATTGAACGGGATTCTCTGGACAAAAAACGGGAGGAGGTGAAAAACCTGCTGGCGGATTCTCTTTCGGTCTATGCTGACGAAGGATATTTACGTCAGGTGAAAGTTTTTCGCGATTTGGTTGTGGAAAAGGTAGCGCGGCAGGTTTATCGTTACGGAACGGAGCGAGCTAATCTTTTGGATGAGTCCGATTCGGATTTGAAGCGTAAAATTGCAGAGATTCCGTCTGCCGCTAAAGATGCTTATTGGGGAAGCCGGCCGTATTATCGCAAAGACAACGAGGCTTTTCATCTGATGTCCGATATTTTGCAAATGCGGGAGTTTGTGCGTTATAATAATGCGATGATTGATGATATCAAGCTTTCATACCAGCAGATGTTTGAGGCTTCTAAAGAGCCTAAGATAGAGCATATGCGTGATTCTGCCCGAAATGCCGCCAAAAATAAAAACTATGCCACAGAATTTTTCGGACAGCTCGGCTGGCAGCAGGCCTGCTGCCGGTAAGCTTATTTTATGTCAGCGTTTTCTACTTGGGCGTGGATAAGGGCAATCATTTGGTCTGTGCTGATTTTTCCGCCTTGTGTTGCCAGCTTTGTTTGTTTGCTGTAGATGATGAACGGGACGGAATTGGTTGATATTTGTTCTGAATCGTGATCTCCGAAGATGAAGAACAGCGAATCTTCGGGACTTTCCGTTATTAATTTTTTTATAGCCTTATCGACAAAGTTTATGGCGTTGTAGTAATTTTCCATAGGTTCTTTGGCGTTTGGCAACAAGGGTTCGGGATTGTGCAAGAGAAGAAAATCCGCGTGTGAGCTGACCGTGATAATGTAAGTAAACTGC
The DNA here is from genome assembly GCA_902495305.1 of uncultured Pseudomonadota bacterium. Classification (GTDB taxonomy): domain Bacteria; phylum Pseudomonadota; class Alphaproteobacteria; order RF32; family CAG-239; genus MGBC133411. The sequence goes on along the minus strand of CABUWG010000005.1, from coordinate 29,141 downwards.
GCTTTTTCGGATTGTTCTTTTTGCTTTTTCAGGATAAAATCCATCAGATCTTTGTCGGAGTATCCCCATATCTCCTTTTTATATCCCATGTTATCCATTTCTTCGGAAAAGAATATGTTTTCATAACCTTGGCCGGAGATATGGGGCCGGCGATTGAAAAATGTGCCGAGATAGTTGTGGTAAAAAGATGTAGAAAAGCCTTTTTTTTGGGCTTTTTGCGCTAATGTTTCCGTAAAAGGATAAATATCTTCCGGTGCAATTTGCTCATAAAAAACATTATATATATTGTGGTTAATAAAGCCTTCCAGTATTTGCATGCCAAGATTAACCGCAAAATCGGTATTGGCGCTGGCTGTGTGTTTGAATTCTTTTATATGATAAATTTTGCCGTTTTGAGCTAATTGGTTGAGGAAAGGCGTAACTTCTCTGCCGTCCGAAAGTTTTTTATTGAGTATATCATATACCAGCGTTTCAACCTGAATGACATAAATATGGCGGCTGGTCGTAGGGGCGGCAGGTGTGGCAGGCGGGAGTTTATTGAGCTGTTTTATGACATCTTCCGTTTTATTTTCGTATTTGATTTTTCCGACGAGTTCGTGCAGCCAACAGGTTTTGTAGCCCAGATATTTGCAGGCGTCTTCATCAAAGCTGATCGGCCGCAGGATGTTGGCGGTATTGAAAGCAAAAAAGTAGAATAAACTCAGCGGGATAATAAAATAAACGGCATAAATTTTGCGTATGTGACGGGATAATAATAAATAAACAACAATGTTTACCAGCCCCATGCCCAAAAGCAGCCATAAAACCGGAGAACTGAAAGTTTCGGTTGATTTTTTTGCAAAGTCCAAACCGGCTGAAAAGCGCTGCCATAACAGCTCAAACGGCATAGCATCTTTGAAGTATTTGTGCCAGATGAAGACAATGCCGGAAAGGACGGACTGAAAAAACAAGAGAAGCATATAAGCAAAGCGGGGCAAAAAAAGCAAAGAACCCCAGAACATCGCGCCAAGAGCGGATATCAGCCAGAAGAAAAAGCCGTCCGTTGTTTGTAAAACCGTTTGCCCGAGGATGCCGTCTTGTATTCCCAGAAAAAACAAAAATGTTACGGTGAGCAGGATGTTTTTATATTTTGCCATAATTTCTGCCTGTTGAAGTAAATAATATCATTTTATTTTATGAATGTTTAGAAAAGTATTAAAAGTAAGAATTTTTTATGCACATTGCCGGATGAGCGGTTGCAAAAGATGCAGATTGTCCTTATAAATAAAGCAGGTTTTAGGGAGAAATTTGTGCATGTTTTTTTCAAAATTTGAACGTTTTGTGGCCAAAAGGTATTTGCGGGCCAAGCGCAAAGAAGGCTTTATCTCGGTGATAACCGGTTTTGCTTTTACCGGAATTGCGCTCGGCGTGGCGACGCTGATTATTGTCATGTCGGTGATGAACGGTTTCCGGCAGGAACTTTTATCCCGTATTCTCGGGCTGAACGGGCATATCGGCATTATGTCGCCGGTCGGCTATCCTTTTAACAATTATAAAACGGCCGTTAAAGAGATTGGCGAATTTGAGCATGTGAAATTTGTGATTCCGATGATTGAAAACCAACTGCTGGTTTCGGCCGGAAAAGCCGCGGAAGGGGCGATGGTTCGAGGAATCGAGCGGCAGGATCTGCTCCGGCGGCCGGTGTTGAAAACGGCGCTTTCTTTGGTGAATATGGAAGAATTTGAGGGTAACAGCGTCGTGGTCGGTTCCCGTCTGGCCAATAAAATGGGAATTGTGCCGGGGGATGAAATTACGCTGATTTCGCCCAACGGCAAAGTGACGGCTTTCGGCACCGTGCCGCGGATGAAATCTTATAAAGTGATTGGCACGTTTGAGGTTGGAATGTTTGAGTATGACGCCAATTATATTTTTATGCCTTTGGAGACTGCGCAGACTTATTTTGGCATGAAAGGTGCCGTCAGCCATATTGACGTGACGCTGGATGACGAAAATACGTTGCGTCCGGTGCGGCGCGCCATTGAAGAGAGTATCGGCGGCGGGGCTTATGTTTTTGATTGGAAGCAGACGAATGCCGCTTTCTTTAATGCCATTGACGTGGAAAGGAACGTGATGTTTTTGATTTTGACCATGATCATTCTGGTTGCCGCCTTTAACATTATTACCGGCCTGATTATGCTGGTAAAAGACAAAGGACGGGATATTGCCGTTTTGCGGACGATGGGGGCCGGAAAAGGCTCCATTATGCGAATTTTCTTTCTGGACGGTGCTTTTATCGGTGTGGTCGGGACTATTCTCGGCGTGATTTTAGGGTTGCTGGTTTGTTATAATATTGAGACCATCCGCCAGTTTTTGGAAGGGCTTTCCGGCCGCGAGCTGTTTTCGGCCGAGATTTATTTCTTGTCAAAACTGCCGGCAAAAGTCGATGTGACGGAAGTGACCGTGGTTGCGTCAATTTCTTTGTTGTTGTCATTTTTGGCAACCTTGTATCCGGCTTATCGGGCCGCAAAATTTGATCCGGTGGAGGCGCTGCGTTATGAATAAACAAATGCCGACTTTAGAACTCAAAAACGTGGTCAAAACTTTTAAGCAGGGGTCTGCCAAGTTGGAGGTCTTGAAAGGTGTGGATTTTGCCATTGCTCCGGGAGAGATTGTGGCTCTTATCGGGCCGTCCGGTTCCGGAAAGTCGACGCTGCTTCAGATTGCCGGCCTGTTAGAAAAGCCGACAAAAGGCGATGTCTGGCTGGACGGGCAGAAATGCAGCAAGCTTGGTGACAATGCCCGTACCGGTTTGCGGCGGGATTATCTCGGTTTTGTGTATCAGTATCATAATCTGCTCGGAGACTTTTCGGCAACCGAGAATGTGGCGTTGCCGCAGTTGATTGCCGGCGTGGGGCAGAAAGTGGCCAATGAAAAGGCCAAATGGCTGTTGAACAGGCTGGGGCTGGGCAAGCGTTTGGCGCACAGGCCGAGCGAGCTTTCGGGCGGAGAACAGCAGCGTGTGGCGATTGCACGGGCTTTGGCCAATTCTCCCAAGCTGCTGCTGGCAGACGAACCGACGGGGAATCTTGATCCGCGGACATCGGAAGGGGTTTTTCTGGAATTGTTGTCAATTGTGAAAGAAACAAAATTATCGGCGCTGATTGCAACGCATAACTTTGAACTGGCCGATAAGATGGATCGCAAAGTCACGCTTAAAGACGGCAAGTTGATTGACATGCGGGCGTCAAGTTTTATCAAAAGCGAGAATTTTTATTAAGCGGAGGGAAAATGAAAAAATTTTTTCTGATGTTGGCGGTAGGAGTTGCAGTGTTGGGCGTACGGCTTGAACAGGCTGACGCCAAAAGCTATCTTTCGCGTTCTTTTGAAGACAAATATCAGCGGCTGGGCGAAAGGGAGACGCGCTCCATGCTGCGGCGGATGGGGATTTCCGGCGATGATAAGGAGTTTACGCTTTCTGATTTGAAAAATTTGAAGCTCAGCCGGCGGGAAGAAAAGGAAATTCGTGCAGCAAAAAAGAACGGGACTTATAAAACGCCGGAAGAGCAGTTTAAAGAAATGGATACCAATCGCGACGGCAAGGTTAACAGTGCTGAGTTGCAGGAATATTATGCCCGTCAGGCTTATCGCGAAGAGCCGTCAAAAAAAGACCGTAATCCTGATGTGAGCCAATATGGCAAGCCTTTGCCGGAACTGACGCCGGAGCAGGAGGCTTTGCATGACGAAATGATTGCCAAAGCGGTGGCTTCGGAAGAGGAGATTAATGAGATTAATGAGAATCCGGCATTAACCTCTTCAGAAAAAGAAGAAAAAATAAAAGCCGTTAAAGAAAAATATTATCCTGAGACAAAAGAAAGCGGGAATCCGGATGACGAAAAGACAGCCGGTGCCGCGGCCGCTGAAAGTGTTAAAACGGATACAAGCGGGGATAATGCCCGAATTGAAGGCGAGAGTGTTGCCATTGAAACGGATGAAGAGGGTAACGCCGCCGGTGAAAAAACTGCGGAAGAAGGCGGTATCGTAAAAAATGAAACGCCGGCAGGAGAGAATGACGGCGTAAGCGGAGAAAGTGCGGCAGAAGACGGTACTTTGCAGAAAAGCGGAGGAGGCGGGAAAGAAGAAGTTTCTGAAGGAACAGGACAGCCGCCTTTGTAATAATCGTTTATATTATGTGTTTGATATTATCGGTTCGGGAGACTTGACGTTTAGATTAAAAATGTTATAGTTCCCGAACATTATTTTATTATCATTTAAATTATTTACATATGAAACTGAGTACAGAAAAAATCAGAGAAAGCCTGATTGCATCTTTTGCAGAGAACAGACAAAACGGTTTGTTTGAAACGGCGGGCGAGTTAAATCTTTTTCGTAAGGACAAGTATTATGTGTTTGCGGTTGAGGTTATGAATTCCGACGGCAGCAAGTCTTTTTGGGTCTGGCGTCCGGATACGAACGAAAGGCAGGTTCTTCCTTATATCGACGGAGCCGAGCCGTTGCCTAAAGAGCCTGTGATTTTTGACAAGGAATGTATTGAAAACGGGTTTCTGCGTTTTACGATCAGAAAGCGTCTGGGGTGTTACCGGTTCTATCTGGATTATAAGGAAGACTATACTTTTCCGGTGAACGAACAAGCGGCGCAGCAAAAGGCTCAGGCCTTTTTACTGACCGAGAAGGACGGTGCGTATTGGGACGCGGTCTGGCGCGGAGAACTGAAGCTGCAGCCGGGGCTGTTTAATGATTTTCCGTTTTACGGCGTGTTTGAGAATTCGTATCTGCGGCTTTTGACCGGTTTGAACTGCCAATGGGCAGCCGGAAAAATATTTGTCGAGCTGCATGAGCCGCAAACAATCCCTCTGAAAAAACAAAATGCCGTTGCGCAATTTGACGGGCATAATTTTGTTTTTGAGAAAAACGGTTGAGTTTCTGTTGTTATTTAAGAAAAACGGTCTGACTTTTTGGGTCAGGCTGTTTTTTTGTGTTTTGGGAGAAAAAGTGCTTGCAATTTTGGAAAGTTGAGAGTATAAAGCCTCTGAACAGAGTGGTTCGGGCGTTTTGGCATGCCTGACGACTCAAAGAAAAAATCCATATATTTTAATTAAGAAAGGGATTGAAATGCCTAAATTGAAAACTAAAAGTGCCGCTAAAAAGCGCTTCAGCGCTACAGGCACCGGCAAATTGAAGAGAAATTTTGCCAAAAAGAGACACTGTCTCTTCTGCAAAACCCAGAAAATGAAAAGACAAGCCAGAGGTACTACATTGGTTGCTGATGTGGATGTCCAGATTGTTAAACAATTTATGCCGTATTTGTAGGAGGAATTTGATATGTCTCGTATTAAAAGAGGTATGACCGCTCACGCACGCCACAAAAAAATTCTTGATATGGCTAAAGGTTACAGAGGTCGTTCTAAAAATGTATTCAGAGTTGCCGTTGAAAAAGTTGAAAAAGCTTTACAGTATGCTTATCGCGACAGAAGAGCCAAAAAGAGAAGTTTCCGCGCTTTGTGGATTCAAAGAATCAATGCTGCTACTCGTCTTAATGATATGACTTATTCTCGATTTATGAGCGGGCTCAACAAAGCCGGCATCGAACTCGACCGAAAAGTCCTTGCTGATATTGCTTTGAAAGAGCCTGCAAACTTCGCCAAACTGGTTGAAGCTGCCAAAAACGCTCTCTCTAAATAAATAGTTGAGCAAAATCTATAGAGAAAGAGCTAACTCGCTTTCGGGTTAGCTCTTTTGCAGTTTAAATGCACTGAGATTGAGGAAAAAATGGAAAATATTGAAGAGTTAAAAAAATCACTGACGGCCGAAATTAATCAGGCCGGAGATATGAAAGCGCTGGAAGAAGTTCGTGTTGCCGTTTTGGGCAAGAAGGGACGGATTACCGAAATGATGAAAGGGTTGGGCGCTTTGCCGCCGGAGCAGAAGATTGAAATGGGCAAGAGCCTCAATCTGCTCAAAGGCGAGATCGAGCAGGTTTTGGCCGAGCGCAAAGCCGCTTTGGAGGCCAAAGAGCTTGATGAAAAACTGGCAAAAGAAATTGTTGACGTCACGCTGCCGGTTCGTCCGGAAAACCAAGGGCGGATTCATCCGGTGTCTCAGATTTATGAAGAAGTTGTCGCGATTTTCGGGCAGATGGGCTTTTCGGTTGCCGAAGGTCCGGATATTGAAGACCAGTTTCATAACTTTAATGCCCTGAATATGCCGGCCAACCATCCGGCCCGCCAGATGCAGGACACTTTTTATATTCCCAATCCAGACAGTGCTGATTTTGATGACAGTTACGTGGTTCGGACGCATACGTCGCCGGTACAAATCCGTACGATGGAGAAGAAAGAACTGCCTATCCGCATTATTGCGCCGGGGCGGACTTATCGTTCCGATTATGATGCCACGCACACGCCGATGTTTCATCAGGTTGAGGGGTTGGTGATTGACAAGAACATTACCATGGCGCACCTCAAAGGCTGTTTGTATGATTTTGTTAAAGCGTTTTTTGAGCTTGACGATGTTCCCGTCCGTTATCGTCCGTCGTATTTTCCGTTTACCGAACCGTCTGCCGAAATGGATATCGGCTGTCTGAAAACCAAAACCGAACTGAAAATCGGTGCCGGTACCGACTGGCTTGAGATTTTGGGTTGCGGCATGGTTCATCCGAAGGTTTTGGAAGCCGGCGGAATTGATCCGAACGAGTATCAGGGCTTTGCCTTTGGCGTCGGTATTGACCGTCTGGCCATGTTGAAGTACGGAATCCCTGATTTGCGGACTTTCTTTGAATCGGATGTGCGCTGGCTGAAGCATTACGGCTTTGTGCCGCTTGATTCCGCTTCAATGACCGGAGGACTGAGCAATAACGGAGGAGCAGCAAGATGAAATTTACATTATCGTGGTTAAAAGAACATTTGGATACAACGGCATCGGTTGACGAGATTGCCGAGGCGCTGACCAAGATTGGTTTGGAAGTGGAAGAAGTCGTTAATCCGGCGGCGGCTCTTAAAGATTTTATTACGGCAAAAGTCGAGACTTATGAAAGGCATCCGGATTCTGACCATTTGGGCTTGTTGTGCGTCAATACCGGAAAGGAAAAACTGCAGGTCGTTTGCGGCGCGCCGAATTGCAAGCAGGGGCTGGTCGGCATATTTGCGCAGGTCGGCGTTACCATTCCGTGTTATAACGAAAAGCTCAAAGTGGGAAAAATCCGCGGTGTGGAAAGCTTTGGCATGATGTGTTCCGAGAAAGAGCTTGGCATTGGCGAAGATCATGACGGCATTATTGAGCTTCCGGCGGATACACCAATCGGACTTTCTGCGGATAAAGTTTTGAACATTGATCCGGTATTTGAGATTTCAATTACGCCGAATCGGGCAGAATGTCTCGGTGTTCGCGGTGTTGCCAGAGATTTGGCGGCGGCCGGCCTCGGGACTTTGAAACCGCTGAACGTCAAAAAAATCGCAGGCAGCTTCAAAAGCCCCGTTACGGTCAATATCGAAGCTAAAGAAGCCTGCCCGACTTATGTCGGACGCTATATCAGGGGTGTTAACAACAAGGCCGAAACGCCGAAATGGATGAAAGACCGTTTGTGTGCTATCGGGCTGCGTTCAATTTCTCCGCTGGTGGATGTGACGAATTACATCAATTATGACATGGCGCGTCCGTTGCACGTTTTTGACGCTGACAAGCTCAAAGGCAATATTACGGTCAGAATGGCAAAAGACGGCGAAAAGTTTGTTTCGCTGGAAGAAAAAGAATATGCCATGGACAGCAAGGCTTTGGGAATTTGCGACGATGAAGGGATTCAATGTCTCGGCGGCATTATGGGCGGTGCTGAAAAAGGTTGCAGCGAAGACACCAAAAACGTTTTTCTGGAATGCGCTTTGTTTGCGCCGGATTGTATTGCCCGTACCGGACGCAAGTTTCAGATTGATTCCGACTCCCGCTACCGTTATGAGCGCTGGGTTGATCCGAAGTCCAATATCCTCGGTTCGGATTACGCCACACAGCTGATTACCGAAATTTGCGGCGGCGAGGTTTCTGAAATTGAGGTCGCCGGCTGCGAGGATTGTGCCGAGCGGGTGGCTTATCTGCGGCCGGAGCGGATTAAGAGCCTTATCGGGCTTGATGTTTCCAAGGACAAGATTATTGACATTTTGAACAAACTCGGTTTTGCAACCTCTGAAGAAAACGGAAAAATCAAGGCCGTTTCTCCGACCTGGCGCGGAGATATCGAGGGTGAGCATGATCTGGTGGAAGAAGTTGTGCGGATGATCGGACTGGATGAAATTCCGGCGGAATCTCTGCCGCATGACAAGTTTCCGGTTCAGACGCTGACACCGGTTCAGCGCCGTAACGTCACGGTTAAGCACGAGTTGGCCGGCCGCGGCATGCTGGAGACGGTGACTTGGAGCTTTACCGATTCAAAAGTGGCGCAAATGTTCCGCAAAGCCGGACAGGAAGCCGTGTTGCTGTTTAATCCGATTGCGTCGGATTTGGATGAAATGCGTCCGTCAGTTTTGCCGAATCTGTTGATGGCAGTTAAGAACAATATTGCCAAAGGATACGGCAATGTTGCTTTGTTTGAGGTCGGGCCGCAATTCTTCGGGCGCAAGCCGAAAGAGCAGACACTGGTGGCTGCCGGCGTGCGCTGCGGTATGACTTCCAAAAAAGTCTGGACGGGTGATGAGCGCGCTTATGACGTTTTTGATGCCAAGGCTGATGCTCTTGCGGCCATTGCAGCGGCTAACGGACCGTGGGAAAATGCCCAGGTGTTCCGTGACGCACCGGAATATTATCATCCGGGGCGCAGCGGTTCTTTGCGTTTGGGCAAAAACGTGCTGGCTTATTTTGGCGAGATTCATCCGGCCGTTACCAAAAAGCTCGGGATTAAGCAACGGGTGATGGCTTTTGAGGTGTTTCTTGACAATATTCCGGAACCGCGTGCGGCTCAGGGCAAGGCGCGCAAAAAGCTTGAGCTGTATCAGTTCCAGCCGCTGGATAAGGATTTGGCTTTTGTCATGAACAAAGACGTGAAGGCCAGTGACGTGATTGCGGCGGCGAAAAGCGCTGACCGTGTTCATATTACCTATGTCCGGATTTTTGACGTTTATGAAGGGGATAATCTGCCGGAAGGCAAAAAATCTCTGGCGTTGTCCGTTACCTTCCAGCCGATTGAAAATACCTTTACCGATAAAGATATTGAAGGGCTGATGAATAAGGTGATTGACGAGGTCAAGAAGAAAACCGGCGGCGAATTGAGAGCCTAAAGTCACAAAAAAGGATTGCTGAAAAGCAATCCTTTTTTGTAATTGTCCGCGTATTGACATACGGGAGATTTTTAATCATGGAAATTAACCGAGGCTGAAAAAGTTTTTGACCTTTTGCCAAAATTCTTCACGCCGGTATTTGTTGTAAGCCTTTTTTACATCAGGAAAATGCAATGTGTAATGTTTTCCGTAGCATAAAATAAGTTTTTTAGCTTCTTGTTCTGAATAATTTTCTATCAGACGATATTCGCTAAAGCTTGGTATTGATTGTTTTTCAATCAGCATTTGAGCTATTTCCGCATCTTTCATGTCTAAGATTGCCGTTACTTCGCTTTCGCAGAAATCTTCAAAAGTTTGTAGGAAAAATTTGATACCGTTTGTTTTATGAGCTTGGGCAAACCAGCCAATGATACTGTGAAAGCGTAGTTGCTGTGCAATTTTGTCCTTTGGAATAATGCCAAGAATTTCTTCGTTGGTTGTTTTTAGCAAAGACAAAACCAGTTTATCATCAAAGGAGTTTAGCTTTTGCAGCATTTTGGCTGTCGGAAAGGCCATCTGATCAGGATAGAGGCCTATTGCCAGTCTTAGTGACTGTTTTTGTGAATCTGTTTTTAGGGCAGATTTCACAAATTTTTCAAGCAGCTTTTCATCCTTGCTGATGTCAACCCAGTCGCATTCGTATATGGTGATATTACTTATATAAGAATCGAGGTTGAGATCGTCCTTTACCAGTTCATAAGATACATTACATAGGGTGGTGTAGGCTTTCATCAATTCGGGATAGGGCAGAAGTTGTAATATTTCATTATCCTCAAATCCGTAACAACCCCCGTTGTTGTTTATGTAAAGCAACAAAAGCCGGCGGCTTTGCTCGTCTTTGAGCAACAAGTTCATATTGTAGAGCGTTTCGCATTCCAGACAATATTTTTGTTTGTCTTGCTCGGTTCCGCGGGTGAGGATGGTCTCCTCCGCGTTTTCGTCAAGGTCAGCGCCGTTTTCTAACAAAATGCCGATGTATTCCGTTCCGTCCGGCCGGTTGAGCACGATAGTGCTTTCTTCGACAGAAGGACTTGTTTCGCGGATTATGGCCAAAACAATGTCTTTTCCGGCGGATTGCAGCAGTTGTCGGCGCAGCCGTTCATCGATGTTGATAACTTCTACATATCTTTGAATAAACTCTGTCGGCCAAGTGGCAATCATCAGGTCTTCAAGGATGAAGTGCATCGGATGCATTGTCTTAAGCCAGTCATCGAACTTTTTATAGTCCTTTTTCAGAATCATTTCCAAGTCCGTACGAAAGTCTTCGTCTTTGGACAGGCTGTTCAAAAACAGTTTTAATTCCTGAGGTGATAAAACCAGATTTTTTTCCATAATGTTATGTTTTAATAAATATTAATAATTTTTTGTCATTTGAATAATATTGTTATTTTGTCTAATTGTCAATGTGTAATAATTTGTAAGATTTGTTGTGTTTACGCCAGATAAAAATTGTTTATAATGGCAGCATGAACTGAATATTTTTGAGAAAGGGAATTTTTTGATGTCTAATATTCATCCGTCAGCAGTAGTCGAACAAGGTGCAAAAATCGCGGACAGCGCAATTGTCGGGCCGTTTTGTTATATCAGCGGAAATGCCGTTATCGGTGAAAAAGTTAATCTGATTGCGCGGGTTACCATTTTGGGCAATACCACAATCGGTGATGAAACGGTTGTGTTCCCCGGTGCCGTTCTCGGCGGCGGACCGCAAGACCACGGCAACGAGTTTCAGCCGGATGCAAAGCTGGTTATCGGCAAGCGTAATGTTATTCGTGAAAATGTAACGATGCAATGCGGTACGCCGAAAGGGCAGACGCCGCCGGAAGACGGTTCCGAGCCGCAAAAGCTGATTACGATTGTCGGTGATGACGGGATGTTTATGGTGAATTCTCATGTGGCGCACGACTGTGTGGTCGGCAACGGCGTGATTATGACCAATAATGCGGTTATCGGTGGCCATACGCGTTTGGGTGACGGGTGTATTCTGGGCGGCAACTCGGCTGTTCACCAGTTTTGCCGTATCGGGCGCAAGGCAATGATCGGCGGTATGACCGGCGTGGCGCGCGATGTTATTCCTTTTGCCATTGTGACCGGTGATCGCGGCAAGCTGCGCGGTCTGAATCAGATTGGCATGAAGCGCAGCGGTATGCAAGAATCTGAAGTCAAAGCTGCAACCCGTGCCTATATGTTTATTTTCAAAGGCAAAGACGGAACCTTAGACGAGCGTGTTGCTCAGGCCAAAGAAAAATTCAAAGACAATGCCATTGTTCAAGAGCAAATCAAGTTCATTGAAATGGCGTTGAAGGATCGCCGTAATCTCCTCACCGCGGAGTAAAACTGCGCAATACGGACGCCTAATACAGAAAAAGAAAATCCGGCTAAGTTACGTACGCCTATGTACGTGCCTGTCGCCGGATTTTCTTTTTCTTATTATTTGACCTTAGGCATCTAGGCTCGCTATGGTTGCTCACGCTTCCCTCGCTTGCCAAGATGTTCCAAAGAGCTTGCAGATAAAAACAACCGGAGCAACGGTTGTTTTTACGTAGCGCTTCATATCGCAGTTTTACAGCGGCCTGAAATGTCCGTCTTTCTTGTTTCTTTTCTCCTCATGTAGCTATATGTACACGTCGCATTTTGCTTCACAAATAGCATCGGCCTTTATCAAACTTTTTAGTGCTCTCTTCGTACAGAAAGAATTTTAGTAAGTATGAAGCATGATGTATTCTTTTGAGAAATAATCTTCTTTTCTGAGTGTAGAAAATGAGATATAATATTAAAAAAGTACAGGAGCTTTAAGATGGTGCAAAATTTGAAAGAAATTATTGAAAATGCTGAAAAAATGGGAGAAGGAAAAAATTCTGCAGCTTATAAAAACGGTGATTATATTATTCGGGTACCGATACAGGAGCGCGCCAGACAGGGGTATTTGAAAGAGGCGGAATACTCTCAGCTTATTCAACATTCTGATGATGAGTTTTTAAAATCTCGTTTGCCTGATGTGCAATATATAAAAGAAGATGGTTTTGAAGGGGCTGTTCATCAAGAATTAAAGGGTAAGACCTGTATTGACGGTAAAAATTGCAGCGAAGACAATCTTCATTTTGATGACCTTTCCGTCTTACAAAAAAGTATTTTGGCTTCTGAGGTCGGGCAGTTTTTGGGACATTTGCATAATTTTCCGGTTCAAGGCTTTGAGGTTTCCGAGCAGGTAGGTTTTCAGTTTGAAAATACGCAAGACATGAAACAGCGGAATACAGAATTTTATACCGAAAAAGGAATTGAGTATCGAGCTCCTGCTGAAAAAAGTTCAAATCTGGTCGTTTGTCATAATGATTTTCATGGCGGGAACATGGCGTTGAATGATAAGGCGCAAAGTGTAGGTGTTTTGAGCGGTGTTTTTGATTTGGGGGAAATGGGGCTGAATGTTCCGGCCAAAGATTTTATGACGCTTTATTCCAGTTATGGCAGGGCTTTTGTTCGAGAAAGCCTGAGCAGTTATAATGAGATTGCAAAGCAAAAAATGTCAATGGAAGAGCTTGATTATCACTTCTTAAATAAAATGGCAGAATGGCATTTTTATTTTGAAAAAGAGAATCCGGAAAAGCTGGGGATGGTTGAAAACAGTTTAAAAGATTTTTCTGCCGACAAAAAGAAAGAAGTCAGAGAGAAAATGTTGGGGTTGTCGGGACGGAAGCAGGAAGAACATAAGAAAACGGAGAAATCGTCAGGAAATGTTTGTTCGCGGAATATTTCTCGCGGTCGGGAAATGTAAAAGCGTATTTCTTTTTTTTATTTTTAATGAAAGAATAATTTTTCTATGGTATAGAAGTGTTATTCTTTCTTTTTTTATGGAATTATGATGACTGTGAATACAAAAAAATTAGGGATTATTGCCGGCGGCGGGACTATACCGAAGTTGTTGATTGACCATTGTCGCCAAACCGGACGCGATTATTTTGTTTTGGCGATTGAGGGAAATGCCGACAAGGCGGTTATTTCCGATGATGTGCCGCATATCTGGATCAGAATCGGGCAGGCCGGCAGCGGTTTTAAAAAATTCGCCGAGGAAAAGGTGCAGGAAGTCGTGATGATCGGTACAATACGGCGCCCGAGTTTTTCCGATTTGGTGCCGGATTGGAAGACAACGGCATTTTTTGCCAAAGTCGGGATGAAGGCTTTGGGTGATGACGGGATTTTACGCGCGCTGGTTAAGGAGATTGAGTCCGAAGGGATGATTGTGCGTGGGATTCATGAGGTTATTCCCGAGCTGCTGGTGAAAGAAGGCGTGTTGGGCAGAGTCAAACCCGACAAGCAGGCTTTGGCGGACATTAAGCGCGGGATAGAAGTGGTGACAGAACTCGGACGGCTGGATATCGGGCAGGGTGCCGTTGTTCAGCAGGGGCTGGTGTTGGCCGTGGAAGCGATTGAGGGGACTGACAAAATGCTATTGCGTTGTTGTGATTACAAGCGCAAAGGAGCAGGCGGCGTTTTGGTCAAATTGCGCAAGCCCCAGCAGGATATGCGGATTGATTTGCCGGCTTTTGGAACAAGAACGATTGAGAATGCTCATAAAGCAGGGCTGCGCGGGATTGCCCTGCATGCCGGAAACGGTTTGATTGCGGATGAAGCTGAGGCGCTGAAGCTGGCGGATAAGCTCGGGCTTTTTGTGATCGGCGTGAATCCGGCCGATGACAAGTGGAAGGAGGCGTAATGAAAAAGATTTATCTGATTGCCGGAGAACCTTCCGGAGATTTGCTCGGTTCTCGTCTGATGAGAGCCATAAAGAAGAAAACAAACGGTGATGTGGCCTTTTACGGCGTGGGCGGCGAGACAATGGAAGAAGAAGGGTTGAAGCCGTTGTTTGACATTGCCGATTTGTCGATTATGGGAATTATGGAGGTAATTCCGAGTATTCCGAAAGTCTTAAGGCATATTAAAAATACGGTCGAAGACATTATGCGGGTACAGCCCGATGTGGTGATTTCCATTGACAGCTGGAGTTTTTCGGCACGGGTACACAAAGCTCTGCGCAGAAAGAAAACCGGCATTCCGCAGGTGCATTATGTGGCGCCGCAGGTTTGGGCTTGGAAGAAAAAACGGGCGCGTACGATGTATAAATATATTGACCGTCTGTTGACGTTGCTGCCGTATGAGCCAAAATATTTTACGCCTTATCATTTGCCGACGAATTTTGTCGGACATCCGGTGATTGAGAGCGAGGCCTTGCACGCGGACGGAAAAAAATTTCGCGAGAAGTTCAAGGTTCCGGCTGACAAAAGGGTTATTTCCGTTCTGCCGGGATCGCGCAAGACGGAAGTCAGCAAGCTGCTGCCGGTTTTTTTTGATGCGGTGCGGGAGTTGTCCAAGCAAAATGATGATTTGTTTTTTGTGATTCCGACGGTTAAAACGGTGGCGGAGACGGTTAAGCTTGAGGCAAAAAAGAGCGGGCTGCCGGTTGTGGTAACTGAAACGCAGCAAGACCGTTACAATGCTTTTAAGGCTTCGTCAGCGGCGATAGCGGCCTCGGGGACGGTGGCACTGGAATTGGCGATTTTGGACGTGCCGCACATTGTGGCTTATAAGGTTTCGGCCTTTTCGGCAATGCTGGCGCGCAAGTTTTTGAAAATCCAGTTTGTGAATCTTTCCAATATTCTGCTGGGGCGGGAGATTGTGCCGGAATTGTTGCAGGAGCGTTGTGTGCCTGGAAATATCCGCAGTTATATCAAAGGACTGTTGCAAAAAGACGATTTGTATGATAGACAAATGGCCGGTTTTAAAAAAGTCCGTGAGGTGCTGGGGCTGGGCGAACAGACACCGAGTGAAAATGTCGCGGATATTGTTTTGCAATTGTGCGAGAAAAAGAAATAGATGAGATTTATTGATATTGTCGATACGACGGTACGCGACGGCGAGCAGACCAAAGGCGTGTCGTTTAAGCATGAAGAAAAACTGGTTATTGTCAAACGTCTGCTGGCGGATGTCGGGGTCAGCCGCTGTGAAGTGGCGAGCGCCAAAGTCAGCAAAGAAGAACAGATTGCGCTGAGTGCAATTATGGAATGGGCGAAATCCGCCGGTTTTGAAAATGCGGTGGAGGTTTTGAGCTTTACCGATTATAACAAGTCAATCGACTGGCTGAAGCCGACCGGCTGCCGGCGGATTAATCTTTTGACCAAAGGGTCGCAGAAGCATTGTGAGCTGCAACTCAAAAAAACATTGGACGAGCACTTGGCCGATGTGAAGAAAACCGTTGCCTATGCGCAGGAAAACAGCTTTGCCTGCAATGTTTATCTGGAAGACTGGTCAAACGGCATTAAAAACAGTCCGGACTATGTCTGGAAGATGCTGGATTGTTATGCCGACTTGGGGTTTGAGCGGATTATCCTGCCGGATACGCTTGGGGTGTTGAATCCGTTTGAAACGGAAGAATATATTAGAGAAACGGTTCGGCGTTATCCGAAAGCAGAGTTTGAGTTTCATCCGCATAATGATTACGGCATGGCGGCGGCTAATGCGCTGGCAGCGGTCAGAGCCGGTATCAGTGGGCTGCATGTGACGGTTAACGGACTGGGCGAACGTACCGGCAATGTGGATTTGGCGCAGGCCGCCGCGGCTATTAACGACCATAGCGATGCTGCCTGTAAGGTTAATGAGAAAAAACTCAAAGACATCAGCATTCTGGTTGAGACATTCAGCGGCAAGCGGATTGCCGGCAATATGCCGATTCTGGGCAGTGATGTGTTTACGCAGACGGCGGGGATTCATGCCGATGGTGATAAAAAGGGCAATTTGTATGTGAGCAGTCTGACGCCTGACAGGTTTGACCGCAACCGTTCTTATGCTTTGGGCAAGCTTTCCGGCAAGGCCAGTTTGGAGATGAATTTGGACAAGTTGCGGATTCATCTGAATGATGATCAGAAGCAGAAGCTGTTGCAAAAGATTGTCGAACTCGGCGATTTGAAAAAGAACGTGACGGTGGAAGATTTGCCTTTTCTGGTGGCGGATATGCTGGGCGGACAGCGGTATAAGCTGTTTCGGGTGACAAACTGCGTGGTGACGACAACAATGCAGATGAAGCCGAGTGCCAATATTCAGGTGGAATGCCGCGGCGAGGTCTTTGAAGAAACGGCGCAAGGTTCCGGCGGGTATGATGCTTTTATGAATGCACTGCGCAAGCTGGCGCCGAAAATGAATGTGGAAATTCCGAAACTGCTGGACTTTGAGATTACCATTCCGCCGGGCGGAAGCTCA
Organism: uncultured Pseudomonadota bacterium; assembly: GCA_902495305.1. Classification (GTDB taxonomy): domain Bacteria; phylum Pseudomonadota; class Alphaproteobacteria; order RF32; family CAG-239; genus MGBC133411. Next base: position 12,600 of record CABUWG010000005.1, on the reverse strand, counting down.
AATTCGCTGGTGGAGGCCACTATTAAATGGGATAACGGGATGGTAACGCATGCGGTTTCTTCCGATCAGGTTAAGGCGGCAATTAAGGCGACGGAACGGGTTTTGAATCTGGTTTTGTAAGAAAATATCCGGTATTAATTGCAATATCGGATATTTTTTTTAGAAAAATTGCATTTTCCGAAATAAAAGATATTGACAAAAAAGTCAGAATCGGGTATAACGGAACAGTTAATTAGCCACTATTATAAAAATAATTATAGATTATGGATACAAGAATCAAAACAGCTTGGAATATGGATGATGCAATTTGTCTGCTCCAGGAATTAGGAATTAAGTTTTTGTATCTGCTGCCGGTATGTGCCAAGCATATTGCCGATTTGCAGAAAACAGAGGACATGTTTAATACAAAAATGCGCGTCCCCTGTTGGGCCATCACTACGGTTGATAATAAGAAAAAATATCTGCGCATGGACAATGCGGAGTTTATTCCTGAAAAAGTCATCAACAGAGTGAATTTAATCTTGCCGGAACAAGGTGTTCTGAGCGAAGTCAAAAACGGTCTTTCTTTTAGGATATTAAAAGAAGAAAGTACCGGAAAGTATTATTGGCAGGATGTATCCTACGAAAATATAGGCGGACGTTTTTGGGAAAGCATGGTTCTTCCCCGCGTTCAGGTAGGATAAAAGACATATCCCTCATAAGAGGAGATTTTTTTAATTAAACAGAGAAATAAAACTGTCTGGCCGTGAGGTTAGGCAGTTTTTTTTGTGTCTTGACAAGAGGGTAAGACCGGATAAAATCAGAGCGGAATTTTTAGTTATTAATTTTTATTATTATAAATTATGGAAAATCAAGAATTATGTGATTGGGTATACAACGTTGCAGAAACTTTTGACGTGGCGACCCCGAAAGACAGTTTGGTAATGTACAGCATCAGTTTTTTGAAAAATGATGTTAACAAACGAAAGGCTTTGGATTTTGTTGCCGAATACGGCGGCAAGATGCTTTTGGAACAAACAAAATGCGGTGAGGCTCTGGAGTCTTTGGGCTTTTTTGACGAGCCGGAAAAGTTTGAAGAGCAAATGCGGGACGAAGTTTGGCGGATTTTTCTGGAAAGGGGAATTGCCGCGGCTTCGGGAAACATTACGGTATTTGTGGACGGAGCGGATGTGCGGGGAAAGTTTGTGGACGTTTGCGTTAAAGCGCTTTTAGCGAATGATCTGATCACGACAATAAATGATTTTGACAAATTTGATTTTATTGAAGAAAAAATCGAGCCAAAACATCGGGGTGTGAAGATTGATGAGTATGCACGAAAGAGGAAAAACAGGTGTTTATAAAAAAAGTGATTTTTTTTGCAGAAAATGTGTTGACATTTTGGAAATTTTGTCATATAGTAATTTCTGTTAAGAGAATTAAAAATAAATTATTAATTTTGTCCCGACAGGGACGCTAAATTTTAAAAGATATGAACACACAAAAAAATTTTTCTCAGAGTGCAAAAAATTCAGTAGCTAACAACGTAATGGTATTAACGGCTCCGGTTCCCGGTGCTAAGCCGGTTGCAGTTGTCAGATATTCAGGGCAGGTAAACCTGCATGAATATAACCGGCCGAATGTTACTGCGGTAATACCGGCTTGGCAGCTTCCTGACGGAAAAATTATTGCTGTTAAGGACGGCAAGCCTGTTACGTTTGGTACGGCCGTTTGGGATTTGTCCTCGGGGAGCTATTTTCGTTATGAAGACGGAAGTAAAATTTTGCTGACCCGCGGCTTGTACGGAAAAAGAGAAAAGTTCTTTGTCTCCGGTGAAGAGGCAAATAAGCCTTATATGCAGGTAAATCCCGCATTTATAAGGGAAGTAAAGAAAAAGAACTGGTGGGGGATTTAATCTCATCAATTATCTTCAAAAAAATCAAAAAGTTGTCGTTTTACGGCAACTTTTTTTTGTGAAACTAATTATTATTGCATATGGACATAGTATTGATGAACAATGCTCAGGCGGCGGAAGCTTTTGCCGCAAAGGGCTTTATGGTTGAGAAAGAAAAAGTGTATCCGGTAATGCTGGCCAGAACAGGGATTAAGAACAAGACAAACCTTTGTCTGGTCTGCTGGAAGATAAAAGGCAACAATCTGGCCTTATTGCGGGCTGATACGGCTGAACTTATCTGCAAGCCGTTTTATTCTTTCTGTCGTGACGTTAAGGCTTTTGAGGGTTTTGTTTTTGAAGACGGAACTTATCTGAATTTGAGTCGGTATTCTTTGGAAGAGGGATGTATCGAATTTGATTCAGGGTGGAATGGCAAAGTCATTTATCGGCGGATTATTGATGCTGATGATATTCTAAAGTATAAAGAAATTGTCAAATCTTAGGATTTGACAATTTTTTTGTTTAATATGGCAATGCAGACTTGTTTTTTATAAAATTTTGTAATATTCTGAAGACCATTGGAATATATATCTGTTAATTATTAATCTTAAAAAATATAAAAATCATGGAAGCATTGATAAACGAAACAATGGTGATGAAGCTGGCAGCTGCGGAGAATAAGACGGTGCGTTATTATAACGTTAACCCCGGTATTTTAACATCTCCGGCTTCGGAACGAAAAGTTCCTGTTTGGTATGTTTTGACCGAAGGCGGTGAGAATATTTATTATAAATTCCGCAGCGGTGAAAAAATTGAATTTCCGGATGCCGGCGATTTTGCGGTTTTGAACCAAAGAGGAATGCGGATTGAGTTTCCGGACGGGGAAAAGTTCAGGTTATGTGCCTATGAACTGGTATATAAGAAGAGTTTTGAACCTGATACGGGAACAATGTGCGGCAAGTTCTTTCCGCCGTTAAACGTGCATGATGATTTTTGATAATCTGAGTTGTGAAAAAAGGCTGTCATTTTTTGGCAGCCTTTTGCGTTATTGTTGTTCCTGTTCCTGATTGTATTGATACGTGTCAATCTCGTCCAGAAGTTCCGGCAGGCTGATTTCATTTTTGTTGATGTCTAAAATATCATTGTTGGCCGGCTCATCTTTGGTTTTTTTATTGCGGCACAAATTGTAGTATCCGCAGCCGCGTGCCGGACAATGTACCAGAATCTGCCCTTCCGGACAAGAGGTGGTGGTGATGCTGTAAGGTTTGGGGCAGCTGTTGGAACAGGTTGTTTTGAGGTTTGCCAGATTATCCGTACCGGCAATGGTGTCTTTGCCCGGTTTGTAGGGATTGTTTCCGCCGTCCCAGTCGACAATGCTTTTGACTTCGGCATGAAGCGGCGCGGAAAACAGGATGAAAGCGCAAAAAAGAGCTAATGTTATTTTTTTCATGATTTTTCCTCATTAAATATCTTTTATTTTGATGATGACACAAAAAGATTAATATATTACAAATAAAGCGAAAGGGAAAAATATGTTGCAACATCGTCAAAATTTCTGGGCTGAAAATCTGGCGGAAGAACAGAGCCGCTGGTTTTTGTGGACGCCGGTTTTGTTTGCGCTCGGAATCGGGCTGTATTTCGTCTTGCCGCAGGAGCCGTCAAAATGGTGGTCGCTGGCGGTGTTTGAGCTGATTTTGCTTTTGGCTTGGGTTTGGCGTTTTAAAACCGGACGATTATGGTTTTTGCTCGGGATTGCATTGGTGGTTCTGGGGTTTATCAATATTCAGATGAAGACCTTATATCTGGCACGGCAACCGGTTATTGCCGCGGAACAGACGAATTATATCCGCGGGCAGATTGTGCGGGTGGAGCATAATATGAAAGGCAAACCCCGTCTGGTGCTGGATCATATTAAAAATTTTGACGGCGTGGAAATTGCGGGGCCGGTCAAGATTACTCTGCGGGACAAGACGCAGGAATGGAAGGCCGGACAATGTGTGGAAACCGTGGCGAAGATTATGCCTTTGCCGAAGCCGGCGATTGTCGGGGGTTATCAGTTTGACCGCAAGGCTTTTTATGCCGGTATCAAGGGCAACGGTTATGCCATGGCTTCGGTTCAGCCTCTGGAGTGTCATGAAAAAGCAGGAATTGGCTTATGGTTTGACAGCCGGATTAATGTGCTCAGGCAAAAAATGGTGGCTCATGTCAAGGCGGTTCTGCCAGGGGACGAAGCCGGCATTACGGCGGCGATTATGGCCGGTGACCGTTCCGGAATCCGGCAGAAGATTACCAATGATTATCGTGATGCCGGTTTGGCACATTTTCTTTCAATCTCCGGTTTGCATATGAGTATGCTGGCGGGACTGATGTTCTTTTTCATTCGTCTGATTGCGGCTTTGATCCCGCCGCTGGCTTTGCGTTATGATGCCAAAAAGATTTCGGCGGTTTTTGCCATTTTCCTCAGTGCGTTTTATTTGTTGATTTCGGGAGCGGAAGTCCCGACGCAGAGGGCTTTTATTATGACGTTTATTGTTTTGCTCGGCGTTTTGTGTGACCGGCGGGCAATTTCCATGCGGACGATTGCACTGGCAGCCTTGCTGGTTTTGGTGATTTCTCCGCAGGCACTTATCGGGGCAAGTTTTCAGATGTCTTTTGCCGCGGTTGTGGCTTTGATTGCGTTTTATGAGAAATATGCCGGCCGTTTGAACAGGTTTCTGCGTGGTGACGGCAGCTGTCAACAGGGCAGGGTCGTGGCAATTGTAAAGCTGGTTTGGGTGTATATTGCCGGAATTGTGGTGTCAGATTTGGTGGCCAGTCTGGCGACGCTGCCTTTTGCAGTCTATCATTTTAACCGGATTGCCGTTTATACCACGGCCGGAAATTTTTTGGCCGGACCGGTTATCGGTTTGGTGATTATGCCCTTTATGCTGCTTTCTATGTTGCTGATGCCTTTCGGACTTGATGTCTGGACTTTGAAAATTACCGGCTGGGGCGTGGAACTGGTCAATGAGATTACGGCTTGGGTTGCCTCGTGGCCAAGCGCCGGATATCAGGTTTTGTCAATGCCGTTGTGGGGATTGCTGTTGATTGTCGGGGGCGGATTATGGTTGTGCCTGTGGGAAAGAAACTGGCGAAAATGGGGTTGGATCGGCATTGTTTGCGGCGTGCTGAGCATTTTTGCAACCAGAGTTCCTGATGTGATGATTAATGCCGATGCCGACTTGCTGGCAGTAAAAGACAAACATGGCGAACTGGTGATTTTGCCGAGCCGCGGGAATTATTTTGATAAGCAAATCTGGCTGGAAAGAACGGCATCGCATCAGTTGGATGAAGAGGATTATGAAAAACTCAAGGAAATTTATAAAGGAAAAGCAAGCGATACTGACTGGCTCGATTTGGCGTGTGACAAAGAGAGCTGTATCTATCGTTCCCGAGTGAAGTATTCTAAAAACAAAGGACTGGAGATTGACGGTAAAAAGTTTGATGTTCCGGCTTCTTTGGGTGCAGCGTTGTATTTTAACGGTGATGATATTCAAGTTCGTACAATCCGCGATTTTATCGGGTGCAGAAAATGGAACTGCCAGCAGGAATAATAGTTTCATCTGATGATTTTCATTATCATATTCTTTATTAGATACAGCTAATTGAGACTATTTAGAATTAATATATATTAAAAATTAAATATACATTTAATTGTTCTCGAAATACTCTGAATTCCCTAGCTTTTGACGAAATACATCTTTATCTTCTCAAGCACTATTGACAATGTACTCATGTTATGATATTATAATTTTTGATGATACTCTTTGAAGGTCATTACTCCGGCTTCTTTCTTTCATCGGCTTAGAGGCCGGAGACCGAACATCGGTGGCGCTCAGTTGTCGGCAATGAGCTTAAGAGACCGCGTTGCTCTGGCGGGAAGTGTGACAAAGTATGTGCTTTAGAAAAGAATTTTTATATGGGAGGATATCGATGAAGAATATTAACATAAATATGCTACACATGAAACTAAACTCTGCGGTATCAGTCTTTGCTGTTGCCGCTGCTTTCTCGGTGCTCCTCCCGCCTTCTTCTGCCTTTGGGGGTGTGTGCTTCCTGCCGGACTGTCAGGATTCTGACACCATGCACGGCGATATCAACATGAATGTTAACCAAGATACCGAGTGGTGCGAGAAAAAAGGTTATACCTACTATGCTTCCGGTAAATGTCCCCAGTATCAGGCTCAGGTCGGTAAATGTAAGAAAGACGACTATTACCTCAAATGCGATCCGGTCAAATGGTGTACCGATAACGGTTATAATACCCAGTCTTGTTCTCTGCCGTCCTTTGTTGACGGACAATGCCCGAACGGCAAACCTTATTACAAACAATGTAAAGAAGACAGGCCACGTGCCTGTCGTGAATCTGGTTATGTCAACTCCTGTTCTCCGGGACGGTTGTATGCAACTTCAAACCGTTGTCCTTATGATAATTCTTATGGTAAATGCTGTACTGATGCCCAATCTAAAGGCTGTCCGACAAATTATAAGGTAACTTGTGACGCTTCACGTGGGTCTTCCGGTAAAGATACTTGCGGATACACCTGTTATCGTTGTTGTTCCGACGAGTGTTCTCGCGGTTCAAAAAACTATTCCGGTTCATACGCTACTACAACCGAATGTGGGTCGACCTGCCGTTACTGTAAAGACTGTACCTCAGGAAGCCGTTCTTACTCAGGTTCTTATGCCGGCACTTCCGAATGCGGAACTTGTTATTATTGTTCCGATAACTGCCGGTCCGGACAAAAGTCTGTGTCCTGCTCTTCAAATTATAACAAAGTACGCGTATCTTCTACGGAATGCGGAACAGGATGTTATTCTTGCGAGTATAATTCCGATTGTTCCGTAACTTCTAAATCTTGTTCTTACGGTTGTGCATATACAAACTCTTGCGGTAAATGTACGAGTTGTAAATCTGCTCCGCCTCCTCCGGCCAATCCGTGGAAATATGTTTATAAAAACTGCCGTAGTCTGATGTGCTGGAATTGCGGACACCAGCAGTATTGCGGAAGTTTGTATAATAACGGATATGCTCCTGTTTATACGTGTGATAATTACTGTAAAAATACTTCAACCGGTGAATATAAGTTCATTTGTTCTCTTGGCGGTTATGGTATTTTTAGTGCTAAGGCTGCAACAAAGGCGGAATGTGAACGTAATATGGTTGGGTTGACGCCCCCATCCGGAGAGATGAGCAATGGTTCTTGCGACAGTTCCGGCAACCACAGTTGTTCTTATTAAGAAAAACCCCCGAAGAGATAATCTTCGGGGATTCTTTTAGATAACCTGTTCTCTGGTTTTTTTGAGGACAATTTTGGGAAAGTCTTCGCTGACTTTGCCCAGATGCCAGGCATTACGCGCCAGAAAAACCAGCTCGCCGTCGTGATCTTCGGCAATATTCATTTGTGAAGAGTTTTTAAATTTCTCCAATTCGCTTTTGTCGCTGCATTCTACCCAGCGGGCGGTGTAGTATTGTGTCGGTTCAAAAATTACCGGAATATTGAACTCGTTTTTAATCCGGTCAGCCATAACCTCAAACTGCAAAGCGCCGACAACGCCGACAATCCATTCCGAGCCGATAATCGGTTTGAAGACACTGGCGCCGCCTTCTTCGGCAATTTGTTTTAAGGCATTGCCGAGATGTTTGGATTTGAGCGGATCAATTGAGCGGATGCTTTTTAACAGTTCCGGCGCAAAGCTCGGAATACCGGTAACATGCAGCTTTTCTCCTTCGGTCAGCGTATCGCCGATGCGGAGTTGCCCGTGGTTGGGGATGCCGATGATGTCTCCGGGAAATGCGTCTTCGGCAAGTTCTCTTTCCTGTGCCAGAAACATGACTGGTGTCGGAACCTTCAGGCCTTTGCCGGTACGCACCTGATTTAAGGTCATGCCGCGTTTGAAGTGGCCGGAACAAAGGCGCATAAAGGCAATGCGGTCACGGTGTTTGGGGTCCATGTTTGCCTGAATTTTGAAGACAAAGCCGGTGACTTTGTTTTCGGCTGGTTCGATTGTTCTTTCGGCGGCCGGTTGCGGACGCGGGGTTGGTGCGATGTTATGCAGGCCTTCCAAGACTTCTCTGACGCCGAAATTGTTGATGGCACTGCCGAAGAATACCGGTGTTTGTATGCCGGCCAGATAAGATTCCAACTTAAATTCCGGACAAAGTTCTTTGACCATCATCACGTCTTCACGCAATTTGGCGACGGCGTGAGCCGGAAGCAGGCGGTCAAGCTTTTCATCATCCAGACCTTCACAGGTTTCAATCGTGGCGTTAATCTGCGATTTGTCACCGGTTTTGTTCATTAAAATCAGGCGGTCAGCCAATAAGTCATAGCAGCCGAGAAAATCTTTGCCCATGCCGATCGGCCAGCTTGCCGGCGTGATTTCCAAAGCCAGCGTTTTTTCAATATCGTCCAATAGCAGAAACGGGTCTTGTCCTTCACGGTCAAGCTTGTTGATAAAGGTCAGGATCGGCACGTCGCGCAGGCGGCAGACTTCAAACAGCTTTTTGGTCTGTGTTTCAATACCTTTGGCGGAGTCCAGCACCATGATTGCCGAATCGACGGCGGTCAACACGCGGTAAGTATCTTCGGAGAAGTCTTCGTGTCCCGGCGTGTCAAGCAGGTTGAAGGTAATGTCTTTATACTCAAAGGTCATAACGGAAGAGGCGACAGAGATTCCGCGTTCCTGTTCGACTTTCATCCAGTCGGAACGGGCACGCCGGTTTTCGCCGCGGGCTTTAACTGCGCCGGCCTGCTGAATGGCGCCGCCGAAAAGCAGCAGTTTTTCCGTTAATGTCGTTTTACCCGCATCGGGGTGAGAAATTATTGCAAAAGTTTTGCGCGGATTGATTCTGTTTTCCATTCTTTTATTATTCTTGTTTCTGGGTTTTTAAAACGGGCTGGAAACCGCCGGAATCAAAGGTTGAGGTTCAACAGCCTTGACCGGTTGCGGCGCAATCGGTGCCGGCAGCGGTTCGGCTTTGATTTCTTCAACAATTTTGAGTTCGGTTTTTACCATTTCTTTTTCAGGCGTTACTTTTACCTCAGATTTTTGATCTGTCAAGGTGCAAGGTGCGGATTTGCCGTCCAGTTTGCAGGGTTCGGCAGCGGTTTTGACCACTTTTTTGGCGGCAGAAGCCTTTTGGGCCGGAGCGCGGTTGATGCCGAGATATTTTTCGATAGCGGCTTTTTCGGCAGCTTTTTCTTTGGCCGTAATCAGGTTCAGATCATATAAAATTTCCAGTTTGCGCAGGTCTTTGGCAGCACCCATGACATCACGGGACGGGATTTTGTTTTGCATGCGTTGGCGCGGGTTGGGCGGCAGCAAAGCTTCAATAATCAGATCCCGTTCGGCAGAAAATTCCTGCGGTGTGATGGCGCGGCTTTCAACAGCGTCTTTTAAGACTTTTATCCGTTCCAGAATAACGTCGGGCGACGGGACGGAACGGTCTATGCCAAAGGCACCGGGTTTGTTGGTGAGCGGAAGCAGGCCGCCGACGTTAGCCATGCGGGCGCGTAAAAATTCCTGTTTGGTAATCAGGTCGTTTTCAGCCAGTTCTTTTAAGATCAGGAATCGGGAGATGATGTTTTGTTCATTGTCATTAAACAATATTTGTACGGCGCGGATTTCGGCTTCCGAACTGGGCTGTTGTTCGGCGATTTTCTGTTGTTCGCGCTTGAACAGCGCTTCTTCAATTGCCGAACGGGTCCGGGCTTGTCCGGCCTGTTTGCCGATGTTGAAGACTTTTGAACCGTTGTCGTCTTCTATGACAAGGTTGCTTTGTTTGACTTCAAGCAGGCGCAGACGCTTTTTGGCAACGTCGGAGATTTTTTCCGGCAGCATTTGTTCATTGCCGAGGATTGTGGTTTCATTGCCGTTAATGATGATTAATTCTTCATAATACTGGCGGGCGCGGTTCAGCCGTCCGGTTTTTTCCGACATCAGGGCACCGACAAGGAGGGCTTGTTGCTGCTGCGGATTTTCGGCCAGAGCTTTTAAGACGTGTTTTTCGGTTTGTGCGAAGTCGCCCTGCGAATAAGCGACCGTTGCCCGAGAAGCTTCTTCGGCGCCGCCGTCGCTGAACGTGAGCGTGTTATAAGTTTCCGGACTGGTGTGTTCTTTGACGAAACTGCAGGAAACAACAAGGCTTCCGGCCAGGCTTAAAGCAACAAATCTGCGGGCAATATTCCAAGCAAACACAAGATTACTCCTTATAAAAATCTTTCTTTGCGCCCATCATACAGAATATTAACTTATATTACAATAATTTTGTTTGAATTGTGAATTTAGTCTTGATTTAATTTTTTTTTTCTGTAGTATGCAAGCAAATTGTGTCATCAAAGAGCGGGCGTGGTGGAATTGGCAGACACGCTAGACTTAGGATCTAGTGCCGAGAGGCGTGAGAGTTCGAGTCTCTCCGTCCGCACCAGTTCTTTGAGAATGTTTTATAATCGTTAATTTTTTAAGAGAATTTTCATGAATGTTACCGAAATCAAGTCTGAAGGCTTAAAAAAAGTATTTAAAGTATCTGTTCCGGCTCAGGATGTTGAGAAAGAAACCGATGCTAAAATCAACCAGATTGCCAAAAGAGTCAAACTCCCCGGTTTTCGTCCGGGAAAAGCTCCGGTTGCCATGGTTAAAAAACAATATAAAGATTCCGTTACCGGTGAGGTTTTGGAAGATTTGGTCAAGAAATCCACCGATAATCTGATTAAAGAGCAGAATCTGCGTCCGGCAATGCTTCCGGATATTAAAATTACGGCTTTCGGCGACGGTAAAGATTTGGAATTTGAGGTTTCGGTTGAAAATATGCCGGAAATCAAAGTCGGCAGTTTTTCTGATATTAAACTGGACAAGTTTATGGCCGAAGTTCCGGCTGAAGAAGTTGAAAAAGCTTTGAAATATCTGGCTCAGGCCCGTCGCGAAGTTGTGAAAATCAGCGATGACAGAGCAGCCCAAAAGGGTGATACGACCGTTATCAACTTTGTCGGTTCTGTTGACGGCGTGGAATTTCAGGGTGGAAAAGGCGAAAGCTATCCGCTGGAACTGGGTTCCGGTTCTTTTATTCCGGGATTTGAAGACCAGCTGATCGGCAAAAAAGCCGGTGAGAAAGTTGATGTCAAAGTTACTTTCCCGAAAGAATATCATGCCAAAGATCTGGCCGGCAAAGACGCTGTTTTTGCCGTGGAAATCGTAGAGATCCGTGAGCCGAAAGAAGTTGAGATTAATGACGAATTTGCCAAATCTCTCGGTGAAGAAAGTCTGGACAAGGTTAAAGAAGTTATTGCCGGCCGCATTAAAGGCGACTATGAGCAGGCTTCCAAGATGAAGTTGAAAAGACAGCTGCTGGATGTTTTGGACAAGGAATATAGTTTTGACGTTCCAGCCGGTCTGGTTGATGCTGAATTCAATTCTATTTGTCAGCAGTATGAACAGGCTAAAAAATATAATCAGCTTGATGAAGAAGAAAAATCCAAATCCGAAGATGATTTGAAAGCTGAGTACAAAGATATTGCCGTTCGTCGCGTTAAACTCGGTTTGCTGCTTTCCGAAGTCGGCAAAGAGGCAAAAATCAATATTGCGCCGGAAGACATTAATAATGCCATTATGATGGAAGCCCGCAAATATCCGGGACAGGAAAAAGCAGTATTTGACTATTATCTGAAAAATAAAGAAGCTGTTGAAGCTCTGAAAGCTCCGGTTTTTGAAGAAAAAATCGTTGATTATATTATTTCTCAGACCAAAGTTAATGAGAAGATTGTTTCTGTAGAAGAACTGTATAAGTTTGACGAAGAAGCTAAACCGGCAAAGAAATCAGCCAAAAAATCTGCTGATAAAGCAGAAGCCAAGGCTGAAGAAAAACCGGCTAAAAAGACAACTAAAAAATCAGCTTAGTTTTTAGATTTTGTCAGAAAAACCCCGCCTGAAAAGACGGGGTTTTTATTGTGATATTAATCAGAAATTTAACGACTTGCGTGTTTTCTGATTAATTAAGTTTATTTTGACGGACAACTGGAGGGCATATGGGCGTTGCAATAGGCGTCTGTTCCGCCGCTGCCGACGATTTCATTATAATTGCCGTTGACCAGTTTACGGGAACCTCCGTAAGTCGTACAGTATTTTTTATAACTGCACCAAGGGTAGTTATTTTTATCAGAAGGTTTCTCATGGATAGGACCACACCAAGGTGTGCGGGAGGCATTTTCCCAATAATAGCTTTTGCATTCATCAGGATCATGAGCCGGCTTAGAGTTGCATTTATAGCAGGTTCCGGAAGTTGCTCCGCAGGAACATGATTTTTGACGGGTCGTGTATCCATAAGAGCATCCGGAAGATGAAGATCGATATCCTGACGGGCAGGAATAAGAATGATAATGCTTTTCACAGCCATAACAGCTGTTTCCGCATTCGGTAGAGCCTACACGGACTTCTTCATAGCCGGAAGAACAGCTTGCACCGCCACGGGAACCGGAAGAACATCTGTCGGAACAGGAATAGCAGCTGCCGCATTCGGAAGAACCGACATAAGAACCGTTCCAGTAAGTTTTGCCGGACGTGCAGTCTTTACATCTGTTGCAGCGGGAACCGCATTCGGTTGTAGAAGCATAAGAACCCGTGTAGTTTTTAGACGTTCCTGACGGACAATTATCATCACAACAACGATAACAGGTGTAACCGCAGGTATCGGT